>JAJXVT010000003.1 GCA_021781995.1 bacterium | reverse complement strand
CCCAGATAAAGACGGCCACACCCCACTCTACTGGGCGCAAAACAGAGGCAATCCAGAGATCGTTCAGTTACTTACGTCATACGGCGCACGCTAGATACGCCGTTTGAAAATTGGTTCGTTAGCCCCTCTTTGAGTTTTTACAAATTGCGTTTCAATTCCTCGACTAACTCGGAAAAACGCTGTACAGCAGCTTCTATGGGAGCTGTACTTGTCATATCCACGCCAGCACCTTTCAACAAGTCCAACGGATATTTGCTGCTGCCGGATGAAAGAAACTGCAAATAGCGATCGCGAGCTTCGATCGAGTGCGTCGCTTGCTGATGCAACGCCATCGCCGCAGACAAACCAGTCGCATATTGATATACGTAAAAATTATAATAAAAATGGGGAATACGGGCCCACTCAGATTCCAACTCAGGTTCGATCACGAGATCTTCGCCATAATAATCGCGCAGCAAATTACCGTAAATTTGATTGAGCAAAGACGGAGTGAGCGGTTGGCCTTGCTCCACTAAATTATGAATCTTCAGTTCAAATTCCGCAAATAAGGTTTGTCGGAAGATAGTCGCTCGAATTCGATCGATTTGGTCGTTCAACAAATGCGCGCGGCGCTCTTTTGTCTTGGCTTGTTTATAAAGCAAGTCCAAAAGAAGCAATTCATTGAACGTGGAGGCCACTTCAGCGACAAATATCGGATACTGGGAATAAATGTAAGACTGATGCTTGCGGCTCAAATAACTGTGCATACTATGCCCGGCTTCATGCGCCAATGTCGTTACATCGTTCAACATGCCATGAAAATTCAGTAAAATATATGGCATGCTATCATAACATCCGCTGGAATAGGCGCCGCTGCGCTTGCGGGCAGTTTCAAATGGATCAACCCAACGATCTTTCATCAAACCTTGGGCTAGAGCGTCTTGATAGTCTTTTCCCAACGGCGCAACTGATTCCACTACCAATCGACATGCTTGAGGGTAATCAATTTTTTCTTCCACATCTTTGACCAAAGGACACATCAAATCATACGCATGCAGCTCATCGACTTTCAATACTTGCTTGCGCAATTTCAAATACTGGGCCATTGCGGGTTTTCCCTTGCGAATCGTCTCGATCAAACGCGTAATCACGACCGGGTCGATTTGATTGGTATACAGCGCTGCAGTAGCGCAATTGGCATAACCGCGGGCTTTTGCGTTAAACTGAT
The DNA here is from genome assembly GCA_021781995.1 of bacterium. Lineage (GTDB taxonomy): Bacteria > Chlamydiota > Chlamydiia > Chlamydiales > SM23-39 > CAITMJ01. The sequence continues at coordinate 67,433 of JAJXVT010000003.1, read as the reverse complement.
GGCCATTGACCTGACCTTGCAAAAGCTCGCATAAAGTATTGAGGTTGCTCTGATAACCTCGCATTAAATTCAAAAAGGCGCTTTTGCGCAACTGGCGATCGGGAGAGGACACAAGAGCTAAATAAGAGCCGTTGGAAACTGGATGCTGCTGTCCAGATGAATCGGTCGCCGATGCAAATGTCATGTCGGCATTCGAAAGAGCAGCAAAGGATTGATAACTTGCGTCCAATGCTTTTCCGGACAAGGCCAGCAACTCTTCTTTATCTGCGCTCAAAGTATGGGGGCGCATCCGCACAATCCGCTCCAAAGCAAATCGGTATGGTTTCAGCACAGGATCAGCTAAAAGACGATCGATCTCTGTTTGCTTCAAGGCCAAAAGCTCCGGCTCCATCCAAGATGTCTCAAGTCGAAATTCATGGCTGACAGAAGAAATTAAACCGAAATTGCGCTTCGCTTCGTCATCTCCTAAATCTTCATCTGCTCGCAAATGGGCATAAGTAGCCAATTTGGCCAAAAGACGGTCTATTGTTAAATATTTTTCCATATAAGCAGCGATAGAATGGGGATCAGATAACTTTCCTTGATATTGCCGCAACTCGGGCCAATGAGGTTCTGCACTCCCCCCTTTGGCTTTGGCAAAATCTTCTGTCCACTTAGCTGGGGAAGAATAGAGAGCTTCCACATTCCACTTGTCATTTTTCGAAAGTTCAGATCGCGACAAAACCATATCTTCCTCGTTGATTTTTAATTGGTTACAATATAATTGCAGCGGAGCTGCCAGAGAGATTAGCAATCGAGCAGCCGTTGTGCTAAATGCGTTTGCAAAAAATAAGCTCATCCGCTATATTCCTTTTCCAGAACTGTTAAAAACCTCTTTCGCCCGAGGCAATGTCGCCAAAGGCGGAACAAAATGGAGAACAATATGGCGCAACAGACCGCAAAAAAAGTATCGTTGAAGCCCCTTGGTAATCGAGTTTTGGCCCAGAGATTGGAGCCAGAAGAAAAATTAAAAGGCGGAATCATCCTTCCAGACTCTGCGAAAAAAAAGCAAGAAAGTGCAAAAGTACTCGCAGTAGGTCCAGGTTCCCGCTCTGAAGACGGCCAATTACTCCCGATGCCGGTCAAAGTAGGCGACACGATCCTCATGGACAAATACGCTGCCCAAGAGGTTACTTTAGACGATGAAGAGTATCTCATTTTAAAAGCTGACGACATCATCGCAATCATCGAAGATTAACACATTTAAGGAGAAGCATAAAATTATGGCACCGAAAAACATTAAGTTCAAGGAAGATGCCCGCCACAAAATTCTCAAAGGCGTGCGCACTCTGGCATCGGCTGTAAAGGTCACTCTGGGTCCTAAAGGACGTAACGTGGTAATCGATAAAAAATTCGGCTCTCCACAGATCACAAAAGACGGCGTTACAGTCGCAAAAGAAATCGAACTCGAAGATAAACACGAGAACATGGGCGCTCAGATGGTCAAGGAAGTGGCCAGCAAGACTGCTGATAAAGCGGGCGATGGCACGACGACTGCCACAGTGCTCGCCGAGGCGATTTACTCAGAAGGGCTTCGCAACGTCACTGCCGGTGCAAATCCCATGGACATCAAGCGCGGTATCGAACTTGCTGTCAATGCGATCGTCAACGAATTGAAACATTTGAGCAAACCGATTAAAGACTCCAAAGAAATCGAACAAGTGGCAACTATCTCCGCAAACGGCGATAGCGACATCGGTTCGATCATTGCGCAAGCGATGGCAAAGGTCGGAAAAGACGGCACAATCACCGTCGAAGAGGCAAAAGGCTTCGAAACTACGCTCGATGTCGTCGAAGGGATGAACTTCGACCGCGGCTATGTTTCTGCTTATTTTGCAACCAATGCAGAAACTTTGGTGTGCGAATATGAAAACGCACTTGTCCTCATTTACGAAAAGAAAATCTCTTCGATGAAAGAGTTCCTCCCTATTTTGCAAGCAGTTGCCGAATCGGGCAAACCTCTTCTCATCATCGCAGAAGACGTCGACGGCGAAGCATTAGCAACTTTAGTCGTCAACCGTCTGCGCGCAGGCCTAAAAGTCGTCGCTGTTAAAGCGCCCGGCTTCGGCGATCGCCGCAAAGCGATGCTCGAAGATATCGCAGTTCTCACTGGCGGACAATTCGTCAGCGAAGAACTCGGCATCCAACTCGACAAAGTCACAGTCGATATGCTCGGCCGTTGCAAAAAAGTCATCATCAAAAAAGACGATACGACACTTGTCGATGGCTCCGGAGACAAAAAAATCCTCGCAGAGCGCATTGCGTTGCTGAAACGTCAAATCGCTGAAGCAACATCCGACTACGATCGAGAAAAACTCCAAGAACGCCTAGCAAAACTCTCTGGCGGCGTTGGAGTGATTCGAGTAGGTGCTGCGACAGAGATCGAAATGAAAGAGAAAAAAGACCGCGTTGATGATGCTAAAGAAGCGACAAAAGCAGCTGTTGAAGAGGGTATCCTCCCCGGCGGCGGCACTGCGTTAATTCGCAGCATGCCAGCTTTGGAAGCGTTGATTAAGACGCTGCAAGGAGATGTCAAGATCGGAGCAGAAATCATTCTGCGATCTCTTGCATATCCTCTGCGCCAAATCGCTGAAAACGCAGGTAAAGAAGGCTCGATCATCGTTCAGAAAGTCGCTTCGATGAAAACATACGAAGGCTATGATGCCCGAGAAGATGTTTACGTCGATATGATGGCCAAAGGGATCGTCGACCCAACGAAAGTGGTTCGCTGCGCGTTGCAGTTCGCCGCTTCGGTCGCAGGTCTGCTCCTCACAACAGAGGCGATCATCACCGAAGAAGAACAAGAAAAACCTGCCGCTGCGCCGGCCGGAGAAATGGACTACTAATCGTCAGTCCATATTCGGGGGGCTTTCCAAGCCCCCTGTCATTCCAAACAGTTGAAAAGGCGATAAAGCCTTCGGCAACAAGTTTTGCGGATTAAAAATATCCTGAATATATTGCATTAAACCGCTGCCGCCAAAAATAGCCTGAATCAATTCTTTTGTCGGGAAGCCCTCATGACTATCGATATTATCAAACTGCAAATAAGGAATTTGTTTTACTTGAGTGGCTCCGGAAAGTCCCAACCCGCGAATTTCAACCGTTAAGTTGCGCACTATCAACGTATGAACCGCCACTTCGTGAAGTCGCTCTTTAGCCTCTTTTTTACGGATATTTTCTCCGATCACTGTCCAATTATTTTGAGTTCCCAAAGGATTTAAAAGTTCAATGCTCAAAAACACATCATCGATTTCAATGGTATCAATGATAGAAGGGCTGCTAAAAAGTTCTGTCAGTTGATAGGCAATCGATGTGTTGGCCGCTAGCAAAGCAAAATGAGAGTGAAATCCCCGAGGATTTCGAATCTGAAAATCGATAATTTGAGATTGACTCAATCCCAATTCAATTTGTCCTATCGTCACAGGGATTTTGATTTTTTCTGTTAAATAAGTTGCGATCAACTCAGTTTTCACAACCCAGAAAAACACAATAGCCGCTGCCACAGACAATATCGCAATCTTCCAACTAATTTTCCACATGAGATTTCCTAATCAATCGATTTAAATACGGAGCCAAGGAAAAACCCAATATAGCCAGTAAAAAAGAAATGGCCCCATACTCTAGAAAAGCTTTAGAATAAATCGCGGATGCTTGAGCTAGACTCGCCTCTTTCGGAATATCGGCCCAAGTTGCTAAAACACCGCCGACAGCAAATGCTGCCGACTGAGTTAAAAACCACACCCCCATCATCATACCGACAAGATGCGATGGCGCCAGATGCGTAATCATAGCCAATCCAATTGGAGATAGCAATAACTCACCGGTAGTCATAATTAAATAAGACGCGACTAACCACCATGGAGACGTCATCCCATCTGTTGAAAAAAAACCAATTGCTCCACCCAGCAAACCAAAACCAATCGCCATGCACAAAACACCCGATGCAAACTTAACTGGAATCGAAGGGTTTTTTGATTTAGAAGCTAATTTTATCCAGTACCCGCTTAAAATAGGGCTTAAGGCCAAAATAAAAAATGGATTAAAAAACTGAGTAAATTCCGCATCAATCTTGATCCCTAAAAAATCTTTTGTCATATTGCGGTCAGCAAAAAGCATAATCGATGTAAACATCTGTACGTACACAGCCCAAAAACCGACCGATAATGCTATGAGCACTAAACATGCCCAAAGACGCTTACGTGCGTGGATTGGTTCTTTTGCCAAATAATAGATTACAACTGATAAAATCAATATCGAAGCAGATACTAATACGGAGTTTGTTTCTTGAGGCCTAGAAAACAAAATTTGCAAAACACCGACTAGCAAGACGATTGCAGTAAATAGACAAAGATAACACCCGATTTTTTTCTTAGGTGAATGCATCGGGCTAGCAACAGGCGTTTTGCCGACATGGGCCAACACCTTTTGCTGACTTACAAACGTTAGAAATCCAACCCCCATCCCAACCGAAGCGACTAAAAAACCCCAATTCCAACCAACAGCATCCACGAATCGACCGATGAACAAAGGCGGCAACAAAGCACCGACATTAATTCCCATATAAAACAAAGTATAGCCGCTATCGCGTCTAGGATCGTCGCGCGTATATAAATCGCCGATCATGCTCGAAACATTTGGCTTAAATAAACCATTTGCAACTACGATAATCGCCATACCCAGGAATAACGTTTGGACAGATTCCACAGCCATAACAGCATAGCCGACCATCAAAAGAACACCCCCGATCATAACCGAGCGTTTAAATCCTAAAAGGTGATCTGCTAGATACCCGCCTAAAACAGGAGTGAGGTAGATCAACGAGCTAAAAGTGCCATACAAAAGATACGCGCGCTCGTCGGAATATCCCAAACCATGGATCATGTATAAGATCAAAATGGCCTGAACCGTGTAAAAACCAAAGCGTTCCCACAATTCAGTAAAAAATAAAGAGTAAAGCCCTTTCGGCTGATTTCTCAAATGATCGAACATATATGTGGTCTATAAATTATTGACTGGAACAATTCAAATAATATTCCAAAAGAACAGGAGAAATTGCATGGAATTGAGGCATTTGAATCAAAAGATGGGCAATATCGCAATAGCCATTAGAAAGAACTACTGAAAAGACAATCTCAAACTGATCTACAGGTACTTGCTCTACACGATCGCATTGCATTAAACGCTCGATAGTGTCAAAAAAACCCAACGAAGCAGATAAACCCCAAGCACGTATAAAATCATCGACAGCCATGCTTTCAAATCGTTCAGAATTGATAAAAGCATCAATCACCCGACAACGTCCATTTTGCGCAGCTAACACAAAGGCATTTCCTAGATTTGGAATTGAAATTTGTTCGTAATGAGGAAAGCTGATCAATTCTTCCACAATATCGAACAACCCTTCCTCGGAACAGATATTTAAAACTGCCGCATAAGTATCCAATGCGACATCTAAAAAATAATCCCGAAGAGAGAGCAAGTATACAAGGGCGCTGTAGTGTCCATGATAGACCGCAGTTAAAACGGCGGCGTTAAAACTCCTATTATTCATGTGAGCAAAAAATTTGGATGCTACAAGAAGCTGGAGTATCGCAACATGGCCTTTTTTGGAAGCCTCGCAAAAGGCCTTATGCGTTGCTTGAGAAGGTATATTTGCAGATTGTACATGATTTATAAACAATTGCACAGTTTTGATAGATCCACTTTCCGCTGCGGCAATCAAACCTTTGCAAAAAGTACCCATTGAGATCTGACTGTCTTTCATAAGAGAATATACTAATTCTTCAGATCCGCGATCCGCAGCACGCAACAAAGCATCCGCGCGCAACTGAGGAGGAACTCTCGTTTTCCACAAAAAAACTCGGACCATTTCTGCATTGCCAACATGCGCGATCCATAAAAAAATAGACCCGAGATCTTCGGAATACAAATCCATTAAAAAATTCTGAACAACTAATGTTTGAAAAAGCCTAGTTTCTTGATTTTGTATCGCTGCGAAAAGAGCGGGAACTCTCTCTTGAAAAGAGAGTTCATCCCAACGATTTTGAAGAGCTCGTTTAGCGAGTTTGCTGATGATTGGCTCGTCTTTTCTTAAAATTTCGTGAAACACCCTATAACATAAAAGCTTCCCTTCTTGAGGCGCAACTCGCATCCTTTGCAAGAGAGCTTCAAAAAATCCTTCGCGCACGATTTCTTTAGGTTGCTCGGATGAATAAAAAAAACTAATAGCTGGTAGACGGGAAACAGTCACAAATTACCTATAAGTAAAACCCTAAAATAAAAGACAAGAATTCATCTTCTGATTCATACGTTCGGCTCAAAACTTGAGAGCGCACATTCGTTAATCGATCATTCGCGCGAAAAAGATAACTTGCCATTTGCTTCAGTTTACTAATTCGAGATCGTGTTTCTAATTGAGGATCCAATACAGATAAATAATGCCGCAAATACAGCTCAAAAGCGCCGGAATCAGCCTGATATAAACTTTCATTGAATTTAGCTCGAATTTGATGAAAGATCCATGGATTGGCCACTGCCCCCCTCCCGACCATAATGCCATCGCAACCGGTGAGCTTCTTCATTCGCACTGCGTCATCTGCCGTATTAATATCGCCGTTGCCGATAACAGGAATTTTCAAAAGTTGCTTTGCCTCTGCAATCAATTCCCAACGCGCAGGCGGACCATAACCATCGACTTTTGTTCGCGGATGCAACGTTAAAAATGCTATTTTAGCCTCTTGCGCTGCCAATAAATTCTCTCGAAACAGCGAAGTATCAGCAAAACCGGCGCGCAATTTTGCCGTGACAGGGATTGCCACGGCCGAAACCATTTGTTTTAAAATATTATATAATAGTTCTGGCGTTTTTAAAAGACTCGATCCCGCTCCTTTACCGGTCACCGTATTGGAGGGACAACCGCAATTGAGATCAATTCTAGGAGCTCCTCTTTTTTGAAGCGCAAGAGCCATTTGAGCTAAGTGCTCAGGATTGGAGCCCATGATTTGAGCTGCTTGAGGAATGGGCGCCGTATCAGTAGAACAATATTGTTTACTCAGGCTTGCAATATGCGGCGTCAAAGGCACTCGAATGAATTCAGTGCAAGCCCAATCAAAGCCTCCAACTCGGGCCATCGCGGACCTAAATGGCTTATCTCCAACCCCTTCCATCGGAGCCAAGAAAAGAGGAGGACAATACAGATCTTGTTTTAGTATCATAAGAGTTCGGAATATAGTATAATGCTATTCGATGAAAACAGGAACTGCAAAATTATATAACTGGGCGACCTTGAAGGCGAGCTCGTCGAAAGCTCCTTTTTGGGTGGCAATTCTATTTGGATTAGAATTATTTTTATTTGTTCCCCTCGACGCTATTTTAATGTTTTTTTGTTTACATAACCCTCGCCGAACTTTTTTATACGTTTTCATCGCAGCCACAGCTTCAGTTTTTTCCGCATTAGTAGGGTATATGTTAGGCCATTTGTTATGGGATTTTGTCGGATCTTATATAGTGCCGCACCTAGTATCAGAATCGCTATTCAACCGCATTTCATCTCAACTGATGCAATATGAAAGCGGGGCAATTTTCATAGGCGCTTTCATTCCTTTTCCGCTAAAAGCGCTGAGTGTAGCGGCAGGAGTATTCCACCTTGCCTTACCGGCATATCTTTCTGCTATTTTTTCCGCGCGATTACTTCGGTTCGGCTTAATTGGCATTGCTATGCTGATCTGGGGAGATAAGGTAAAAATATTTTTAGAGCGTCATTTTCATCGAGTCATTCTAATTTTAATTGCTAAGATGGCAATCATTTTTACCTTTTTTTGGGCCGCAGCAACTTGAATTTATTTCTAGACAGTTGAGGTAGTTGCAAAACTCGAGCCCCCAGAAAAATCGATGATTTTGAGGCCGGTTTCGCAGGCAGCAGAGCTGCCTAATCCCAAATATCGCACCCTTCTCCAGAGAGTTGGGTCGAAGATGCGGGACGCAAACCGCTTCAAAAGGGCGATGTTGCTGGGGGCTCAAGTTTTGCAACTACCTCATTTCCTTATTTTATGATTGGACAGTCCCATAATAAACTTTAATTATCCCACCTAAAATAATCAACACTGCGCCAACTATTGAAACAAAATCCGGAACAACACCTAAAAAACACCAGTCAAACAGACCAGCTAATAAAACTGATATATATAAAAATGCAGCTAATCGAGATGGACTCTCTCTTTTATATGCCTCTGCACGAAATAGTTGGTTGGCGACAGAAGCAACTCCAAGACCTATTAAGATACCAATAACCGACCAATCCAGCTCCTGCCCTTCCACTAAAGTGCGATCGCCGGATAAAAAATAAGGAATCGCGCTAAACACAGCTAGCAATAACATCAAAACAAACACACCAATATCCGATGCTTCGCGTTTTGTATTCATACCAAACAAAACTTGCGACATTCCCTGGCAAAATCCCCCAAAAAGGCCCAATAAACCTATCCATGCAATAATGCTATTTTCAGGCTGCAGTACTAACATCACACCTAGAAACGAAACTAATATGCCTACCCAAGCCGACATAGGTACGCGAGTACCTATAATCCAACGCTCAAGCATAGGAATAAATAACGGACCTGTATTCAACAATGCCACAGCATCTAATAAAGTGGCTTTCTCTAAATAATAATAAAACGAATATTGCGAAAGAAGCAAAAAAATCGCCCGCAAAACATGAGATTTAATCTGACCTAAATCAACTTCTTCATCCAATTTACGAAATAACCATAGAAGTGACAGGCATATCAAAAAGGACACAAAAAAACGCCAAAAAACAAGACTATTTAACGTTAAGGTTTGAAAACCAACTTTTGCCAGCAAACCGGTAATTGTCAAGCCAACCGAAGACAGCAACATAAAAAAAACGCTCTGAAGATAGCGCTTATCAATCGACATATTCACCTATATATACCAGAGAATCTTAAGCGGCTCAGTATCATTATCTGAAGCTCAGTATATAAAACATTTTTTGACAAAAAACCAGTTTTTTTTATATATCGAAAGAGATTCTATAAGAAAATTAAAAAACTCAAGGGGAAGGAGTAGTAGAACATGAATAAAAAAGATGTTTTCAAAATGGCTTTGATGGGTCTTGCAATGGGCACCGCCGTATGCGGCTGCACTCGCGAAGAAAAAAAAGACGCAGACAAAAGCAGCTGTTCAAGCCAAACGTCTTCTTGCGGCGGCAGCAGCGGATGCAATAGCTCAACAAATACTGAAACTCAAAGTGGAGCGACTCAAGCAAAGCGCGATGCTTTGACACACTGAGAGATATTTATGGCCACAGAGCAAATCATTCCAAATTTAGGAATCGGCATTGGTTTACGATCGGTGCATCTTCCGGAAATTTTTGCTACGTGGCCTGCTATCGACTGGTTTGAAATCATCAGTGAAAATTATATGGAGGGAGGACTTCCTCTTTATAATTTAGAGCGCATTTTAGAGCATTACCCAGTTGTTATGCATGGAGTAGCCCTTTCTATTGGCAGCAGCGCTCCACTAGATTGGGATTATCTTCGCCAACTCAAAACTCTGGCTCAAAAAACCAAAACGCCATGGTTATCCGATCACCTTTCTTGGGGACATCTACCCGGCGCCCACTTTCACGATCTACTTCCTTTGCCTAGAACAAAATCCGTTGCAAGGTATGTCGCGCAAAAAGCGCGTATCGTGCAAGATTTTTTAGAAATTCCATTTGCCTTAGAAAATTTATCTGCAAATGCTGATTTTACAGACGATGAAATGACGGAATGGGAATTTTTATCCGAAGTCGTTGAACAAGCGGATATTTCCATTATGCTCGATGTCAATAACCTCTATGTTTCCAGCCGCAATCTCGGTTTTAATCCTAAGCAATACTACACGCAAATTCCCCTTCACCGCGTCGTGCAAATTCATCTTGCAGGTCATTCTGACTACGGGCGTTACGTTCTGGACACTCACGATCATGCAGTATGCGATGAAGTTTGGGAAATCTATCGTCAAGTCTATCCTAAAACTCGAGGGGTTTCGACTCTTTTAGAATGGGATGATCGTTTTATTCCACTTGAAGATACGTGGAAAGAAGCTCTGCGGGCTAAAGAATTCCAACAAGAAACATTAGACCTCTTTCGAAACTAGGATTCGTCGCTTTTTGGGATTATTTTGGCCGCTGTTCGATTTAAATTTTAGGGGCAATATGGATGGGAATATGGCCCCTAAAATTTAAATCGAACAGCGGCTCAAAAGAACCCGAAAATCGACAGAACCCTAGTTTCGAAAGAGGTCTATTATGTCTATAAATCCACAAAGCTTGCTGCAACACTCGCTTTGCGATCGGCAAAACTGGTTTGCATCTATTATTTCATCGCCTTTAGATTCCTTAGAATCCGGACGCTTTCCTATCTATGCTAAAGAAGATGGTAAAAAAATACGAGCAATCATCAAGCAAGGCCCCGATTTAAATGCAGAAGAGCGGATAGGATTATATCAGCAACAATATTGGTGGCGGCTTCTCAATGTTTTACAAAAATTATACCCAAGCTTGTTACGGCTTTATGGATACAAAGATTTTAACGAACAAATCGCCGTGCCCTACTTAATGGATCATAGGCCAAAACACTGGTTTTTAGCCAATATCGGCCATGCTTTACCAGAGTGGATTGCAAAACACATTCATGAAAAAAGTGCTGCTATTGCAGTACAATTAGCGCAATTGGATCAACTTTACGAAAATCTCACATACGCGCTGCGCCATGCTCCGCTTTCAACAGAAGATGGAGCAAATATAGAAAACCGCATTTTAGCTTTACAGCCTTTCGTTGTATTGACTAAAACCACGATGGCCATTTTGGAATTTCGATCACAGCTTTTAAAAAATTCTTGCGATCACTGGCAACAAAACGATTTCCCAAAACTCTCAATACCTTCCTCTATCTCTCAGTTTGTCTTGTTTCGCAATGCTGATCAAGATTGTTTTGAAGAGATGTCCATGGCTCGTTATCAAATTTTACAAGAATTTCAACACGGCACGCGCCTCGATAATATACAGCCTTTAATCGAAGAATGTGACGGTGTATTTGAATGGTTTTGCAATATAGCAAGCCGCGGATGGATCTATAGCCCCTACAAAAACTTGAATTAAAAACCTTTCAAACGGAACGAGTACACAACCTTTTTTACTGCCCCATCGCGCACTTAGAAGAAAACATAACTCATTGATAACCATAAACATACAGATTCTCGCCAGAAGAAGTGTATTATAATATATTTTAAATAAATATTTATGGTATAATTAATTATATAATTAAAGAGAAACTAAAATTATGAGTAATTCTACGACTGTTACACAACCTGCTGTTTCACGGTATCCATCCTCAAATGAGATGGAGATGACACGTCGTCCCTCTGGCATACGTTGCGGTGGGCCACCTCTGCCCTCGCCCCCTGACTTACCAGACCCCGCCTCCGCCTCTTCCTCTCTTCACGGGCACAGCATCTCACCAATCCAGGTCTCCCCCCCTGCCGCTGCCCAAGCAGGTCCTCTCGCTGGCGCAGGTCTCGAGGCCGCAGCTCCATCGGATGTGTCTCAACGCGATATCTCAGGTTCTCCTTGGCAGAAATGTACCGATCCAAACATACTTGGGCTAGTACACCCATTCGACCCGGATACTACAAATGTTAATCAATTGATTGCCGGGGACAGAATCCTTCTTTATAACCGCCGTACTTCCATAACATATGTATTTCCAAATCCAATGACTGAAACTGTTTCACGCAGCAGAAGGATATCTATTACTCCAGAAGATAGAGCTCATTTTTTAACACCTGTGCTTAAAACCGCTCCATATGGCAGCAAAGAGCCGACATCAAAGACCTGGACAGACATTGTAACTGCAATCCAACAGGATTCAGAGCAAGCTGCATTATTTCAGCAAGCAACGAAAGTAGAAGTTTTTTGGGTCTCCCCAAATCTCAATGGTCCTCAAGAAAATGAATCCGAATCCATCCGTTCGATCAAGATATTTACTGCCGAGCATCCTGATGGTGTTTCTTTCACATACAATTCTTCAAACCATTCATTTATAGCGGCAACAGTGGGCAGCGGATTAACCGTTGCCGCGACAGTTGGTTTAACCTACGCTTTGACGGGCGCTCAAGTCGCAACAACAACAGGAGCGATGACAGCAACCGCGGGCATAGCAGCCATTGCTGCCGCTGGAATAGTAATTCCTGTTGCAGGTATGTTAGGATTTACTTATTGGACGTGGCTTATCCCACACGAATTAATACATACAAAAGAGTTTCGATATCAAAATACAGTCGATCTTTCCTTACAGCCATCATCCAGTGCAGAAACCTTATCTACAGAATTAGGTCCGGTAATAGAAGTGATGAAAACGCTAGCTACCCCTGCTGATGAACCTTATGCCAAAATGATGATCTATAAGTTGCAAGCCATACGTAAAAATGGCACCACAGGCATACGTCTCATTGTTGGCAACAATCAATATTCAACGGTTCCAGTAACCTTACTAAGAGATTCATCAACCAACAAATTGTCTATTCAAGTGGACAGAGACGAATTTCTTCCCATCTTTTTCAATGAGACAGATCGCTCAGCATTGACAACATTTTTTGACACACTTTCCTCCCCCTCTCAATCTTCCCAAATACCATCATCTAGCGCCCCAAGCAGGCGAGCCTCCGAGGTTAGACCAACAGGCTTGGAACCTAATCCACTACATTCCCCAGTACCTGCCGCGACAGTTGCAACAGGGGGAAAACCAGGAAGCTTAGCTGCAGTTGCAGCGGCATACGCAAAAGCTGATGAAGCGGCACGCGTTGCTGCGGCGCAAACTGCAGCGCTCTGAGCCCGCTCACATATGAATGGCAGCTTTGACAGCAGCGAGAGCCGCTTCTTTTAACGACTCGCTTAGCGTCGGATGTGCGTGGCACGTGTCGGCTAAATCCTCTGCGCTAGCTCTCATTCGAATCGCAAACGCCCCTTCGGCGATCAACTCTGAAGCATGCGCTCCAAGAATGTGTACGCCTAACAATCGATTAGACCCGTGTTGCGCAAGCACTTTCACAAACCCTTCATCTTCGCCATTGCACCGCGCGCGCGAATTGGCTTTAAACGGAAACTGCCCTACTCGATAAGAAATCCCTTTTGCTTTGAGTTCTTCTTCTGTAAACCCCACGGCCGCAACTTCGGGATAGGTATAAGCAACGCTCGCGATGCTAGCATAATCCACAACCGGACGATGGTTGGCTATTAACTCCGCAACAGCAACTCCTTCTTCAGACGCTTTATGCGCCAGCATGGGCCCATCCACGACGTCTCCAATCGCAAAAATTGTTTTCACATTGGTCCTAAATGAAGCGTCGACTACAATACGCCCTTTCTCATCGCATTGAACGCCAGCTGCCTCCAACTGGAGATTTTTTGTAAAAGGACGGCGCCCAATCGCAACCAACACCGCATCGCCTTTGAATTGCATCTGACTAGATGGACCTTGTGCCATTAGCGATACGCCGCTACCGCTCAGATCTGCTGACATGACGCGATGTGATAAATAAAACTCCATCCCCTGCGCCGATAAACATTTTTGCAAACCGCTCGACAATGCCCCATCAAACGCAGGACAAATCCGATCTAAAAATTCAATGAATACTACCTCGCTTCCCAACCGCCGATACACCGATCCCAATTCCACTCCGATGACGCCGGCTCCAATCACAATAAGCCTTTTTGGCACTTTTTCTAGCATCAAAGCGCCGGTCGAAGACAAGACTTGTTTTTCGTCGAATTTCAAAAACGGCAATGCAATCGGCTCTGAACCTGTAGCTAAGATGATATAGCGCGCTGAAATTGATTTCCCGTCTACATCGATAGAAGTGGGACTCGCCAAACGAGCCTGCCCTGAAATCCAGGTTACTTTATTTTTCTTAAACAGTCCTTCGATGCCTGCATTAAATCCTCGAACGATGCCTTCTTTACGCTGCATCATCAAAGACAAATCAAATCGAGCGCCCTTTACATCGATCCCGTTGTCGGCATATTCATGGGACAATTTCCAAAATAGCTCCGACGAATGAAGCAATGCTTTTGATGGAATGCACCCTACATTCAGGCATGTTCCACCGAGCTTGCCCTTTTCAATGCACGCCGTCTTCAACCCCAATTGCGCAGCGCGAATCGCCGCAACATATCCCGCAGGTCCTGCACCAATCACAACTACATCATAATCCAAGCAAAAGCCTCGCAGGTTCTTCTAAATTTTTCTTAATGTGCATTAAAAAACCAATCGATTGCTGACCATCTACAATGCGGTGATCATAGCTTAACGCCAAATACATCATTGGGCGGATCTGCACTTCATCATCTACTGCAATCGGCCGTTTAACGATGGCGTGCATACCCAAAATACCGCTTTGCGGCGGATTGAGAATCGGTGTTGAAAGCAAGGACCCGAAAGTTCCGCCATTGGTGATCGTAAAGGTCCCTCCTTGCAAAGCATCTACCGAAATTGATCCCGTTCTCGCCTCTTGAGCAAACTTTTTCAACGCTGTCTCTATTTCAGCATAACTCATTTTTTCTGCATTGCGCAAAACAGGGACCATCAATCCCTTTTCTGTACTCACTGCAATGCCAATATGGCACTCACGAAAATAGACAATTTCATCGCCTTCAATACGCGCATTGATCTCCGGATATTGCTGCAAAGCCGCCACGCAAGCTTTCACAAAAAACGACATGAATCCAAGCTTAACTCCGTAGCGCTTCTGAAACGTCTCTTGCTCTTTTTCTCTAACTGCAATGATTGCGCTCATATCCACTTCATTAAAAGTAGTGAGCATCGCCGTTTGATTTTTTACTTCAACCAGCCGCTGCGCGATCACTTTGCGCAGCTTGCTCATTTTCTTGCGCTCTCCTAATTTCGGCGCCATAGAGCTTTTTTCTTGCAAAATCTGTTTCTCGATCAACAAATCTTCTGCCGGTTTGCGTGCAGAAGGAAAAGGGCCTGGTTCCAATGCAGGCGCTACTACAGCAGGCGCCGCAGCAACGACTTTTGGTTCAGCCTTGGGCTTTTCCTCAGCCGCAGCAGGAGCCGCTCCTTTTTTGGCCGGATCGACAGAACCTATGACTTGACCCACCAACACCTTATCGCCTGTTTTGACCTTCAGCTCAATCGCGCCTGCCGCCGGGGCATACAACACCTGATTTACCTTGTCTGTTTCTAGTTCCAAAATTTCTTCATCCGCCCGCACTTGGCTGCCCGAAGCTTTTAAAATCGCTCCCACCGTAGCTTCTGTCACCGATTCGCCCAAAGGAGGAACTTGTATATTCACGCTCATCGAAATGCCTCACTGATCAATTGCTGTTGCTCTAACACATGCTGTTTATGAGAACCCGTTGCCGTTGCCGGGCTTCTTTTTCTCCCCGCATAGCGCACTTCCGGAAAAAACATTCGCAATGACGGGGCCAAAAATTCCCAGGCTCCCATATTTTCCGGCTCGTCCTGCACCCAGCAAACATCTGCCACTTTTTTATAGCGCTCCAAAACAGACTTCATTTTACCCATATGCAATGGATAAAGCTGTTCTACGCGGACAATTGCAACATCCTGCCGCCCTCGTTTTTGACGCTCCTCTAATAATTCATAATAAATCCGTCCCGAACAAAGCAATAAAGCCCTGGGCCTATCGATTCGATCGTCGATCAACTCCTCAAAACCACCCTCGCTCAAATCATCGACAGCACTTACGCATTGACTCAATCGCAACAAACTTTTCGGCGTAAAAATAATGAGCGGTTTTTTAATTTCCCGCAGCATCTGCCTTCTCAACACATGAAAATATTGCGCGGGGGTAGAAAGATTGCAAATTTGCACATTGTTGTTGGCTGCCAATTGCAAAAACCGCTCGATGCGCGCCGATGAATGCTCCGGTCCTTGTCCCTCATAACCATGAGGCAGCAAAACCACCAAATTGGAATAACGCGCCCATTTTTGTTCGGCCGTTGTGATATAATGATCAATGATCGTCTGAGCGCCGATCGCAAAATCTCCGTACTGAGCCTCCCAAATCACCAAACTTTTCAAATCGCCCCACGAATAACCGAATTCAAACCCCAGACACCCAAATTCAGACAAAGGCGAATTGTAAACCTCGAACACAGCTTGATCTTGTGCAATATGGGCAAAAGGGAAATACAAAGATCCATTTTCCTGATCTACCCACACAGCGTGGCGCTGGCTAAACGTACCTCGCCGGCAATCCTGTCCGCCTAGACGTATCGCGATTTTTTGCTGCAGTAAAGACCCAAACGCCAAACACTCCGCAAGACCCCAGTCAATCGAATTTAAAGACTTGCGATCCCCGACCCATTTTTGCAATTTTGGATGCAGATGAAAATGAACAGGAATCTGGCAATATCCATCCACCACCTGTTGGAGACGAGCTCGCGCCACCTTCGTATCGCACGCCTCAAACAAGCTCTCTGCCTTCGGCTGAGAAAAACCCTTCCAATGAGCTCCAAAGCGCATTTCAGGTTCAAAACCGCTCTTAGAACGAGCCTGTGCCAGTGCATTTTCCAATACAGATCGAAACTTTTCCTCTTCTTGATTGGCCAGAGCGTTTGGCAAACTTTTTAAATACATCTGCCGGATCGATTCTTTTGAGCGAATGGTCTTATATTGCAAAGGCTGAGTAAAAGCAGGCTCATCGCCCTCATTATGGCCATATTTGCGATAGCACAATAAATCGATGAACACGTCCACTTTGAACTTAAGCCTCAATTCAAGCGCCATTTTCGCCGCAAATAAACAACTTTCCGGATCTTCTGCATTCACATGAAACACCGGACATCCGAAAGTTTTAGCAATATCAGTGCAGTAGCGAGTCGAGCGGCTCTCCTCAGGAAGCGTTGTAAAACCAATCTGATTGTTGACCACAACGTGAATCGTCCCCCCTGTGCAATATCCCTCTAAGCGCATCATCTCCAGCACTTCATACACAATACCCTGACCCGAAACCGACGCATCCCCGTGCACTAAAATCGCCCCGGCCTTTTGATCGCCCCCTGCAAAACCCATTTGCTTGGCACGAGTCAGTCCCAGAACAATAGGATCGACCGACTCCAAACAAGAAGAATTAGCGGCCAAATGCAAATGCACCTTTTTTCCGAATCGAGTCGTTACATCAGCCGAAAAACCCTTGTGGTATTTCACATCCCCACTGCCCTCGAGCTCTTGAGGAAGCGAAGAATCTTCAAATTCCTCAAAAATAACCGAATAATTTTTTTGCAAAAGATTGGATAAAACATTCAAGCGCCCTCGATGAGCCATCCCGATTACAAATTCTTCCATCCCCAGCTCCGCCCCGTGGGCGATCAGCTCCGACATCACAGGAATCAACGTCTCAGCCCCCTCAATCGAAAACCGTTTTTGCCCCACATATTTCGTATGCAAAAACATCTCAAAACTCTCAGCCCGATTCAAAGCATCGGCCAAAAAGCGCCTCTCCTCATCAGTTGGTTCAATCACAAGACGTGGCTCTAACTTCCCCTGCATCCACTTTTCGATCTCCTCGCATGTCCCCATGTACTCAAAACCGATGCGAGAACCATAAATCTGCCTTAGCCCCTCCGCGATCTCGCCTAAAGAGGCCTCTGCAGAGCCTAAGAACCCAAAAGTTGGAAACACCCCTTGCTCTTGCTCTACCATTTGCAACTCACTAGGTTCCGGCCTTAGCGGTCCCAAAGGATTTTTCGGTGCGATCAAGTGTCCATATCGACGATAAGCATCGATCAGCCTCAAAACCCGGCATTCCTTCTCCGACCCGCCTCGCGCCTCTAAAAATTTTGAAAACCCCATTCCCTGAAAAAAATAACGCCACGAAGCGTCTACGCTATTTGGGTCTCCCTTATACCGGGAGTACATCTCTTCGATAAGCTCTAAATTAGAAAGACTTGCAAAATCAGGAAAATCAGCCATGAACACAACACTCCCAATCTCCAACCCGATAACACGGAAATAATTAATACCTCAAGAGCCAATTGCAAAAAGGATTTGCCCATAAAAATCAGCTCTTATGAGGTAATTGCAAAACTGCTTTGCCTGGAAAAATCGCCATTTTGAGGACATTTTAACGGAAAAATGAGTTTTGCAATTGCCTCTTATGTTATAATACTTGCAAATGACAGCAAGAATTCTTCCCACTTTCTCAGAATTTTCAATAAATCAGCGCCCTGTCGCCCCAAGCTTATATAGAAAAATCCGCGACATTGCATGTAAAATATTTTTTGATTTTTGGGTCTCTACCTTTAGTTATTTCACAAAAGTACAAGAGCCTCGACACGAGGATCCACAGGCAGTCCAACAACTATGTAGGCAAAGAGCACTTACCGCCAGCGTCCTTGTAGAATATGCACAAGAGTGGCCGCGCACATCATCCCTAGTTCAGGATTATCTACATCCTGATGAGCCCGTATCAGAGCTGAATCTACCTGAAGAGATTCGCGCCAAAACTCATATTTGCATACCCATCGTATTAAAAGGATTGTTCCGAAATCATATCGTTGCCATCCAAGTCAATACTAGAGCGCATACCGTTGAATATTACGACTCCAAGGGACTTACCATCCTAGATCGAAACGACGATCGCTTAAATACCATCATACGTCACGTAATGAATCAATTTGCCAATTATAGATTAACTGAAAACACAGACAAACATCAATACGACTCGCATAACTGCGGCGTATATGTGATGAATTTCTTTAGAAGAAAAATTGATAATAATCCATCACAGCCGACCAGCTCTGCGAACATGCGAGTAACCATGATTACAGAATTACTCCTCCACGCACCTAGTTCACGCTGAATTGATCAGAATGCACAAAGTTCTATTGCAAAAAATTCACTTTTGAGCAAAACTCTTCATCGCGAACCGCGAAATCCAATCCTGAATGTTGCATAAAAATCTAAGGATTGTTAAAAAATATTTTATATAACCAGCCAAATTTAAAGTTTGCAATTGGCCCAAAACCTGACGATGAACATGAAGAGCGAACGACTAAAAAAACTAGAAACAGAACTCGAAGATCTCGAACAGTGGATGAACCTAGGATTAGTCCCTAAAAAAGATGTGGACAAACACAGGGAAGAAATCCGCGGCATCAAAACGAAAATCGATGAGGAAAAAGAGCGTCTACGCTTCATGAAAGAAAGCGGTGAAGTCGAAGAATATGTTACACCGAAACGCAATGCCGCGCGCCAAGCTTACGCAGAGCCGCACACATTGCCCGATATGGACATGGGCGATGGCATGACTGATGCCGGCCTGGATATGGAAACCGAGAGCTTCGATATAGAAACGACCGCAGCCGAAGATGAAACGGAAAGCGGAACAGGCGGCGGCGGCGGCGGAACAGATGAGGAATCGACGCTTTCCGAAGAAGAAGACGATGAAGACCCATTCTCCGATCGCAATCGATGGAGACGAGGAGTCCTCGAAGATCCAGATGCCGACAACTGGTGAAGCTTCTCTTTATTTTCACGTCCCTTTTTGCACAAAAAAATGTCCCTACTGCCATTTTTATGTAATCCCCAGCCAGCCGCGCTACCACGCGTTGCTCGCTGAGGGATTTTCCTTGGAATGGGCCATGCAAAAACCAAAATTGCAAGGCTATAAAATTGCTTCTATCTATTTCGGCGGCGGTACTCCGGCTCTATATGGAGCGCAAGCCATCGGCGAGACGCTTTCTTGGATCGATCTTTCCAATCATCCGGAAATCACTGTTGAGACAAATCCCGAAGAGGCTGACTTCCAACTATTTTACGATCTAAAACAAGTCGGAGTCAATCGAATCAGCCTCGGGGTTCAATCGCTGGATGATAGATCTTTACAGACTTTAGGACGCAGTCATAGCGCAAAACGAGCTCAAGAAGCCATCTTTGCAGCAAAAAAAGCAGGTATCGACAACATTTCTATCGATTTAATGTATGATCTGCCGGATCAAACACCTGCGTCTTGGAGCTACACCCTCGATCAACTGCAATCCCTTCCCATCACCCACATTTCGCTCTATAACTTAACCATCGAGCCGCACACCTCATTTTATCGCAATCGGCAAACCTTAAACCTACCTCGCCCGGAAGAAAGCTTGCGCTATTTACAATCGGCCTTAGACAAATTTGCCGACTTGCAATTTAAAAGATATGAAATTTCAGCATTTGCTAGACACGGTTATGAATCGCGCCACAATCTTGGCTACTGGACTTTTCGCCCCTTTTTAGGCTTAGGCCCGTCCGCTTTTAGCTACTGGGATAAATCTCGATTTCAAAACACTCCGAATTTACAACGCTACGTACGCGCGTTAAAGCAAGGCCAATCCCCTGTTCATTTTTCAGAAACACTTGATTATCCTGCCGACGTAAAAGAAATGCTCGCCGTGGGCCTACGCTTAGTCAACGGAGTGAAGCTGCCTAGCCGCTTACCCAATGAAACATACAAAGCAATTGAGAACCTACAAGAGCAAGCGCTACTCGTCAAAACCAATGAGTCCGTACGCTTGACAGAGCGTGGCATGCTATTTTATGACTCAATTGCCTCTGAAATCGTTTGATCTTTTTGCATCGTTGCCAATTGTTTATCCAAAGAACGGATTGAAACAATCCAAAAGACCACAACGCATGCGATGAGCGGCAGCAAAAACTGCGTTATCGACAAAACAGATCCGGTTCCCGCTATCTGAATGAGCGCAAGCTGAATCCACGCAGCTCCGGATTTACCAAACCGAGATCCAATAATATCAATAGCAGCTTTTCCCTTTGTCTTAGATTCCTGGTCTAATGGGATATAAGCCATTTCTTTAGTCGGATCAAAGAAAGTATACTTCACTAATTTGCTGATCCCATTTTGAAAAGCTCCAAACAGCACTATTGCAACAAGAGGCAATGGCACATCGAGAAAATTACGGAACAAAAACAAAGTCAAAAAACCCAAGCTCGTAATACCTACCACAACAGGAGTGATCTGAGCGGAAAAACGCCAACCTAACTTTCGAATGACAACACCGCTAAAGAAAAGCGACACTGCTAAAGAGCTAAAACCGATGAACGAACTAATGCCAGCCATGAATGACTGATAATCGGCAGTCTCCGGATAGGCTTGTTTTAAATTTGCCTTCCAAGTCACCTCAGTCAAGTTAATGGCCAAACTATAAGCGACAACGAGCACAGCAACGTGAAACAAATATTTGGATCTCGCAATAAACTTTAAGCTTTCCCATAAAGACAACTTTGTCTTTACATCGAGAGCCGCGCCCTTTTCTTCGGGGCAAAATAACCTTTGGTCATTTTTTAAAATTCGGGTTAAAAACCAATGCAAAACCAAAATAGCAACGCCAAATCCCAAAAT
Organism: bacterium; assembly: GCA_021781995.1. GTDB lineage: Bacteria > Chlamydiota > Chlamydiia > Chlamydiales > SM23-39 > CAITMJ01. The sequence goes on along the minus strand of JAJXVT010000003.1, from coordinate 45,950 downwards.
GCATAAAACCAATTTTTGCAAAGCCGGAGTAAAATCCCCCCTATCTCTAGCAATCGATAGTACAAGAGGCGCGGTGCAAATCAGAGCGAGGTCTCCGCCTGCCAAAAAAAGATTATAAAACCGTTTCGCTTCCCCAAAATTGCAAATGTGGTTCACAAAGCCCCAAAAAAGCAGAAAAATCGCAACTTGGCCCCAAAGCTCAGCCATCACAAAAAACAAAGACTGAACCCAATTGCGATAAATAGCTACCCAATGAGAATTTTCAGCACCAACCCATTCAACGAGGCGGTCTGCCGATGCGTGCGGAGACAAAAAGTCAACATTGGGATAAAGGACAAACCCGTATAAAAAAATAAAAGTTAAAAAAAATGTGATAATACCGTAAAACAGAGTCGAGCGGCGAAACTGGTTGGCCAGCTTGGAATAGACAAGAGTTGCGCCCATGGCAACGGGCAGAACAATCCACCCCTTTAAGATGGGGATAACCTCAGCGCTTCCGCCTTTTGCCGTAACCACAGAGGCGTCTTTCATGATCGTCAGCACTGTATAGATGAGGGTGATGAAGAACTTGATAAAGAAAAGGGGAAGGATTTTCTTGAGTTCGAACGTCTCAATGGGCCAAAATTGTTTTTTCCATCGAGCAAAAAGTGAGCTAACTTCCAATGTTTTGACCTATACTGCTAAACCTGTATAATAGAGCTTTTTCTGCGAAGAGTCAAGGAAGCAGTGATATGCGCTATATGAACAAGGCCTCGTTTTTGAAGGCCATTCGAGCTTCTGCACCCAACCATTTAAGCCGTATATATTTAGTTGCAATCCCCGACGATTTTGAACGCAGTCAAGTGATCGATGAAATCATCCGAATTATCGGCAAAGATCCGGCTCGATTTTCTGGCAGCGGTCTCAATCTTGGAGCTCTTCACGAGCATTTATCGACAGTGAGCCTTTTTGGAGGCGAGCCCATCGCAGTGGTGGATGAAGCTGAAAAAATAATTAAGGCATCGCTGCCGCAAGTTCCAACAATTTTGCACGCTGGATATTTAATTTTAGGAGCCAAAGCCAAAACCCCTCTAGCTGGAGCAGTAGAAAAAGAGGGAGTAGCGCTTGATTTATTAGAAGAAAAACCCTGGGACAAAGAAAAGCGTTTAGTTGAAGAAGTTCAAAAATTAGTTGTCAATGCTGGAAAGCGCATCACCCCGGATGCGACAGCGCTGTTATTTGAGCGCATCGAAAAGGATGCTGCGATTTTAAAGACTGAAATTGAAAAATTAATTTGCTACGCAGCAGAGTCAGATCAAATCACCTCTACAGATGTGATGGCAATAGTTTCTGCCAATCGCAATCACACCTTTTGGCAAGCTGCCGAAGAGATCGTTTGGGAGCGTAAACAGCCAGCGCTTGTCTTAGATGACGCAACTTTTCATCCCATTGTCCCGATTCTTCGCGCCCAGTTGCAGCTTGGTTTAAAAATCGCAACGCTATTAGAAACCGACACGGCAAAAGAGCAATGGGGGCAAGTAATTGGCAAAATTTATCCTAAGACATTAGAAAAGCGCACTGTGCAAGCAGCCCAACTGCACTCCACCTACTTTCGGCAAGGCTTAAAATACCTATTTGAAATCGAGCTTCTATCGCGCACGCAGACGACAGCGTACGGAGCTTTGCTAGACCTATTTCGTTTGCAGCTCATGACATATGCACCCCGGTAAACTCATCCTTCTCCCCAATCTTCTCGAAGAAACACTTCCCCATGAAACCATTCTTCCCCCATCCGTTTCGACAGCCGTGCATGCGATAGAAGGATTGATTGCCGAGAGCGAAAAATCAGCCCGCCGTTATTTGCGCCGATTTTTATCTCATGAAGACATGAATCGCAAGCAGCTTAAATTGCTCAATGAGCACACAAAAGACACCGACCTTCCTGCTTTATTAGCGCCCATAGTTGAAGGTAAATGGTGGGGTTTATTGACGGACGCCGGACTCCCCTGTCTTGCAGACCCCGGCGCGCAGCTCGTCTGGCTTGCTCGACAGCGCAGCATCGCAGTCGAAGCCCTCCCCGGTCCCTCATCGATCATCATGGCTCTGCAGCTATCAGGTCTGCCCTCTCAGCGCTTTGCATTTCATGGGTATCTACCCAGAGAAAGTCCCGACCTTGAAGGGCTTATTCGCCTGTTGGAAAAAAGATCTCGCGAAGAAGACGCTGCGCAATTTTTCATTGAAGCGCCGTATCGCTCGCAAAAGCTTCTCGACACCCTGCTTGCTATCTTGCAACCCACAACCCGCCTGACCGTTGCTGCCAGCCTAACCACTGCACAAGAAAGAGTCGTATCGATGCCTGTGACTAAATTCAAAAGCTTGCAAATGGTTTTAAATAAAGAGCCCGTCGTATTTGGTTTTTATACCGCTCGTGATTGAAAAAATATTTTCCAATTAAATCAGTGAACCTCTTTCGAAACTCAAGGGAGGAGCATCTGTTTAGCCTACGTCAAGCCCTATGATAAATATCCTCTCGCTGGAATATGTTATTTAGGAAAGAGGGTTGCAGTCCGCGAACTCAAGTGCCCATTGATTATTGGAGACTTAGCCCTTTCTGGCGTGGGCGTCTACGCCGACGTCTACGACTACGACAATGGGCGCATCGGCGTCGCGGCCCTCCGGAAGTTCTAGGCACTTGGCTCTCGGATTCTTGGGACTTGATATCAAGCCATTGATTTTTTCTTGATTAACGATTCTAACAAGTAAATGAGGTTACGCAAGAGGTTCATTCTATTCGCAAGAGCCGTCAAGCGCTGTGTACCGGGCAAAGCGCTTGACGGCAAGGGGTTAGCCCCGAAAAAGCAGAGTAAAATCTTCCCATTTGAAAACAGCTTCCAATAAAGCCCTATCTTCACTACGATATCCCGGCTGCTGCTCACTCAATCGTTTACCTTCTTGTGCATTTATGATTTGGAAGCAGTTGGAGCCGAAATACGACTTTACTATCTCTCTGGCCACTTCTCTTTCAAAAGTTGGGGGCACCTTCATAGCCTTTGCATGACCAGGATTCATTTTAGTTAATTGTCTTTGAGACAATGCAAATAATGTTTTAATAATGAGAGGGAAAGGGCATTGTTTCCAAGAGGAGACTCCAAAAAACTGCATAAGCTGGGGTACCCGCGCATTAGACGGCCATGTCGCGGCCCGAATCATGCAGATCCCGCCAGGCTCATCGGGCATCAGAAATTTTAACATATCCTCTTTGTTGTTAGGCAGGTACCTTTGCCCACGTGCCAACACAAAGTCGAGTCTTTCTGGAGATAATCTATCCAAAACGCCGCATATCGTTGCGCCATCGAGCAGATTGCTATGAATTTCAGAGGTCATGCAATGAGTCATCCACTCGAAATGATCATAAATTGCAGCCATATGAAAGCTCTGGCGAAGCGCCTCTTGAGACAAGTTCGGTATCTGCATAAGCGCTTTTAGAAGGTTATTTTCAGGAGCTTTCCCGTAAATAGGAGGTAGAAGGGCTGATCCTTTACGTTGTTCTAACATCTCTTCGTCATAATTCCATAAAAACAGACGCGAAGAACCAAAGTTATAGTTATCCTGGAGATACCAATGTCGTATTGCTAAGAGGATGATTTCTAATTGCTGCTCAGATGAGAGAGCGCCCATCACACCTCTCAGTGTATTTTTGCGTTGATTCAACGCTTCAGTGAGGGCTCTCTCGGAAGGAAAACCACAAATTTCATACGCTTTTTTCCATGCGTATTGATCGTGTGCTGTATCTGGTACCATGAAGTCCCTGTCGGCTTCAACAACTTCAAACGGTTCTACTGCAGCTGCACTTGAACCTGCGGCTGTGCCGGCGCTAGACGAGGCTGCTGCTGCGGCTGCACTTGAACCTGCAACAGTGGCGGCTCTCAAGCCGGTTGTTGAAGACTTTACTGCTGCCAACTCGCGTGAAGAGGCGTAATATTCTCCATGCAGCACAGTCAGTTCTTCTTTTTTTAAACAGCGGAGAACATAATAAACGCGTGATCGTGTAGCTTGAGGTAGATGTTGCGGAAATTGACTTATTGCTGTGCGGACGCATGCTTGAAGAATGGGATCGCTAAAAGATTTAGTTTTACAAAATTCAAAAAAATACATTGCTTCATGAGGTGATAGGGTAGCGGTTAAAAACCATTGAATCAATTCTTCTGCTTTATCGGGAATCACAACTTCACTAGAACTTGAACTGGCTGCCGCCGCGGCTGCGGCTCTTGCGTGCCGTAGGGTCTGTGGGCCCATGGAAGAATCCAAATACTCTGAGCACAGCTCATGAAGCTTATCCGACGGATAATTATTTAATACATGCAATACACGGCTGAGTGGCGCAGAATTTGGGCGTTCTGGAAACTGCCGCGCTGCATTCTCTAAATGCTCTTGAAGGGTGGGATGGTGAATTGCTTTTTTGTTACAAAAATACCAAAAACCTTCTAGTTCTTGGGGCTGAATGGTACAATCTAAAAACCGTTGCAGTGAAGCGGATTGAAGCGCAGCGATAGCCGCTGCTTTACTGGACTGTGCAGTAGAAATGAAGCTAGATGTCGCTGCTGTCGAAGTTTGTATGGACTGAGATCTTTGACTCGATGAAAAACATTCTTCGCATAAGCGGGTGACATCGTCATTGGAGAGATTGACTAATACACGAACCGCACGTTTTACCGGAGCTCTAGGCGCAGTTTCCGGAATTTGCATCGCTAGTCTCAAGCGTTCTTGTATCGCCGGATCAGTCATAGCTTTACTTTGGCAAAATGCCAAAAAAGATCGAGCTTCTGGTATATATGGCTTACGATTTAAAAAACGATTTACTAGATCCGGGGTCATCTCATCCTCAATATATAATTTTTTAATTTTAATTATTTTATCACATTCTGCAATTTATTGTAATAATAAAATAATTCACATATAGTCGGTGTCAAACAATAAAATAAAGACTTCGATTTGTAAAAATTGACTTGTCAGCACGTTGTTCAGGCGCGAATTTTGAGTTCGATTCTTGAATCACGAGTGATGGATATGGTATGTTCTCTCTATGCATAGACCTCAAATCATTCTCAAAGGGGTGAAAGTCCACAATCTTCGCTCTGTGGATCTCACATTAAACGCTGGGGAACTAGTCGTCTTCACGGGCGTGTCTGGATCGGGTAAATCGTCTTTAGCATTCGACACCATCTATGTAGAGGGTCAGCGCCGCTACATCGAGTCTTTATCGCACCAAGCGCGGCGGCATCTCGGAGATCTGCCGAAACCGGATGCAAAAAGCATTGAGGGAATCGCACCAACGATAGCGATCGAGCAAAAACAGGCGGGAAATAATCCGCGCTCAACTGTCGGGACAATGACGGGTATTTATGATTTTTTACGGGTATTATTCGCTCGCATCGGCATCCCTCACTGTCCTGTGAGCGGCGAGCCGGTGGCGGCGCAGAGCCGCGAAAAAATTATCGCTGAGATGCAAAATCTCGCGATAGGTACAAAATTTGTCGTGCTAAGCCCTTATGCAAGGGGCAAAAAGGCTGAGTTCAAAGAGGATTTTGCAGAGCTTTTAAGCCGCGGATTTACCCGTCTTAGGGTCGATGGGGAATGGGTGGAATTAGGTGAGATAGACCGACTCGATGGCTTGCAAAGTCACGACGTGGACTTGGTCATCGATCGGCTCGTAGCAAGCGAGGAAAATCGTTCGCGCATCGCTGAGGCTGCGATTGCAGCTCTTGAAGAGGGCAAGGGTATTTGCAGTCTTTTTTTCTTGGATCACAAACAAGAAAAAATTTATTCGCAATTTGCTTATTCGCAGCAATCTGGTTTGTCTTATAATGCACTAGCTCCTCATGATTTTTCTTTTAACCATCCCAGCGGGATGTGCCCTACATGCCATGGCCTCGGTGTGTCCAGAGAATTTGATCTTACAAAAATCATCGACCCCAAATTGTCCATCGCTGAAGACTGCTGCTCGATCGCAAGCTCTTATCAAACGGTACGCTACGGAAATATCTACAATAATTTAGCTAAGCTGTATCAATTCAAAATCAATACGCCTTGGGAAAATTTATCTGAAAAGGCGCAGCGTATTTTCTTATATGGAAATGATCAAAAATGGACAAAAATGCGTTTTGTCCATCCAGAAAAGGATAGCCGCTGGGATGAATATGTGCAGTGGCGCGGGGTCCTATTTGAGGCAAAAGAAAGGCTCAACGCCGCCAAAAGCGATCTTTATCGAAAAAAAATGGGCGAACTCATGACCGAAATGGTCTGTCCGGATTGCCATGGTGCCAGAATTAAGCCGTATCCTGCAGCTTGCCTGCTGGGAGGTAAAACAATTGCGCAATTGTCTGCTTTAACTCTGACGGAACTGCAAGATTTTTTTACAAACTTAAAACTCAGCGATCTTGAGTTAATGATCGCGTCTGAGTTATTGAAAGAAATTCAAGAGAGGCTTGTATTTTTAATCCGGGTTGGAGTTCATTACCTAACTCTAGAAAGAACATCGCCAACTTTGAGCGGGGGTGAATCGCAAAGAGTGCGTTTAGCTTCGCAGATCGGCGCGGGGCTCGTGGGGGCCATTTATGTACTAGATGAACCTTCAATCGGACTACATCCAGCTGATCATCACCGTTTAATTGACACTTTAAAGGCGTTGCGAGATCAGGGAAATACGGTACTGGTCGTCGAACACGATATCGATACGATGTGCGCTGCGGACTGTATCGTCGATGTAGGGCCGGGAGCGGGATCTCACGGGGGGGAAATCTTAGGACATGGATCGATTTTCGATATCATGAAAGCGCCCAAATCCATCACGGGAGCTTATTTATCCGGCCGCATGAAAATCGAGGTGCCGAAGCGGAGGGATTTAGGCCGCAAAAAATTAACCATCGTCAAAGCGAGCCACCACAATTTAAAAGAGATAACGGTTGATATTCCGCTAGGGGGCATCGTCTGCGTGACGGGAGTTTCAGGTTCCGGCAAGTCTTCGCTCATTTCTGATATTTTATCTCCGGCTCTTTGCAATCGATTCCATAATGGACAGCTGCCGGTCGGGGCTCACAAGGAAATTTTAGGTCTCGAGCATCTCAACAAAGTAATCGCAGTCGATCAGACTCCGATCGGCAGAACGCCGCGCTCCAATGCCGCCACATACATTAAATTATTCGATGATATTCGAGATCTTTTCACGGAACTACCGGAAAGCCGTTTACGGGGATTTAAACCGGGCCATTTTAGCTTCAATGTAAAAGAGGGGTCTTGCTCTTATTGCAATGGCATGGGTCAGGTAAAGATCGATATGGATTTTATGGAAGACGCATGGAATGAGTGTCCGCAATGCAAGGGAAAGCAATTCGATCCGGAAGTTTTGTCAGTGCAATTTAAAGGCAAAAGCATCCACGATGTACTGCAGACTGATGTGGAGCATGCGCTTGAACTATTTGCAGACATTCCATCAGCGCGTAAAAAAATCGAGCTCTTGAGCCGTGTGGGTCTAGATTACTTAACCCTCGGACAGTCTTCCACTACGCTTTCGGGCGGAGAGGCTCAAAGGATAAAACTAGCAAAAGAGCTGATCCGACCGCCGACGGGCGATACGATTTATATTCTCGACGAGCCGACGACGGGCTTGCATTTTCACGACGTAAATCGATTGATTTCCGTGCTGCAAATGCTAGCTGACCGGGGCAATACAATTTTAATTGTCGAACACAATATGGATTTGGTCAAAATCGCCGATTGGGTGATTGAAATGGGGCCGGAAGCGGGATCGAAAGGGGGCGAGGTCATAGCATCGGGCTCGCCGGAACAAATGGCAAAAAAAAAGACAGCTACTGGAATTGCCTTAAAACAGGCGCTTTATCCAAAGCCGCTTGCTGAAACAGTCAAAAAAACTACTTTACCAACGCCTGCAACGCACATCCGCATTGAACATGCAGAGCAAAACAATTTAAAAAATTTAACCGTGGAAATCCCGCGCGGCAAAATGACAGTACTCAGCGGGCCCTCCGGATCCGGCAAATCCTCGCTGGCCTTTGAAACTCTTTATGCTGAAGGCCAACGCCGCTACACCGAGACTTTGCCACCTTATTTTCGCCAATATGTCAAGCAATTGCCCAAGCCTAAAGTAGAGCGCATCGAAGGACTTTCTCCCTCGATTGCTTTAGAACAAAAAACAGGCGGGCTCAATCCCCGCAGTACGTTAGGAACTTTAACCGAAGTTTATGATTTATTGAGAATTTTATACGCGCATTTAGGCGTCGCACATTGTCCGGAAACAGGCGAGCAAATTCGCAATATCAGCAAAGAATTTGTCGTTCAAAAATGCCTCGAACTGCCGGCGGGCAAAAGATTGCAAATTCTCGCGCCCGTCGCGCTGGAAAAAAAAGAAACGTTTACCGATTTCCTAGAAAGGCTGTCTAGACAGGGCTATTTGCGCATTCGCTTAAATGGAACTTATTTTGAACTCGACCAAAATATTGGCTTTGAAAAACATCGCAAAAATGAGCTGCTTTTGGTAATCGATCGATTGATCGCCAATCCGGACAACGAAGCGCGTCTTTTTGAAGCAGTAGCCAAGGCCGCATCTATTTCCGATGGAATCATCGTGGCAGCTACAGATGATGGGGATCTATTTTTCAACCTCGCATTTGCTGCGATGTCAAGCGGAAAATCTTATCCTAAGATTACGCCGCAGACATTTTCTTTTAATGCAGAAGCGGGTATGTGCCAAGAATGTCAAGGGCTAGGTCTTACTTACGGCGCGCATTTGAGCGAGCAAAAAGAATTACTTCGTTTATCGATCCTCGATCTATGTAGTTTGCTTTTTAAAGATAAAGCGACAAATGAAGCCGATCGAATCGTAACACAATATTTTAAACAACTTCATATCGATGTCGATGAACCCTTAAAAAATCTTACAGAAGCTCAGCGGGATCTTTTTTTTAGCGGAGGGCCGGAGGTGCGTTTGAAAAACGGATTGACTCTGCGCTGGACGGGACTGCATCCACAGCTAGCTGCGGCCGCGCGTATGGGCCAGAGTTTTTTACGCGAATCGCTGATGCCCTATTTATCAACGAGCGTATGTCCGGTATGCCAAGGAAGCAGGCTGAATCCTCTAGCGCGCAATGTGCGCATTGGTTCACTTTCGATCGATGCTCTTTGTGCGCTTTCCATTGAAGAAGCGTATCGTTTTTTGCAAAAAATTGATTTAACTCAACATACATTTTTACAAGAAACGCATGAACAAATTATAAAATACACTGAGTTTTTACTTTCGATTAACTTAGGATATCTTTCTTTTAATCGCGCAGCTCCTACTTTAAGCGGCGGAGAACTGCAGCGAACGAGATTGGCGCGGCAACTAGGATCTGGACTGACTTCGTGTTTATATGTTTTGGATGAGCCGACTATAGGTTTGCACCCTCATAATAATCAATTGCTCAATTGCGCTCTTAAAAAACTGCGCGATCAGGGCAATACTTTAGTTTTAGTAGAGCACGATCCCTTGACACTGCTTGAGGCGGATTACATCATCGATTTTGGCCCCAAAGCCGGCGCGCAGGGGGGGCAAATCACAGCGCAGGGAACTGTGGAGCAAATATGTCAAAACCCGCATTCATTAACCGGCGCCTATTTGAGCGGAAAAAAACAAATTGCAATTCCGCAATCACGCCGGCCCTTTTCACCGGATATCCGCATTGAAAATGCCAAGCTCCATAATTTGCAAAATATCAGCGTTGCGATTCCCAAAGCTGCCATCACGTGCCTTACGGGAGTTTCAGGGTCGGGCAAATCGACGCTCATGCGCCATTTACTACGTCCGGCGGCAGAAAAATCGGTCGGCAACCGAAAAAAAATCGAAACTATTGAATATCTATCGACAAAATTTTATGGTCTATCGTCTTTTGAAAAAGTGATTACTATCGATCAATCCCCCATCGGACAAACCGCGCGTTCCGATGTGAGTACATATACAGAGATCATGCCACTTTTTAGAGCTTTATTTGCTTCATTGCCGCAAGCGCAGGCAAAAGGGCTGCAATCGAGATACTTCAGTCCAAATCAAAAAAAAGGAATGTGCCGCACGTGCTGGGGGCTTGGGTATAAAACGATCGATTTGCAATTTCTCCCTTCCGTTAAGGTCCCGTGCGAATCGTGCCGTGGTTATCGGCTCAATCCCCTCTCGCTGGAAGTAACCTATAAAGGAAAGCATTTAGGAAAAATTTTAGAAATGAGCGTAGAAGAGGCGTTGCAATGGTTTGATGCCGTGCCTAAGATCGCTAAAAGACTACAATTATTAATCTCAGTTGGTTTGCATTATTTAAAATTAGGTCAAGAGATCAATACGCTTTCCGGCGGCGAAGCACAAAGGCTGCGCTTGTCCCGTGAATTAGCAAAACGCGAAACAGGCAAAACACTGTATCTTATCGACGAGCCAACCGTTGGACTGCATGCAGAAGATGTAGCGCGGCTCATTGCTATTTTTCAACAGCTTGCAAATAAAAAAAACACTCTGGTAATTATTGAACATAACCTCGATGTCATCGCAGCGGCCGATTATCTCATCGATCTTGGCCCAGATGCAGGCCCCAACGGCGGCCGCATCATCGCAACGGGAACTCCGGAAGAGCTTGCGAACTGTGCGGCATCCAAAACGGCTCCTTTTCTTAAAAAGGTTTTAAAAACATGACTCATGATTTAAATTTAATGTTAGTAGGTCTTGGGGCCGGTTTGATCGGAAGTCTCAGCGGACTTGGCGGCGGTACCATTCTAACGCCAATTTTAACCCTGTTTTTTCATGTTCCAATTGAATATGCGGCAGGGACTAGTCTTATGGCGACGATAGCAACCTCTAGCGGGGCGGCTGCCGCTTACATCAAAGATCGATTAACCAATTTAAAAATCGGCACCTCGCTTGAAATCGCTACGACTTCCGGAGCAATAGCAGGAGCATATTTAGCAACTTTGATTTACTCGCATCATATGCATCAATGGATGTTTTTAACTTTTGGCGTAATTTTGCTACTGTCTCTAATCCCTTCGGCATTAAACCTAGACCAACAATCACTACAAATGCATGCACCCGATGCCACTACTCGTTTTTTTCAATTAGAAGGCAGTTATTATGATCATGCGCTGCAAAAAGAAGTGCGTTACGTCGGAGTGCGATGGTGGCTCGCCGAAATGATTATGCTTGTAGCCGGACTGGTCTCCGGATTATTGGGCATAGGATCGGGCGCGTTAAAAGTATTGGGAATGGATTGGGCGATGCGCCTGCCAATCAAGGTCAGCACCGCCACTAGTAATTTTATGATCGGTGTTACAGCTGCTGCCGGAGTTGGGGCGTATTGGGCCGCTGGTTATGTGCAACCTGCACTCATCGCCCCAACTATCCTCGGAGTCATGGCAGGTTCTATCATCGGCACGAAAATTTTAAATCGGTTGCACGGCCGCAAAGTAAGGCTTGTATTTCTAGCTGTCGTCTTTGTATTAGCTATAGAAATGATCGGTAGGAGCTATGGACAGTTTTGAACGAATTTTAACACGTGTCTTGCAAATCGGAATCGCAGCTAGCGCTATCGTGTTTGCGATTAGCATACTACATCCTAATCGTGTTTTACAAATCGCTGGCATCGCGATGCTCGTAGCCACACCATTGTTGAGAGTTGCCATAACCTCTATATTATTTGCTGCGAACCGCAACTTCACGTACACTGCGATAACACTGTGTGTGTTGTTCTTGCTGCTCTTTCAACTGCTTCGCAGTTTGGGATAATTCATCAAAAGCAGAGATGGCATTTAAGCCTAAAATGCGACAAATATCTGCAAATTCTATCAAAGCCATATCTGCACTATATCTCAATAAAGGATTAACCATTAATAATTTTCTCAAAAATGGTTTCATTATTCCAACTCGAACATAGTTGTTAATTTTACAATCAATTATATCTTGAGACAAATGCGCAATCGCATATTCTAGCTCATGCGGTGCAATATTGACTATAGTACCAGTGAGAAAATGGGGCATTGAAATACCTTTCCCATGCCACAACATGATCATCAGTTGAAAAACAATGATTCCAAATGCCCAAATATCGCGCTGTTGAAATTCAAGCGGGTTTTGCGTTAAATTAGGATGCAGTAACCGCCAACAATATTCCGGCGCCCAATTTCCTCTTGTGCCAATTCGATTCACAAAATAAGCGAAGCGTCTAGTAGTTGATAAACCAAAATCCCCAATCTTAGCGCGTAATAAGCCGGCACCATCATCACAAAGAAATACATTTTCATCTTTTAAATCTAAATGTTTAATTCCTCTATTGTGAATGTATCTCAAACCGAGCAATAAATCGGCGATAAAGGAAAATATTTGAATAGCAGATGAATTTCCTTTGTCAGCAAAGTCATAAAGATCGCCAGCACTACAATATTCAAGTATGTAATAAAATTTGAGTATTTCTTTACCATTTTTTGTTACAATAGATTTGCAATAATCTTCACACTGAACAATACCGGTCTTATCTCTACAGAGCGATTGCAACTCGTATTCATAACGCCGTTTGATCGTTAACTGAGATTCCTCGCATGGCTGTAACTGTCGAATGATTTTCACTACTTTGATACTTAAATGCTTCAAATCAATCGCTAATTTAGCTTTACCCATCCCTCCAGTTCCAAGCAGTTTATCCCCATCGCGACAATGAGTCATAAGCAAATACGGAACTTTGAGAAACAAAATCGAACGGTCAACAGGATGCGGCAATTTTAAACGATTCCCTCGAACTGGTTTTACTGCCCTTAATATCACATTTAATTGCTCATTTGAAAATACTTTGTTCGAACATCGGTGAACCGTTTCTTTCAATAATCTACGTCCAAATAAAATACGATCCGCAATATATCGTTCCTCTACAGAATGATTTAACCGCTGACGAACCTCATGCCGTTTTAGCCACCACGACACTCCATCTAATGAAACCACTTGAATCCAAATCGTTTGATATCTAGGTTCCTCCCTGACTGCTGAAATAAGACAGTTTTCAGAGCTAAAATGCGCCACCTGAACCCGTCCATTTCCGCGACTGGCTATTGCTATGACAGACACCGTTCCCTCTTCAGCTATTCCGTTTCGTGAACTTTAAGTTTTCTTTATTTTAAAATCTAGAACCAATTGCAAAACTCCCTTGCCCGAAAAAATCGATAATTTTAAGACAGTGCCTTAAAGAAAAGGGGCAAAAATAATCCCAAAAAACGACGCACCCTAGTTTCTAAAGAGGTTCAGTTTGAAAGTTCTTAACGGTGGTATTCTTTAAGACATTTTTTAACTTCGGACAGATCATCGCAAAATGGAAATTGCTGCAATTGAATCTTTGTAAGTAAGACAGAGAGCTCCTCTTGAGCAATGATACGCTCTCCATCCGTAAGATCGGCAGCTTCGAATTCATCTTCATCAACAATTACCGGATGCCAAATGCCGCAGACATCTTTAGTTAATTTAATATCTAATTCTAAATCCTTCCATTGATGTCCTCTATCATAAGGTTCTGGTCGCGTATTGATATTGACATACATATTTACTGCCCGATCACCATCAAATGCAATTGAAATGCAATGATTACCTTGTTTTGATACGAGTAATATTTCTGGATATTCTAAAAGAAAACTTCTGCCCTTTTTTCGATGGTGTACTACGGGATCAGGCCGGCTATAAATCCAATAATCCGTTTTGGTATCGACCAAAATAGCAGGCAATTCATACTTTATATGGCCGCGATAGTCAAGACACTTTAATAAATGCGTGTATTGCATACCTTCTTTCATACAGACTCCATCGCTTCCTGAAGTGCATGTCGCGCATTCTTTGGGTGAAGACAGAGCTTGAGTTTGCTGGGAGAGGTTTCTATACACTGTTATTCCCTTCAGTCCAAACGCAATTGCCCGCAAAAACACCTGTTCCACCATCTCTTGCGTTGCATCAAAAGGTAAATTGATTGTTTTGCTCACGCCATTATCTACATGTTTTTGAAAAACAGCAACCATTTTTAAATGATTTTCTGGCGAAATTTCCCCTGCAGTTTGAAATACTTGCTGTAATCGCAAGAGTCTTGCATTTTTTTCAGCATCATCAAAGGGCGTAGTAATCAAATGTCTTAATGTGCCATCGAATTGATAGTTAGGATTTTGTTTGCATGTCGCTGCTATCCAATCTTGCAATGACCAGTTTAATTGCTCTAGCTTTTGCGCTAGAATCGGATTTTTAACTACCGAAACACCTGCTGCGAGTCGTTCATATTCCAAAAGATAATATGGTTCTATTGCCGAAGAGCATCCTGCTAAAGTCGAGATATGTCCAGTCGGTGCAATGGTAGTCAACGTCGCATGGCGTTGAAAAGGACGACCCCAAAAATTAGCTTTAGAAACATGAAAAGTTTTAAAAGCTCCTCGCACAAGCGCCAATTGCTGAGAAGCTTTCAGAGCTTCTTTTTGCAAAGTACCGCCAATTCGATGAGCTAAAGCAAACGCTTCATCGCTGGCATAAGGCACTTCCGTTTCGGCAAATACATCTGCCAAACCCATCACTCCCATACCAATTTTACGATTAGATTTAGAAATTGCATTTGCCTCATCTAAACCGTTGTCGCTTCTCTCCACCAAATCATCCATGAGCTGTACAGCAACGGGAATAGCTTCTTTGAATAAATCAAAATCAAATTCGCGTCTTTGCACAAATGCATGTAAATTAAAACTGCCAAGATGGCAGACTTCGTATGGTAAAAGAGGCTGTTCGCCGCAAGGTGTCGTCACGCAAATTTTACCTTGCCCTAACACTCCTTCTTCATTTGAAAAACGAGGATGCGTAGGGTTAGCGTGATTGATTGTTTCTAAATCGAGCAATCCAGGATCTCCGCATTCGTGCGCCGATTGAGCGATTGCCTGAATGATTTTACGAGGATCTAAACACAACAAACCGGAATTTACCGATCCGATAATACGGTCTAAACTAACGCTTTTCACATCTCCGTTCACTGTCATTTGCAAATCGTGCGAAGCTAACCCGCGATGCAGAGCTTCTTTTTGCATACTAAGCCAAGTCTGCACCGTTAAAAATTTTTGTTCGCCATGAATGCGATACGAAAACGGAAGCAAACGGCCGTCCGTTAAAGCGCTTTTAAATGTGGAATCGATTGCGATTGAAACATTTGCACATGGCAAAGGTTGGGTCTTTTTGAATCCAATGAACGCTGTTGCATCGGGATGCGTTGCCAACAAAGCTCCCATAAACGCCGCTCGCTTCAACCCCTCATAATCTGCTAATGCGCTCGTAGCACCAGCAATCGACTGTAGGATTTCAACCGGACCTGGATAAGCCCGTCCCGAGCGGGCATCGGGATGCAGCCTCGGAGGCAATTGACTCAGATCTAATCCAACCCCAATGCCTTTCATCAACAACCGACTAATACGAGGAACATCTCTTTCGATTACAAGCTCAGGTTGCGATTGCAAAGGATACACGATGCACCCCGCTAAACTACCTTGATCAGAAAGAATATTGTGCAGCGCAGCGCTCGTCGGAAAAAAATATCTTCCGTGCATCAGAGAAAAATAGGATTTTTGTTCTTTTATCCCCTTTCCTGCTTTCTCAGCAATAGATTGAATCCATTGTGGAATCGTCATGTCTTTATGCGGCAGATACCGGCGTTCAACAAGCCGTTGAGCCTGAGACGACCATGAGATCTGATCTCTCATACCGTGAAAAACGCGATTTATAATCGACATGTTAAGTCAACTTTTGAAATACATTTCATTTAAAATGTTATATAGTTTTTCTGCTTCTACAACCGGATCTCCGAACTTTGGGTGATAAACAATCACTGGAATATTTTTTTCTAAACGCAGCTTTTCGACCGCTTCCCAGAGATAAGCCCTATACACCGCATAACTATCTTGAAAACCGTCTATACGATCGCGGAAACGGCCTCTTGAATGAAGTAATTGCAGCCATGTATCTACATCGACATCCAGTAAAACAATGAGGTCCGCATCGGGAAGATTTTTAGTATCGAGAGCGGTCAATTGTTCTACCACCGGATAATACGGATCGCTTGGAGAAATGAGCCATTCCATACCTGGTTTACCCAGATAATATGAGGTGATCTTATCATAATAAGAATCCACAATGGCCACTTGTCCTGAATCAGCAATGCGCTTAGCTTCCCAAAGAGCTTCGAGTCTCAACGCTCGAAAAGTCACATATGAGGAAAACTCGCTATAAGGATGAGGCGAACGAATCCATTCAGGCCAATCACATTCCTCAGTTTCAGAAAAAACTTGAGCTTGAACAATTTTCCCCAATTCTTTAGCTAAAGTAGATTTACCTGAACCGGAAATACCTGCAAAAACAACTAACTTGCCTATAGAGGCAGTTGCACAACTCGAGCGCCCAGCAAAATCGCCCTTTTGAGGCGGGTTGCATCCTGAATCTTCGACCCCACTCTCTAGAGTTGGGCGCGAATATTCGGGACTAGGCAGCTCTACAGCCTTCGCAACCGGCCTCAAAACCATCGATTTTTCTGGGGGCTGGAGTTTTGCAACTACCTCTATCGACTGCGCCTCTATTGCAGAGGTGCAAAGCAACAAAATGAACACCGTTAACAAAGCATGCGTCATCATGGCCGAGCAGCATAGCGATCGCTGAGATAATCTGCAAGAGTTTGAGCCCTCAACCAATGAGCCAAAAGAATCCTGACAATTTTTTACCCCTTTAAAACTAAATGGGGGTGCAAACGAGCTACTTTTTTCGCAAGCGCAGCTTCTTGCACTGCATTGACCACTAAGTCAACATCTTTATAAGCATCGGGCATTTCTTCAGCTATGGTTCGATGGGAACGGGCAGCCACATGCACATTTTGCGATCTCATGTGTTCGATTGGCTCTTTTCCTTGCCATGCCTTAAGAGATTGTACGCGGCTGCGAGCTCTGCCAGCTCCATGACAAGCGCTACACCATGTCAAAGGATTACCTAAACCGGCCATTAAATAACTCGCTCGGCCCATATCTCCGGGGACAAGTACCGGCTGTCCGGTTACGCGAAACTGCGGCGCTAGCTCCATAGATCCCGGCCCATAGGCTCGAGTCGCTCCTTTTCGATGCACGCAGAGTTTTTTCAATTCGCCATTAACGGGATGGGTCTCCATCTTAGCGATATTATGACATACGTCATAAATGAGCCGAATATCCTCTTCTTTCACAGCGCATATCTGATTGAACGCACGGCGAACTCCTTGCAAGATGCGTTGGCGATTATTGAAAGCAAAGTTAGCTGCAGCTGCCATTGCAGCCCAATATTGTTTGCCTTCTATGCTTTGAATCGGAACGGAAACCAACTGCTTATCAGCAAGGTCTTCGGCAAACCCTTTTTGAACAAATAAATTCAGGTAATCTTGACAAATCTGATGGCCGAACCCGCGAGATCCGGTATGAATTAAGATATATGTCTGTCCTTTCTGCACCTTCCAGTGATGGGCGATGTCAGGCGATAAAATTTCTTCTACTTCACCTATTTCTACGAAGTGATTGCCCGAACCGATGGAACCTAACTGATGTTTAGCACGTAGTTTGGCCGCTTCCGATACGGCGCGAATATCGGCGTCTTCTAACACTCCACCGCTTTCCATCGCGTCTAAATCGCACTGAAAGCCATCTCCTCTTTCAATGGAAAATCTCGCTCCTTTGTGCACAAGCTGCTCAAAATCGGAATCGCTCAATCCCCTATCGCCAGGACTCTGTCCCGTTCCGGAAGGAATCGTTTGAAAAATGCGATCGAGCAAGGCCTTTTTTGTAACTTCTGTTAAATCGGAAAACATCACCGGCGCAATAGCAAGCCTCACTCCGCAATTGATGTCGTAACCAACGCCACCGGGGCTGATCACTCCGGTCTCTACATCCATTGCAGCAACGCCTCCGATAGGAAAGCCATATCCCCAATGAATATCGGGCATCGCAATGCTATAGCCCACGATCCCGGGTAAGCAAGCTACGTTATAAACCTGCTCTAAGGGTTTATCCACATCTTCACACTCCAAAAGCGACTCGTTTGAAATGATCAGACCGGGCACCTTCATCTGTCCTTGCTGCGCTAGCAAATACATAGCCGGTTTAATTTTCTTCAATTCAAATATCAACGATCATCTCCCACTTAAATCCGCATTGAAACAGCTCTACTTGCCCATGAAAACTCACAGCTTTGAAAGGCGATCCGGTCGTTTGGTCTAACCGGCATATGGCGTCATTGAGCAAAATCACCACATCATCCAACGAACCTATGGCCTTATGCGGCGTCCAATGCATACACAATTGAGGTTCTTGAAATGCCAAAGCAAGAAAAGCATTTTCATATATACGATCTAAATTTTCACCAAAAATGTGAAAGGCTAAATCTGCTGTATGTTCAATTTCCTGAAATGGCAGATGAAAGGCGCGAGACCACAATGAGCGGTATTGACCATGCCCCAAGCTTTCATAAAGATGAATGGAATCGACAAAACAAGCCAATGGATAAAATGCATCGACCCATTGCTGAGGATGCACTGGACTGCGGCAAACGCTCACATGAGATAACCAAGGTCGAGAATCAAGTGCATATCCTTTTGTTTCTAAATAATGTGATAATTGCGATTGAAATTGCGTCAATTCTTGATTTTGCCAAGCAACATGCCAACATACTACACGAGCATCTTGTTCGGGCAGCAGCAAGGCGCGATCAAACGTTCCTCCAAGCCCAACGGAAAACGAAAGAGCCGGTAACAAAGAGAGTTCTTCTACTAGCTTATTTGCATCAGCTTTTCCTAAAAAGGCCAATGTGGCGTGTCGAGTATCTTCCGGAAGATAATGCCCTTGCAGTTCAAATTTAGGCCATAACGCACAAACTTTTGCGCCGACGAATAGTCTTGTCATGGAAGTATGATAAAATATTCGCTGCTTTTCAGCAATTTTTTCATTGCATCTTTTACCTTAATGTCCTTATATTCTTCGGACATGGGATTATGAACCTTCTTAAACAGCGCAGCGTCCAAACTTTTTTCATTATCGCGACCTATCTTTTTTTGGCCCCTTACCTGCCTCTGGACTGTCATCGCAGCTTTTATTCGATCAGTCTTTTTCTCAAAGACATTTTGCTGTGGATGCTACCCTTCACTGTTTGTACTTTTATCGCTCACGCGATTTCATCTTTTGAAAAACGAGCGTTGACATTTGTATTTGTCCTTATCGCTTTTGAAGCCCTGTCCAATTTAGCAAGCGTCTGGTACGCCTTCAGCTGTGGCCATTTCGCGGCAAGTTCACTGCATCCCTTATCTTCAGACTCCTGGAACGATGATTTTTCACCCCTATGGCGCTTACCTCTGACAAGGCCTCTTTGGTGGACTGCTGATAAAGGTTCATTTTTAGGACTCAGCTTAGGCCTTTTAGCAGCTTTGAGATTCCCCTCTTTAGCAACTCCTATCGCACGCGCTAAAACTTTTGCTGAGAAAATATCCACTCGCATTTTTGCAAAACTGATTCCCCTTTTTTTACTAGGGTTTATTACAAAATTATATCAGACCAATTTACTTAAAAAGCTCGGGGTGCAATATGCTGATTTTCTTTTTTGGCTCATTGGCGCCTTAGTTATTTACATTTTTGTTTTATTTTGGATAGGAAGCAAAGGTTCTTTATCGATTTGTGCGCGTAATATTCGCCACTTGCTTCCGGCCGGCAGCGTGGCGTTTAGTTCCGGCTGCAGCTTGTCGACCATGCCATGGACCATTGAAGGCTCTGCAAAAACTTTACAAACTCCTGAATTGGCGCGTGCCATCATTCCTGCTACGACAAATATCCAGCAAATCGGCGACTGCATTGCAAATACGTTTTTATGTTTTTTGCTCTATGTGCAATTTATGGGACACGCCCCTTCTTTTTCGATGTGGGTGTCGTTTAGCATTGTTTTTGTATTAGCCCGCTTTGCAACCGCCGCCGTTTTAGGAGGAGCTATTTTTGTGATGCTTCCTATCTACGAAACCCACCTTCATTTTTCTCCGGAAATGATCGCGATCATTCTCGCTTTTAACGTGATTTTAGATCCGATCATCACAAGTGCCAATGTCTTAGCCAACGGCGCTTTATGCCGTATTTTTGAAATGGTATGGGTTAGAGATCGCAAAACAACAACTACCTAAAGAGCTAACAGCTATAAATGAATTGTGCAATTGACTCTGAACTACTTCCACTTCCAATCGCGCACTTGAGGCAAGTCCTCGCCATATTTATAGATGTATTCCTTGTGTTCAATCAGCCGATCTCGTAGCCACTGTTTAAAACGCCCGCCTTGCGCCGGTTCTTTCACCACGCGATCGACCACATCGCCAGCTAAATGGAATCGATCGATCTCATTGAGCACACACATATCAAAAGGTGTCGTCGTCGTCCCCTCCTCTTTATAACCGCGCACATGCAAATGTTGATTTGCTCGACGATACGCTAACCGATGAATCAGCCAGGGATACCCGTGAAAAGCAAATACAATCGGTTTATCAGTAGTAAAAATAGCGTTATAATCCCGATCGCTTAAACCGTGCGGATGTTCACTTTGCGGCTGCAGCGTCATCAAATCCACCACATTGACCATCCGAATTTTTAGTTGAGGCATATGCGTGCGCAAAATTTCAATTGCCGCTAACACTTCCATCGTCGGCACATCCCCAGCAGCTGCCATAACGACATCTGGCTCCTGTCCATCTTCATTGCTCGCCCACTCCCAAATCCCCAGCCCCGCCGTACAGTGCTTGATTGCCGCATCCATGTCGAGCCATTGCAACTGCGGCTGTTTACCGGCGACGATCACATTCACATAATTACGGCTGCGCAAACAATGATCGGTTACCGACAAAAGAGTATTTGCATCAGGAGGAAAATAAACGCGCACAATCGACGCCTTTTTATTTACCACATGGTCGATAAAACCAGGATCTTGATGGCTAAAACCATTGTGATCTTGACGCCACACATGAGACGTGAGCAAATAGTTGAGCGAAGCAATCGGGCGCCTCCACGGAATTTCCGCACACGCTTTCAACCATTTTGCATGTTGATTGAACATCGAATCGACAATGTGGATAAAGGCTTCATAACAAGAAAATAAACCGTGCCTTCCCGTGAGCAAATACCCCTCCAGCCATCCCTGGCATAAATGTTCGCTTAGAACCTCCATGACACGTCCATCCGCAGAAACATGATCATCATCAGCTATCACCTCTGCGCTCGACATGCGATCTGTCACCTCAAATAAAGCAGACAATCGATTTGAAGCCGTTTCATCCGGCCCGAAAACCCTAAAATTGCGCTGATTCCAATTGAGTTTCATCACATCGCGCAAAAATTGTCCCATGATCCGAGTCGATTCCGCAACAACGTCCCCTGGCAGCTTGATCGCTACCGCATAATTGCGAAAATCCGGCATTTTGAGATCTTGTAAAAATAACCCGCCATTTGCATGCGGATTGGCCCCCATACGCCGCTTATCTTTTGGAACCAATTCCCGCAACTGTCCAATCAATTTGCCAGATTTGTCAAAAAGCTCCTCAGGACGATAACTCTTCATCCACTGTTCCAATAAACCCACATGTTCCGGATGTTCCCGAAAATCAGTAATTGGAACCTGATGAGATCGAAACGTCCCTTCCACCTTCAATCCATCGACTACCTTAGGTCCAGTCCACCCCTTTGGAGTGCGCAAAACAATCATAGGCCAAGTAGGCCGCTTTCGAAATCCATGAGCCCTTGCATCCACTTGAATTTGCTGTATTTCATCCAAAGCACAATCCAACGCCGCTGCCATGTCCTTGTGCATAACCATTGGATCATGTCCCTCTACAAATAACGGTCTGTATCCATATCCTTCAAAAAGCGCCTTCAACTCATCATTTGAAATCCGACCTAACACCGTAGGCTCGGCAATTTTATAACCATTCAAATGCAAAATCGGCAAAACAGCTCCATCGTGCACCGGATTTAAAAACTTATTCGAATGCCAGCTTGCAGCCAACGCCCCCGTTTCCGCTTCCCCATCCCCTACTACACAAGCCGCGATCAAATCCGGATTGTCAAAGACAGCCCCATAAGCATGAGACAAAGAATATCCAAGCTCGCCCCCCTCGTGAATCGATCCTGGCGTTTGCGGAGCCACATGGCTTGGAATCCCTCCGGGAAAAGAAAACTGTTTAAACAACAGCTTCATCCCCTCTGCATCTTCCGAAATTTGCGGATACTGCTCGCTGTATACACCCTCTAAATACGTATTTGCCACAATCCCCGGGCCGCCATGACCCGGTCCCGCCAAATAAATCATGTTTAAATCACGTTCGACAATCGCCCGATTCAGATGGACATAAATAAAATTCAAACCTGGAGTTGTGCCCCAATGACCCAATAAACGCGGTTTGATATGCTCTACCTCTAAAGGTGCGGCCAGCAAAGGATTGTCATATAAATAAATCTGCCCTACCGATAGATAATTTGCAGCCCGCCAGTATGCGTCCATTTTATGAAACAATTCATCTGATTTCATGGCCTTTTTTTTCACTATAGACATCTTCGCCTCCAGATCGTATATTAAGAGAACGATATATGAAAAATTTGAAAAACACCAATATTCTTGTTTTCAATAACGGCTCAAGCAGCATCAAGTGCTCCCTTTATGATTTTTCCCTTTTCACAGGTTCATTACTCCAACCCATTTGGCACGAACATATCGAGTGGAAAAACATCAACCGCAATGCCCTAACTCAACTTACGCCGCTCTTACACGGCAAAAAAGTAGACATTATCGGCCACCGCGTAGTTCACGGGGGGCGCTATACACAAACGAAGCCCATTGATGAAACCGTCAAGCAAGAAATCGCAAGAGCAGCAGAACTGGCCCCCTTGCATAACCTGGCAGATCTAGAAGCTATTCAAGCAGCTGAGAAAATCTTTCCCCATGCTCGGCAATTTGCAGTTTTTGACACCGCATTTCACTCGACCATGCTGCCCGCTGCCTATACCTATGCAATTGCAGAAAAATGGCGCAATCAAGGCATCCGCCGTTTTGGTTTTCACGGAATTAGTTTTTCATATTGCTCTAAACGAGCTGAAGAGCTTGTAGGAAAACGAATCGATAAAATGATCATCTGCCATTTAGGTTCAGGAGCCTCTTTATGCGCCGTCAAGCAAGGCAAAAGCATCGACACAACGATGGGTTTTACTCCGTTAGAAGGCCTTGTCATGGACACAAGAAGCGGATCAATAGATCCTGGGATTTTACTTTATCTATTGCAGCAAAAACACATTACAGTAGAGCAGCTGAGCGCTGAGCTATATGAGCGCTCCGGGCTGCTTGGGCTATCTGGCATCTCTAGCGATATGCGCGATATTTTGAACTGCAAGGACCAGCAAGCACCAGCAAAACTTGCCTTAGATGTTTATTTACATCGCCTTATCGGCGCCATTGGTGCGATGGCGGCTGCCCTTGGAGGGCTTGACACTTTAGTATTTACCGCTGGCATTGGCGAACATGCTGCATATATTATAGAGCAAAGTTGTCAACAATTAGCATTTTTAGGAATTGAGCTTACTGATTCCATTATCATCAAAGATAAAGACGCTCACCTATCCGCGCAGCATTCCCCAATCACCGTACTACAAATACACACCGAAGAAGCTTTTGAAATTGCGCGACAATGTTACACATTCAGTTAAACAAGGAAATAAAATCTTTGCCACAAAGGTAACACTGCAAACGAAACTTGTATTATCACAGCAAAAACAGTCTTAGATTTGGCAAAACGGGCAAAGGAACTCTTCATGAGTTCGAAACTGGGTGAAAAACAGCAATTATTGAATTTTGTATTTTCGAACTTCCAATTGGAAGGTAAAAGGCTGCTTGTGACACTGCGTGAGCCGTTTTTGACCCTGTCTACAATGCCACATCAACCAGGAAGTCTCCGGGTGCTAGATTCGAACTAGCGACCAATGGATTAACAGTCCACTGCTCTACCGCTGAGCTAACCCGGAACGAAATCGAAAAAGCAATTCTACATAATCGAGGAATTAATTGCAAATGGACAAAATCCACGGCAACGGTTACGCTGTATGCATGTCCGAACAAATTTCCGGCTTCATCGATTCTATCATATTCGTGCAACCAGAAAATGGCTTCACAGTCGCGCGTTTAAAAGAAAATCGAAAAAAAGACCCTATCGTTATCATCGGGCAACTTCCTGCAGTCCAACCAGGAGAAACTGTCGTCTGCCAGGGAATTTGGAAAACTCACCCACATTACGGACGACAATTCGAAGTAACAGATTACACGGTCGCAAAACCATCCGATTTAATGGGTATTCAAAAATATTTAGAATCTGGTTTCATCAAAGGCATCGGTCCTTCTTATGCCGAAAAAATCGTCAACCAATTCGGCTCTGAAACACTCAATATCCTTGACAATACCCCTCACCGATTGGCTGAAATTGACGGCTTTGGAACCAAGCGCATTCAAAAAATTAAAGAGAGCTGGAAAGAGCAAAAATCTGTTCGCGAGGTAATTTTATTTTTGCGCACGCATGGAGTAAGCCCAGCTTTTGCAGTTCGAATTCATCGCTCGCTTGGAGATGCCTGCATCCAAAAGGTTCAGGAAAATCCTTACCGCCTTGCAAAAGAAGTGCACGGCGTAGGCTTCAAAATCGCCGATTCTATCGCTCTAAAATTAGGCTTTCCACTACATTCTTCAGCACGTCTAAGCGCCGGCATTGAACACGTACTATGGGAACTCAGCGGCGATGGCCATACTTGCTTTCCCACCAAAGATTTTTTACCATTCGCCAAAGAGGCTCTAGGTGTAGAGGAACCTTTAATCGAGGCCGAAATTCAACGATTATCTGAACTTCAATCTATTATTCTACGGGATGGTCTTATGTGGCTTGGACCGTTTTGGGGCTATGAACAGGCCATTGCAAAAGATCTACAAAGACTTTTGAATCACCCGCAAGCCATCCGCGCTATCGATACACACAAAGCTGCCAATTGGGCAGAAAACCAGCTACACATTCAATTTGCAGAGCAGCAAAAGGCAGCTGTCATTGCCGCTTTAACAGACAAAGTTCATATCATCACCGGCGGACCCGGAACAGGTAAAAGCACAATTACAAACTCGATTTTAACTGTTGCATCGAAATTGACCAATCGAGTTTTGCTGGCAGCACCTACAGGTCGGGCAGCAAAACGATTGTCGCAAATCACCAAAAAAAAAGCTTTTACGATTCACGCAATGCTGGAAATGGATTTTGTATCGGGCGGGTTCAAACGAGGTAAAGAAAATCCTCTAGAGTGCGATTTATTAATCATCGACGAAGCGAGTATGATCGATACTCCGCTTCTCTTTCACTTGCTGAAAGCAATGCCAAATCAAGCACGAGTGTTATTTGTAGGGGATATCGATCAATTGCCCAGTGTAGGTCCTGGGACTGTACTGCGAGATCTCATTGAATCTGGCTCTATCGGGGTCACAAAACTCACCGAAATCTTTCGGCAAGCCAAGGGATCTAAAATCATCACAAATGCTCACCGCATCAACCTCGGTGAATTTCCGGAAATTCACACGGATCCTAAAAGCGATTTCCATTTCATCGAAGCAGAGACTCCTGAAGCGATTCAAGAAATTATCCTGCGATTAGTCTCAAAAGAATTGCCCGCACTTTGGAAATTTGATCCTATTGAAGATATTCAGGTCCTATCACCCATGAAGCGGGGGGCTGTTGGCGTTGAATTGCTCAATGATGCGTTACAGGCTCTACTCAATCCATCTTCAACTCCTATAGTGCGTTCCGGACGCCGTTTAAGTCCAAAAGACAAGGTGATGCAAATCAAAAATAACTACGATAAAAAAATTTATAATGGCGATATCGGCCGAGTCGTGAAAATCAATACGCACGATCAAGTCGTAACGGTCCATTTCGATTCGCAAGAAGTGGAATATGAGTTTGAGGAATTAGAAGAACTCGTCCTTGCTTATGCTACTTCTGTACATAAATTCCAAGGAAGTGAATGTCCCTGTGTTGTGATCCCAGTTCACACTTCCCATTTCAAGCTTCTACATCGCAATTTACTATACACAGGTGTGACTCGGGGCAAACGACAAGTTTATCTCGTAGGAATGAAAAAGGCAATTGCCATTGCCATTCATAACGACCAAGTACAAAAACGCTACACTGGATTAATTCGGGCAATCAAAGAATCTCCGCGCCCAAATATTGCAATTCACACCCAATTGCAATTGGGTGTTTGATTAACAAATCGAAGCGCCTGGAGCTAATTTATCGATGAAAGGCAACTCTAAACTATCGCCAATACCAGCTGCCAACACCATTCCTTGGCTTTCAATACCCATAATCGTTGCGGGAGCTAGGTTCGCTAGGAACACAACTTTTCTTCCAATTAACTGATCCGGCTGATAATGCAATGCAATACCAGACACGACAGTACGTTTTTCCGATCCCAGATCTAACGTCAATTTGAGAAGCTTTTTGGACTTGGGAACTTTCTCAACTTCTAACACTAATGCCACTCTTAAATCCACTTTGTCAAATGCATCATAAGCAATGCTTTCTTTAAATGGCTCATAGGTCGGCGGAACGGTCATTTGAATCTCCTGGGGATTTTTCTTCAATCCAAGTTTTGCGATTTGCTGCTCAATTTCAACATCTTCTACTTTACGGAAAAGCGGAGTCGATTCACCTAAGCGCTGACCTGTAGGCAATGGGGTAGCAGCAATAGTATTCCATAATCCTTGCGAAAGTTCGGAATGATTGCCCAAAAGATTCCAAACAATCTGTGCTGAAGTTGGAATAATAGGAGAGGCAACCAATGCTAAATTTTTAATGCATTCCAAACACAAGGCAATACATGCTTGCAATATCGGAACTTTAGCCGGATCTTTAGCTAACACCCACGGTTTTTTGTGATCAAAATAAGCATTTCCGAGGTGAGCTAATTCCATTAAGGTCTGACACGCTTTTCGAAGCGAAAATTTTGAATAATGACTTGCGGCTGTTTTAACAAGAGCGCTCATCTGTGTAGAAAAAAAACGATCCTCTTCGTCCAATGTTTGAGCTAAAGGCACACAAGATTGACAATGTTGCTTTGCAAATACAAGAACACGATGTACAAAGTTACCGAATTTTCCCAGCAGTTCTGCATTGCAGCGCATCTGAAAATCTTTCCAACTAAAATCTGAATCGGCTGTTTCAGGTGCATTGGACGCAATTGCATATCGAATTTGATCGGCGCTATAATGTTGAAAAAAATCTTCTAGATCAATCGTCCAATTATCAGACTTTGAAAACTGCCTTCCTTCTAGCATGTAAAATTCATTAGCAGGAACTTCATCGGGAAGCTTATACGGTCGATCTTGCCCCATGAGCATTGCTGGAAAAAAGACTGTATGGAATGGGATATTATCCTTTCCAATAAAGTGAATCAATTTTGTTTCCGGTTCTAACCAGAAACGCTCCCATGCTCTTGAATCGCCTATTTTTTGTGCCCATTCTTGCGCTGCTGAAATATAACCGATAGGAGCATCAAACCAAACATAAAAAACCTTATCCGGATAACCGGGTACAGGGACTCCCCAACTCGAATCGCGAGTGATGGCGCGCGGCTTTAATTCATCGATGTAACGCATCGCAAAATGAACGACATTTTCTTTCCAATCTTTTGAGCGAATCCAATCAAAGAGCTGCTGACGAAAATGATCGAAACGCAAATAAAGGTGCGTGCTAGGCTTTAAAACCAACGCATCGCCAGACAATTTAGAACGCGGATTTTTTAAATCCGTTGCTTCATAAGAAGCAGCGCATTTTTGACACTCGTCACCGCGGGCTTGATCAAAACTGCACTTAGGACAGGTTCCGACTACATACCGATCTGCCAAAAACCGTTTTTCTTTCATCGAATAAAGATGATTTTCGGTTCTTTCTTCGATCAAACCTTTCTTCTGCAAAGCAAAGAAAAACTCCTGAACAGGAGCAGCATGTCCTTCCCAAGTCGTTCGACTATAATGATCAAATGAAAACTGCAATTTGTCAAAAAGAGCTTTATTGATCGCATGAAATATATCGACGTGTTCTTGCGGAGAACGCCCGGCGAGTTCGGCGCTCAAAGTAATTGCAACGCCATACTCGTCAGATCCACAAAGATAAAGCACCTCGTTTCCTTGCAACCGTTCAAAACGAGCATAACAATCTCCGGGAAGATATGCTCCCGCGATATGGCCAAAATGCAAAGGACCATTCGCGTAAGGCAAAGCCGAGGTGATTAAAATCTTCATGACTGAAATGCGTTTCTTTCTCGACGTTCATCTGCTCGACTCGAAATCGCATCTAGCATTTCATAAATAGTCAAACTTTGTTGACCGCTCAAAATGACATTGCGAGCAACATTGATAGAAAAGTTGCACAAGTCAAAATTGTTTTTAAATTTTTTTCTCAAAAACTCTGTAGTGAGTGTATCGTGACGCATAAATACCTCGAGATTAACTCACCTAGTGTTAACCAAAGAGGCATTTCTTTCAATGATTTTTATGTTCTTCAGCGATGAGGATAGAACGCAGAACAGAATAGGCTATATCTAAATCCTGATTGACAATTGTGTAATCATATCGATTGGCCAATGACATTTCCTTTTCCGCCCATGAGAGCCTTTGTTCAATTGCATCTAAGGCATCTGATTTTCTGGCCACAAGACGCCGACGTAACTCATTAATGCTAGGAGGTTTAATAAAAATAAAAACAGCTGGATAAGTACCCATAAGCTGTAGAGCGCCTTGCGTATCTATCACTAAAACAACATGTTTTCCCCTTTTTTGCTCAGCTTCGACTTGAATTTTTGAGGTGCCATAATAATGGCTAAAAACCTGTGCATATTCTAAAAATTCGCCCTCCATAATTTTTTTCTTAAATTCTTCCTGGGGAATAAAATAATAATCATTCCCTGGAACTTCTCCGCTGCGGATGGATCGAGTAGTATAGGAAATGCTTTCGGTGACACAAGCAAATTCTTGGCAAAGCATTCGCGTTAACGTCGTTTTTCCAGTTCCAGCTGGCGCGCTGATCACAAAGACCAACCCTTTTTGAAGACCGCCAAGCACTTGCATCATGATCACTCAATATTTTGAATTTGTTCTCTGATTTTTTCTAACTCGCTTTTCATCTCTACTACTAAATGCGCAATTTCTGCATCCAAAGCCTTAGAGCCTATCGTATTGATTTCTCGCCCGATTTCTTGCACTAAAAAGTCCATTTTTCGACCGCTTCCTTGAAGCTTTTTGGCTAAAATCGCTTGATATTGAGCAAAATGAGATTTTAAACGTGTAATTTCTTCGGTGATATCAACTCTCTCTGCAAATATCGCAACCTCCCGCAAAAGTCTTTCATCTAATTCAGAGTTAGGTCGAAAAATTTCTTCCATTCGCTCTTTGAGTTTTTTGCGCATTTTCATTGTGGATTCCGGAGCAAGTTGTTCAATTTTATCCAATAAATGCGCTAACAATCGAAGACGCTCAGCTATATCGTGAATTAAAGCTTGTCCCTCTTTGATTTTCATTTCATTGAGACGCTGCAGAGCTTCGGATAAACACGCACCTATATGGATAAAATCCTCTTGGCGAAAAGATTCCAGCAAGGATTGTTTGGATTCGGATACAGAATGCTGTAAAAGAAAAGATAAATCAATCGTTTTGGGATCATAACCTAAAAAATCGGCTATTTGTTCCCAGCCAATTTTCATAGCGCTTAGCAACTCTCGATTCGGCAAACAGTATTGAAGCATCGAAAGACTTGGCAGATAATGAATTCTAACCGATACCTGTCCTCTTAGGACGCTTTCTCCAATGGATTTACGAACTTCGTTTTCAAAACGCAAGAGCTCTTTAGGCAATGAAACAAACACCTCAAGAAATTTGCGATTGATAGATTGGATTTCTACAATAACAGTCCCTTTAGGGCCATCTTGCTTTGCCCTGCCAAAACCTGTCATACTTGCAATCATGAAAAATACCTTATTTTGAGGGCTAGTTGCCAAACTTGTTTTCCTTTAAAAAGGCGCTTTTAACGGACAAAGCAGTTTTGCAACTGGCTCTTGATTCTAAAGAAAATCGAGCTGAGATGGAAGAAAATTTTTTTTAATTGGATCGAAACTTCGGCGATGGATATCGCAAGGGCCGAATCGGTCAATGGCAGCTAAGTGTTCTGGCGTTCCATAACCTTTGTGCCCGCTGAAGCCATATTGGGGATAAGCTAGGTCAAATGCAATCATCATTTTATCTCGAGTAACTTTAGCTAAAATGGACGCGGCGGCAATTACTATAGACTTGGAATCTCCTTTGACAATGGGGATAGTAGGAATGCCAAAAGAAGGTACAAGATGACCGTCAACTAGAATCAAATCAGGTTTATTAGTTAACTGATCGACTGCTCTTTGCATCGCTAAAAATGTAGCTCGTAAAATATTGAGACGATCGATTTCAAGATGATCGGCTATACCAATTCCGAATTGCAATTCGGAAGTATTGCAAATGATATCGAAAAGACTCAGTCTTTCGGATTCGCCGAGCTGCTTGCTGTCGTTGACAGCGTTGAGTCCAGGAGACTCTGCTGTTAACACACAACAAGCTGCGACAACAGGCCCGGCGAGCGGGCCCCTACCGGCTTCATCAATTCCTGCTAGCCGGTGAATACCTTGAGCCCAGAGGCTGCGTTCAAACGCCCACATCGGCTGCAGGTGCGGCAGAAACTACTGCAGCTTGTTGTTTTCCACCTGCTACGAATTGTTCGCGTACTTTAGAACCTTTGCCTTGTTTACCACGCAAATAATAAAGCTTGGCACGGCGAACTTTCCCCGGGCGAACCACTTCAATATTGGAGATGCGAGGACTGTGGAGGAGGAATACTCTCTCCATGCTCGAACCGTATGCAGTACGATACAGTGTAAATGTTTCCGAAAGACCTTGGCCTTTGCGGGCAATAACGATGCCCAAAAAGGCCTGAAGACGTTCTTTATCGCCTTCTATAATCCGGGTCTGGATGCGGACCGTATCCCCTACGTTGAAGAGAGGGATTTCCTTTTTCAAATACGAGGATTCAACTTCCTCAAGAATTGGTGAGCGGCTCACGATATACTCCTTCTAAATAACCTTCTAGCAGCTCGGGTCGCACCCGGCCTGTTTTGTTTAATGCCTGTTCATGGCGCCAACGTTGGATTTGCGAATGATTTCCATTGCGCAATACCTCAGGGACGCCCATCCCTTCAAATTCCTCCGGCCTCGTGTAGTGAGGTGCATCAAAAATTCCGTTTTGAAACGAATCTTGATGTACTGCATCGGGATGGCCGATGACTCCGGGAACAAATCTCATCACAGCGTCGACGAGGACAATCGCAGCAACACAGCCGTTCGTCAACACATAGTCGCCGATGCTGATCTCTTCATCGACTTCTTTTTGCAAGACCCTCTCATCGATCCCTTCATAGTGACCGCAAAGCAAGATCAAGTGCTCATACCGCGAAAGTTCCTCGCATTTTTTTGCATTGAGAAGACGTCCTTGCGGCGAGAGATAAACAACCCGCGATCTGTCGGTCTTCACACTTCGAATCGCGTCTGCCACTGGCTGCGGAGCGAGGACCATCCCCGGCCCTCCCCCAAATGGGCGCTCATCGACTCGTTTGTGTTTTCCCGGCGCAAAATCGCGGATGTTGATTAGATTCAATTCGATAGAACCAGATTCTCTAGCTCTCTTTACCATGCTTACATCAAATGGCCCAGCAAAGTACTCGGGAAATAGAGACAGGATATCGAATTTCATCCCTAACTTACGCGTCCTTTTTCTTACGCAATGTGCGGGCTTTATCTTTTTTAGCCACTTGTTTAGCAGTCATATCTTTAACTGTTTCTGGCGAGCATCTAGCTACTAATTGCTTAACGCGATCAGAAATTTGAGCGCCTTGATCGATCCAATATTGGATACGAGGCACGTCCAGTTGATAATTTTTGCCTTCTTCTGCAAAAGGATTGTACCAACCCAATTTCTCAACATATCTCCCACCGTCGCGCGGGCTGCGAATATCAGTGACAACAACGCGGAACCTCTGTCTGCTGGTTGCCCCTTGCTGTCTCATGCGGATAACTAACATGTTTTACCTTCTTTTGTTCTCAATTTCCAAACCCGAACTTTTTCGCTGCGCTTTTAATATCGGGCATGCTTTTTAATAACTGTTTTACCTTTTTAAACCCTTTCACCATTCGGTTTACATCGTCTAATGGAACGCCGCTTCCTTTGGCTATTCTTCTGCGGCGGCTATGCTCCAATTCCACTTTCTCTTGCCGCTCAGCAGGGGTCATCGACAGGATCATCGCCTCCAGCCGATTGAATTCTTTATCCGAAAATTCGAGGTCTCCAAAGTTAGAAAAACCGGGCATCATCTTCAACAAACTTTTGAAGGAACCCATTTTCTTCACCATACCCATCTGTTTTAGATAGTCTTCGTATGTAAAAGAAGCTTTTCTTAACTTCTGTTCAAACTCTTCGTTCTGCTTCTCGCCAAAAGCGTCTTGAGCCTTCTTGACGAGATTGATCACATCTCCCATGCCGAGAATTCGATCGGCCATGGAACGGGGATTGAATACCTGCAAATCGGCAACCCTCTCCCCCATGCCCTCAAATTTCAGAGGTTTTTTCGTTACCTCGCGGATCGAAATGGCTGCCCCTGCTCTCGTATTTGAGTCGAGCATAGTAAGCACCGTTCCCGTGATTGCCACTTTCTCATTAAACGCAGCTGCAATTTTCACCGCATCCTGCCCAGTCGCGGCATTGGCGACAAATAACACTTCGCGGGGCTCTAATAACTGCTTCATTGCCTGCAGTTGCTTCATCAACTCTTCATCGAGGTGAAGCCGCCCTGCCGTATCAATCAGCAGAACATCAAATTCTTCACGCGCAGCTTTATCTCGCGCTAATTTCGCCACTTTCAGGGGATCCAGTTCGCCATCTACTGCAAATACCTCTATTTGCAGATCTGCTCCTAATTTCTTTAACTGCTCCACTGCAGCCGGTCTTTGCAAATCGCAGGCGGCCATCAAAACTCGTTTGTGCTTTGCCGTCTTGCGTATAAAGGCTGCAATTTTAGCACAAGTTGTCGTTTTTCCGGAACCTTGCAATCCACATAACATCACGACCGACATCTTGCCATTCAAGTCGAGAGGAGCCTCATCATGCCCCATCAATGCGATCAATTCATCGTGAACCAGCTTAATAAACTGCTGGCCAGGGTTAACTGATTTTACAACCCCTTCACCCAGCGATTTTTCTTTTACGCGCTTAACGAAATCACTCGTTACGCCGTAATTCACATCTGCTTCAAGCAATGCAAGTCGTACTTGACGCACCGCATCGGAGATATTCTCCTCAGTTAAAGACCTCTTTCCTGAGAGGTTTGCAAATAAATTTTGCAGCTTTTCTGTCAGCGACCCGAACATTTGCGTAAAACGCTCCCATTATGGAGAACCAGTTTAGTCGAGAAAATCATTGCTTTTCAAGGAAAAAGAATCGGTCATGTCCAGACCAGTCTTTTAAAACCTCAATTCCTCTCCAGGGATAGTGAGAAAAAATTTTTTTTACAGCCTCTTTTTGATCAAATCCAATCTCAAAAAAGGCAGCGCCTCCTGCATTCAATCTTTCCGGCAAAGACTTAGCCAATCTCTCATAAAACAACATACCGCTTTCTCCTCCTATCAAGGCAAGCTTCGGCTCATAATCACGTACGGATGGTTGCAACCCATCAAATGCCGCTACCGAAATATAGGGGGGATTTGCCACAATAAAATCGGCAGTTTTATTTTGAAAGGGCTCGAAAAGATCTCCTTGAATCACTTGCACCGGAACTTGGTTAGCCAAAACATTTTCTTTGGCCAGCGACAATGCCGCATCAGAAATATCAGAAATGGCCACAGATAATGATGGCAGAAGCTTCTGAATCGAAATCCCCAAGCACCCCGATCCCGTGCATAAGTCCCACAAAACTTTCCCATCCACAAAATCATTTTGAATTCTTTTGACAATCAAATCAGCCATAATTTCTGTTTCGGGCCGGGGAATCAGAACTCTACGATCCACCTTGATAGAGCACCCTAAAAATTTCACTTCACCAATCACATATTCGAGAGGTTCGCCTTTTGCGCATCGTTTCAGCCGCTCTCTCATAATCGCTAGCTCCGACTCTTCAATAGGACGGTCGAACTGCATGTACAAATCCATGCGTTTACAATTTAGCACAGTCGCAAGTAGCTCTTCAGCAATTCTTCGCGGTCTTGCCACTTGCCGCTCTTCTAAAAAAGCAATCGAAAGTTGTAAAACTTCGCCCAAATGTTTCATGGTGAAGACAATTGCTGCTGATGGAAATGATTGACGAGCGCCACTGTCACATCATCGAGATCTCCTTCCATAATTCTATCGAGTTTATACAAAGTCAGGTCAATTCTATGATCTGTAAGTCTATTTTGAGGAAAATTATACGTTCGAATTCTCTCGGAACGATCTCCCGAACCTACTTGGCTTGAGCGCAGCGCTGACATTTCTTCATGCGCTTTGCGCCGCATTTCTTCTGCGATTCTAGCTTTTAGCATCCGCATTGCTTTATCGCGATTTTTATGCTGGGAGCGCTCTTCTTGGCAAGCAACAACAGTGCCTGTCGGCAAGTGCGTAATACGCACGGCGGAATCCGTTGTATTCACGTGCTGGCCTCCGGCTCCTGAAGAGCGGTATGTATCGATTTTTAAATCTTTTTCATCGATTTTAATATCATCATCGTCATTTGGTTCGAGAAGTATGGCTATAGTGATAGCCGAAGTATGAACTCTGCCTTGAGTTTCAGTAGCGGGAACTCTTTGAACTCGGTGGGTACCGGCCTCATATTGCATTAGGCGAAACACATTTTGGCCGGACATGGACATCACGTATTCTTTGCAACCGCCAGCTTCCGATTCAGCAGCAGATAGCATCTCAACCTTCCAACCCTTTCCTGTGGCATAGTTGCGGTACATACGGACGCAATCTCCAACAAAAAGGGCAGCTTCATCTCCCCCTGTGCCGGCACGCAATTCAACAATGATATTGCGGCTATCGCGCGGATCCGGGGGAACAAGCAAGGTTTCTACTCTGTGCAAAGCTTCCGGTTCTTTATGTTCTAAAGATCGAATCTCATCCCTTAACAGCTCAGACATTTCGACATCTTTTTCGACAGAAAGAAGGGCCTTGTTTTCAAGTAATTGCTTACGAATTCCGAATAAATCGTCCCAAGCTTCCTTCAGTTCCGAAAGTTGGGCATGCTCTTGCGTTAAAAGACGATATCTTTTCTGATCGGTTAAGATGTCAGGAAGGCCCAGCAACGCCTCAACTTGCCGCAGCTTATCCAGGAGCTGCTGAACCTTTTCTTCCATAGAAAACTATTTTTTCTTTTTTGGTGTTTTCGCTTTTTCTTTATTAGCAGCGTCTTGTTTTTCTTGCGCCTGCTTCAATTCCGCATCTTTACGAGCATATTTTTTCGCAAATTTGTCCATACGGCCTTCTGCATCGACAAACTGCCCTGCTTTCGTAAAGAAAGGATGGGAAGCAGATGATATAGGTACGCGTACGAGTGGATATTCTTTCCCTTCAAACATTGCTTTTTCTTTTGGCTGCAAAGTGCTGCCAATCAAAAAGTTAGTGCCGGTAGAAGAATCGATAAACAACACTTCTTGGTATGGAGGATGTATTTTTTCTTTCATAGGAACAGTTCTCTCTCTAAAGATGAAATTTCCCATGTAAATTACCTCATATACAAGAAAAATACAAGAAAAACCTCAACTTATGGTAAAAAAAAGCTATGACAACACTCAGCCTATTACACAAAATCCGAGCCGCCCTCAAAACTGTCATTCAATTGTGCAGTCGTTTGACAGCTATCATTTGGCAACCGATCCCCTCCCACGTCCAACCCGACGATGATTTTATGGATGCAATGTTAGCCAAAGTATCGCTTGAAGGAGAGGAAGCCCTTACCATTGAAGAGCGAAACCGCATGATCGAGATTTCTAAGCGCAAA
This sequence comes from bacterium, assembly GCA_021781995.1. Taxonomy (GTDB): domain Bacteria; phylum Chlamydiota; class Chlamydiia; order Chlamydiales; family SM23-39; genus CAITMJ01. The sequence continues at coordinate 9,743 of JAJXVT010000003.1, read as the reverse complement.
TCAAATGTTTAACGAGCAAACTGCTTATGATACGAAAACTCGCCTCTGGACAATACCGCCTCTATTCTCGCAAAAAAAACCCAAAAACAGGGAAAAGGCGGAATTTAGGCACATTTCGAAGCAGAAAAGCCGCAGTGCAGCACGAGCGTGAAATTCAATTTTTTAAACGCAGATAGAACCCTTATGATTCTTGCAATTTTCTTAAAAAAGCCGCTTGAGCGATCTGCAAGCCGTCTAAAATCCCCTCTTCATGCCGAAAATGAGGGTGCATTTCCAATTCTGGAAAATCGTTAGGCTGTAAAAGATCATCCTCGGTCAATCCTGGGACTATTCGATGCGCTGAAGAGAGCACAACCTTTCTTTGTTGCTCGATCAACTCACGCATCAAAGTCAATATTTCAGTCTGATTCACCTTTTTTTCTCCGCTTTTGAAAAAAGTCGCGCATCAAATCAGCCGCTTCTTCTTGCAGCACACCTGATGTTACCTCTATAGTATGAATGGGGTGATTTGCACTAAACAGATCGACCCAAGTTCCATTCGCGCCGACTCTTAAATCAGGAGCCGCCCAAACTAAACGCCCAATGCGGGAGACAAACATAGCCCCTGCGCACATAGCACAAGGCTCCAGAGTACAATATAAAGTCGTATTGCATAAACGCCAATTTTCTAGGTGAGCCGCCCCTGCTGTAAGACAGAGCATTTCGGCGTGGGCAGTTGCGTCGTGTAACAGCTCCACTTGGTTGTGCCCTCTAGCAATGACCTGATCGTCTAATACTAACACCGCCCCAACAGGAACCTCATCGTTTGCAAACGCTTTTTTTGCCTCTTTTAAGGCTTCGCGCATGAAGCGCATATCTTTTTGCATTTGCTCTGAACAAAGATTGCTTTGAAGCGGCGATTTTTCCATTATATTATGCCATTTGGTTGATCTTATGCTGCAGGGCGCGCACCTGTTTTTTCAAAGAATCAGTTTCTACTGTATAACGCTTTAAAACGCCTGACAATCGAGATTCATATTTTTCTGTAAGACGGACTATTTCGCGCTCATGCCGTTCTTGCATTTTTTCTAAATCCATTTTTTCTAAATCTTGAGACTGCTGTGCCAAAGATTCACCATGAGATTCTTCAGCTTGTTTTTTCAACTTCATCAATACCGAAGCTGGAAACACAACATCGTTAAGCAAAGAAAAGAAATAAACAGCCTTGGCGCCAAATTTTTCGATAGCCCCGTCTAAAATGGCCTCGCTTTGCGCCTCTGTAAGCTCTTCTAAAGAATTAAAATCATCTGTCATTTCCGATAAGCGCTCAGCAAAATGAGAATAAACATCGCCGTGTTTAAATACCCAACGATTCACAACCCATGCATCCATCTCCTCATGACCTTCTAATAAAGTCTTGATAAATGCCTGATTGATCTCCTCTTTTGCCAACCGATTTATAGGGCGATTGCCGAAATGCGCTCTGCAAAAAGCTGTATCTGCAGGTAGGTAGTCTGTTTTAATGTCTTTTTTAATAGCCGTGAGAATCTCATCGAGCCACGGATGTAAAGCATGATATTTTGTTGTCATAGCGGGTTCCTCCAGATAAAATGCACGTTCAGCATAGCAAATCTTGATGATATTGTTCAAATAGAGTACAATCGCGGTAGTTGAATTCATAAACCATTGAAAGAACCCAGAACTCGGAGAACTTCCTCCCATGTCTTTAGATAAAGGTACCAAGGAAGAAATCACCAAAAAATTTCAGTTGCACGAGAAGGATACTGGCTCCGCCGACGTTCAAATCGCGATCTTAACTGAAAGAATTGCAGAACTGACAGAGCACCTCAAACTTGCTCCTAAGGACCATAGCTCACGCTTGGCCCTACTGAAGTTGGTTGGACAAAGGCGCAAGCTGCTAGACTACTTAAATTCCACAGACACAAAGCGATATCAGAACCTGATTACTCGCCTCAAATTGCGGAAGTAAGCCATTTTTTGAGCGGGTCCATCGACCCGCTTTTCAAAGGTAGAAAACTGTATGGATAGAGAACAGAGAACAGGATTTATTGATTGAGTCCTCTTCTCTGATTTCTATCCAGTTTTTTTATAGCCGTTTTCTACCTTCTAATTCAAATAATCTCTTTCAGGAGAAAAAGGCAAATGACACAACACAAACACACAATCCAAATTCCAGTCGGGCGTTCTACTATTACATTTGAAACAGGTAAAGTCGCAAGACAGGCCAACGGTGCAGTATTTGCCCACTGCGGCGATACAGTAGTTCTTGCCTCTGCTTGCGCAGCCCCTACCGCTAGTGCAGAAATCGATTTTTTTCCTCTCCGAGTTGACTACCAAGAAAAATATTCATCCGTAGGCCGTACAGCGGCCGGCTTTATCAAACGCGAAGGCCGTCCTGCCGAACGAGAAATCTTAACATCGCGCTTGATCGACCGCCCTCTGCGTCCAATGTTCGCAGACGGTTATTATAATGAAGTACAATTGCTCGCTTATGTATTTTCATATGATGGGACACACTCCCCCGACGTCCTTGCCATCAACGCAGCATCGGCTGCATTAACGATCTCTGACATCCCGCTCATCAAACCTATCGGCGCTGTCCGCGTGGGAATGCTCAATGGCGAATTTGTATTGAATCCTTCTCCCGAAGAAATGAAACAATCAACACTCGATCTCGTGATTGCAGGAACAGAAGATGCCGTGTTAATGATTGAAGGATTTTGCAGTTTTTTAACCGAAGACCAAGTGTTAAACGCAATCGAAACCGGCCATAAAGCTATTGCATCTATTTGCTCCCATCTAAAACATTGGGCCGAAAAAATAGGAAAACCTAAAAAATTAGATACATTGCGCCCAATTCCTAGCGCAGTGACTCACGCTGTAAATGCAGCCGCAGCAACACTCATCGAATCATCGTTGCAAATCAGCGCAAAATTAGAACGAGAAAAAGCACTGGCCGAAATCAAAGAAACAGTAATGAAATCTTTATTTCCAGAAGGAGCTGAGCCTTTATATGCTAAAGTTGATGTAGCGCTCGCTTATAAAAACCTACAATCTTCGCTAATGCGAAAAATGGTCTTAGACGAAAAAAAACGACTAGATGGCCGTGGATTGAAAGACATTAGGCCTATTACTATCGATCAAGCAGTTTTGCCTAGAACCCACGGAAGCTCACTCTTTACCCGTGGAGAAACGCAAACTATTGCAGTCTGCACATTAGGCGGCGAAACTTCTGGCCAACGCTTTGAAGATTTGCATGGAGAAGGGCTACAGCGTTTTTATCTACAATACTCATTCCCGCCATTTTCAGTAGGAGAAGTAGGGAGAATCGGATCTCCCGGACGACGTGAAATCGGACACGGAAAACTCGCAGAAAGAGCTTTAACAGCTATTTTGCCCGCACAAGAGCAATTCCCTTACGTAATCCGTCTTGAATCGAATATCACTGAATCAAATGGTTCTTCCTCTATGGCCTCCGTTTGCGGTGGTTGCCTTGCAATGATGGATGCAGGAGTTCCTATTAAACGTCCAGTATCAGGTATCGCCATGGGACTAATTCTCGAAGGTTCCCAATTTGCAATTTTATCCGATATTCTCGGGGCTGAAGATGCTTTGGGCGACATGGACTTTAAAGTTACCGGCGATGCAAATGGCATCACTGCATTTCAAATGGATATTAAAGTGGAAGGGATTACGATCGATATTATGCGCGCAGCATTAGCTCAAGCTAAAGAAGGGCGTTCACATATCTTGAATAAAATGACTTCCGTTTGCCCACACTCAAAAGCTGAAATGTCAGCTTACGCCCCACGCATCGAAACTATGCAAATCAAACCAAGTAAAATTGGCATTGTAATCGGGCCCGGTGGCAAACAAATTCGAGCGATCATCGAAGAGACCGGAGTGCAAATCGACATCAATGATAGCGGGTTGGTCAGCATCGCATCCAATAATGGCGAAGCAATGGAAAAAGCCAAGAAGATCATTTTCAACCTAACAGCAGAAGTTGAAATCGGCCAAATATATCACGGGAAAATTGTATCAGTCGTACCTTTTGGCTACTTTGTTGAAATCTTTGGAAAAGAAGGGCTATGCCATATTTCAGAAATCTCTCACAAAAGAATCGCAAATATTCATGATGCTCCTTTCAAAGAAGGCGATATGATCGATGTAAAAGTAATCGACATCAACGACCGCGGTCAAATCCGTTTAAGCCACAAGGTATTAAATCCTCAAGAAGCTCACCATTAAGAGGTTTTATGGAACGCATCCTTGCTAATGAATTGCCGAACAGGATCGGGGAACCGGTCCTTTTGAGGGGATGGCTGAACAATACCCGAGCATTCGGGAGGCTCACTTTCCTCATTTTGCGAGATCGCAGTGGATTTGCACAAGTCGTCATCGAAAGCAAGGATGAAGCCCGCAAACTCGATGGTCTTCACCCCGGTTCAATTTTAACAATCCGTGGTAAGGCCGTCTCTTCTCAAGAATCTCAGTCAAAGGCTGAGATCATCGAGCCATCCATTTTTGTTGAAAACCCTATTCGCGAAGTGCCTCCTCTAGAATATTACAAACCCGAAGTTCATGCAGACCTCGATTTTGTTCTGGATCACAGGCCTATCGCATTGCGCAATAGACAAATCGCAGCAGTTTTTCGAATTCAAGCCGATATTGCACATGCTTATCGCTTATTCATGCACGATGAAATAAAAGCCGTAGAATATTTTGCTCCCAACATGATTGGGGCCTCTTCCGAAGGAGGCGCTGAATTTTTCAATGTCGACTATTTTGGGTATCCTGCAACCTTAGCGCAAAGCAGCCAGCTCTATAAGCAAATAATGGTTGGCGTCAATGAAAGAGTGTTTGCACTTATGCCCTTTTTTAGAGCAGAACCTTCTCAAACCTCAAGACATCTTTCGGAAGGTAAACAACTTGAGTTCGAGATGGGATTTTTCAAAACTTGGCGCGATATTTTAGACGTCCAAGAACAATGTATTAAATTCATTGTACAATATTTACATGCTCATTGCGCAGCAGAAATCGAAACCCTCGGAGGCCGCATCATTTCGGCTCCGCAAGATGTCCCCTTTCCACGGCTTACATTTGCTGAAGCGCAACAACTGTATTTTGAACGTACAGGCGTCGATGAACGCAACGAGCCCGACCTGAGTCCTGCCGCAGAAAGAGAACTTTGCACATGGGCCTTTGAAACGCGCAATACAGATCTTGTTTTTGTTACGGACTGGAAAACAATCAAGCGTCCTTTTTATGCTTATCCGACGGACGATCAGCCTGAACTTACGAATACGTTTGACCTCCTTTGCGCTGGTACAGAAATCACATCAGGGGGGCAAAGACGCCACACTTTTCAATCCATGCTCGAAGGGCTTTATTTAAAACAAATGGATCCCGCCAATTTCGGCGATTATTTAAGTATTTTTAAATACGGAATGCCACCGCATGGAGGATTTGGCATGGGATTAGAGCGATTAACAATGACATTGTTAAAACTCAAAAACATTCGAGAAGCGTCGCTGTTTCCATCTGATACGAAAAGAATAGCTGGCAATCGACTCAAAGCGCACATCTTTTTTGGTGGAGAAAATATTGGCAATGACATGATACGACGTCTCAATCAACAAAAAATATCGTTTGAGCATATGCAGCATGCTCCAACTCCATCCGCGCTCCATTCCTCATCTACTCGAGATACACGTATAGAACAAGGCGTTAAAGCGTTGATCGTACGAGGTAAATCTTCGAAAAAAAACTATCAATTCAATATCCCAGCCCACCTTAAGCTAGATATGAAGGCAGTACAAGAAGCTGTCGGAGAAAAATGTGAGTTTGAATCTCCTGCTGCAATCGAGGAACGCTATGGTCTTATCGTTGGTGGAGTACCTCCTTTTGGAAATCTCATCAACGTTGATAATTATCTCGATCAGCTCGTTTTACAAGAAGAAATCATCGCGTTCAACTGTGGCTTGTCAACAGAGTCAATTATTATGAGTTCAAAAGATTTACTCGCGTTATCAGAAGCCAAACTTGGTAAATTTTCAAAATGTGACTAATAAGAAATCAAAGCGCTGCTGACAAAGTATGAAGCTAATTGTCACAGCTTTGTCCGTTAAAAACGATCTCGCGAGGGAGATTTTAACGGACAAATCATTAGCTTCTTTAATTAAAACCTGGCTCAGGAGTTGGTCTTACAGGATTGATTGTTGGAGCTGGAGGAATAGGAGGTGGGGCTTTTCGCTGCAATTCATCTGCAGACTTTAACCTTAGCCTCTTAGTCTCTACATCCCAACGGCCTTCCATGATTTCCTTAATATCTGTAGAATCAAGCGTTTCAAACTCCATTAACATATCTGCCATCAACTGAACCTTGTCACGATTATTCGTTAAAATATCATGAGCGCGTTGATAGGCATCCGCAATGAGTTTTTTGACTTGAGTATCAATTTCTTGAGCCGTTTTATCAGAATAATTTTTTTCGTGGTAATTAGCCATCCCAAGATATTGGCCTGATTCAGCACGTTCATCATAAGCGACAGCGCCCAATTCATCGCTCATACCCCATTCACAAACCATACTACGTGCAATTTTAGTAGCTTGGGCAATATCTTGTTGAGCGCCGGAAGAAAGATCCTCAACGAAAATTTCCTCAGCTGCGCGCCCACCCATTAATACTACCAATTTGTCGAGAACTTCTTTGCGCCAATAGCTTAGGCGATTTTTAGCCGGCATAAAGTGAGTGGCGCCGAGTGAAAATCCTCTTGGAATGATCGTTACTTTATCTACAGGATCACTATATTTAACCATCAATCCTGCAATCGTATGCCCGGATTCATGATAAGCTGTAGTGCGTTTTTCATTTTGGTCTAATTCTAAGCTGCGTCGTTCTTTACCATAACGAACTTTATCACAAGCTTCTTTCATCTCGACCGATGTAACAGCTGATCGGCCATTACGAGCCGCCAGAAGGGCAGCTTCATTCAGCATATTTTCTAAATCTGCTCCGGATGCACCGGGAGTGACTTTTGCAATTTCATTGAGATCTACAGAAGCATCTATCTTAATGCGCCGAGCGTGTACTTTTAAAATTTCAAAACGTCCTTTTACATCAGGGAGGTCAAGTACTACGCGGCGATCAAATCTTCCTGGACGCAATAGGGCTTTGTCCAAAATATCCGGACGATTTGTGGCTGCCATCAAAATGACACCCTCCTTTGTATCAAAACCATCCATCTCTACAAGAAGCTGATTGAGAGTTTGTTCTCTTTCATCATGACCTCCGCCAATACCCGCTCCACGATGGCGGCCTACAGCATCGATCTCATCCATAAAAATGATGCAAGGGGCATTTTTTTTTGCGGTATCAAACATATCTCGAATTCGGCTAGCTCCAACGCCAACAAACATCTCGACAAAATCAGAACCGGAAATCGAAAAAAATGGACGATCAGCTTCCCCAGCTACAGCCTTTGCAACCAAGGTTTTTCCTGTACCTGGAGGACCCACTAGCAACACTCCTTTTGGAATGCGCGCGCCTAAAGCTGTAAATTTTTGAGGATCTTTGAGAAAATCAACAATTTCTTTCAGCTCTTCTTTTGCCTCTTCTGCACCAGCAACATCTTTAAAGGTGACTTTATTTTGTTCTTTCGTCATCAACTTAGCCGGCGATTTACCAAAATTCATCGCAGAGGAACCTACTCCTTTCATCTGCCGAGAAAAGATGAAATAAAGAAATAATATCACCATCAAGACGGGAAGAACTGTTAAAAGATAACTAAAATAATTTGGAGAAGGTTCTTCGCTCTTAAACGTTTTTTCTAAAACAGTACTGCGCGGCTGATCTGGTGCTCTATAGGCAAGTCCTTTATTGGCGTCAAAATTTTCGTACTCTTGTTTTGCCTGCGCAAACCAATGGCCGTATACTTCAGGGTCTTGTTTTTCAAGAGCGCGAGTAGACAATTCTTGATTGTTAAAATACCAAATAACATTGGCAACTTTTTGACGCGCTTTATCTAGCAGAATTTCTGTTTTATCAAAATCGGCAACAGCTTGATTATACTGCTGTAAAATTTCCACATAATTGCGCACGCTGCGCAATTGCGCTAAACGAACTCCATCTTGTTCACGGCTCAAATCGGCAAGCATCAGCGTTAATTGACCGGCCGCATTTTGATACATCGATAAACGCTGGGTTAATGGCAACTCATCAGAACGGCTGAGTTGGCTATCGAGATTTTTCAATTCAATCTTCATCGATTCAGTGCCTAATCCTAACGCAGGAGATCGCAACAACGCTACCAGATCTCGCACTTCTTTACCCGCCTCGTCAACAGCATCGGCCGATTGTGTTTGTTGGGCCACGGAAAGAGCCTGCTGAATTTGTGGCAAACTGACCATATTTCGATCACTTAAAGAGCGAATGACGATGGAGCTGTCCCGGCTAGGAGTATTATATAATGTCCCGACTACTGTAAAACCATTTCTCGGCAAAGCCTGTCCATTTAAATGCAAAAACAAATCCGCCGCAGATTGAACGTTTTTTTGCACAGAATCCAATTCACCAATAAGCCGTGTTTGTTCCACTTCTAATTGATCGTGCTGATTGACTAATTCAAGATAACGATAACGATCCACACTATCTTCTGGCAAATGATCCCGAAACTGACCGCTAAATGTAACCAAATTATCATTTTGAGCTATTTTGCGATTTTCTTCAGGGACAACTAGATCCAAATTTGTCAAATGTTCGACTTGATGGGAAAAAGACACCTTGCCAGCCTGATCCGAAGAAAGGCTTTGCACTCCCATGATAATCAATATAGCCGCCAGGAGAAAAAAGAAAAAGCCTCCAGGAAAGCTTTTTTTAGGATCTTGATCGTTTCTCTTATCGTCTGCCATAAGACTCTTGTTTCGTTTTAAGTTATAAATCAGCTACAGCGCTCTAGTAAACCAGATTTTCCAGTTTAAGTAAAGGCCCTTTCGACTTCTGAAATCGTTTTTAGGTATAAAAGTCCCTCATAGCAAAAATTGCTTAAATCTCGCTACTAACGTCTGCAATTTTATTGCAACTATCTAATTCACAAATAGTTCCGTTATATATAATTCCAAATCCATTGTCTACTTGTAAACGTTGACCTTTCATTTCATATCTCACTACCATGCGACCGTTCACTAAAGCTTCCACTGCAGATTCTAGTAGATCTCTAGAAAAACGAACGACTTTTTGCAACAAATGACGCACTTCAATTCGATGGAGCCCTCGGCAATTGAGCGTGACCTTTCCATCTTCTACTGTTCGATTTTGCCAAGTATTGGCCACGCATAAATCCAGATACTCTTTTAATTCCTCGGCTCTTTGCCCTAGTAAAATTAAATTATCCGATACACCTTTACCAAATTGCACACTTAAATCAGGAATCATCAAAGTGCGCATCCGACCGCGCAGAAATGCAATGTCGCCATTGGTAGGATCTGTCAAATAATCCAACCTCTTTTCTTGCAAATAATCCAAAATAGCCCGTTTTTTCACATTGAGCAAAGGACGCCACACAGCCATACCTTCCAATTCGGATCGAAGAGCCAAACCTCCTAAAAACGGCAAATGAGCACCTTCCAAAACGCGTTTCAAGGACGTTTCGGCTAAATCATCCGCTTGATGAGCCAGCAATAAAGCTTGGAAAGGTATTTCACTGAACAAAGAGCGAAAAAAACAAAGGCGCTGCTGCCTG
>JAJXVT010000034.1 GCA_021781995.1 bacterium | reverse complement strand
CCCGAGTAACCCAATAACAAGGGACTCTTGCCATCCCACCACTGCCGCAGATATCTCTTTGCCGTTTTCATTCAAATCCAATATGCTTGTTAAGATCTATGAGAATTCCAATCGTATGGCGCTACGCATTTTCTAGTTTTTTAAGGATTTTTTTTCTTTCGGTTAGCACCTTCATCTCCATTTTGTTAGTTTCTCGATTTAAAGAAATGGCTCGTTTTGCCGCCCTCAGTTCCGATTGGCTAAAAACTGGGCTGTTCACAGTATACCAAATTCCGTTCATTTTGCCGATGGCAATTCCCCTTTCAGCACTGATCGCTTCATTCCTTCTTTTTCAACGGCTCAGTCGCTCTTATGAATTGACAGCTCTCAGAGCTTGCGGTTTTAGCTTAAAAAACACCATCGCCCCGTTGAGCGTCTTAGCCCTCATCCTATCATTAGTAAATTTTTTAATTTGCTGTGAACTCGCCCCTCATTGCCGCAAAGAATCAAAAAATTTACTTTACCGCGAAACCTCGAGTAACCCTTTATTGCTTTTACAACGTCAAGGACTTGTAAAGCTCAAACACGCCTACTTACAACTTCGCGTTGCAGAAGAAGGTAGACTAGCTAATGACTTCATCCTCATCGCGCACAATGAAACCACTCAACGGCTGATGCTCGTCTCTGCAGATGAATTGACAGTAAAACATGACGATCTATTCGGTGTTAACGTCGCAATCATTTCGAATATGCAAGGAGATAAAACAGACCTACACGACCCTCTGATCATTGAAAATCAAGCATTTCTTGCCACCAAAGCCCCTATTCTTTCCTCTGCATTAAAACGAAGCCGCCCCAAAATCGAACCCAATACATTAAGCCTACGAATGCTGCGCTTGCGTCTTAAAGAAAAGGGGCGCACTGCCAAAATTGCTCAGGCTGAGATTTTACGGCGCATTTCTTTATCATTGGCCCCTCTTAGCTTTACCCTGCTTGGCTGCACATTTGGCGTGGAACACGGCAGAAACCCCTCTCGGCGCGGCCCCCTTTACGCTGCATTGTTAACGCTTGCCGTGTTGATGAGCTATCTTTTAGGCAAAGAATTAAAATTTGAATTGCTATTTGCCACGTTAGCTTTTCTCTTGCCACACATTCTCATTTGGGCTGCCGTACTACACCGCCAAATCCGTATTGAAAAAGGCCTTGTCTAGCCGATAAACCTTCAATTTGCTAAGCTTTTGGCAACCAGAGAAGATTGTGATCAAAAGCTTATATCGCCTGAGCAAGTCAAAAAAAATCTTAAAAGAAATGCTTCGCCTGTATCGGCAAAAAGGGCCTCTTCTCAATCCCGAAGGGAAACAGCGAATTGAGCAGCTCATTGCCAGTCTGCAACAAGCGATATTGCAGCGCAACAGCGACGCCGCCGCAGATATGGCTTTGCGGTTGCACAATGAATCAGCAACCCTGATGCCTAGAACTTCTTTTGATAAGATTAAATATTTTATTCAATCGATTGCTTTTGCTCTGATTGCGGCGCTTGCGATTCGTCAAATGTGGTTCGAATTCTACACGATTCCCACCGGCTCCATGCGGCCGACTTTAAAAGAGGGTGATTATCTGGTTGTTTCCAAAGCGGATTACGGCATTAACACCCCATTTCGATCCGGCCATTTTTATTTTGATCCTGCTTTAGTGCAGCGCGGTTCTATTGTCGTATGGAGTGGGGAAAACATGGATATTCCGGACGACAATACCATGTATTTTTATCTCATCCCCGGAAAAAAACAATACATCAAACGCCTCATTGGAAAGCCAGGTGACACCTTATATTTTTACGGAGGGCAAATCTACGGAGTGAGTGCAAATGGAGAAGATTTAAAAGAACTTCGCGATCCGATTTATTTCCAAGACCTCGAACACGTTCCTTTTATTCGTTTTGACGGCAAAGCCGAGGCTATAAATACCTCATCGCAAGGCATCACCTCTTCAGTAGTTCTGCACCAAATGAATCAACCCGTTGCCAAACTCTCAATCAATGCCATTGGGCAAGTCGACGGAACAATAATTCCTCAAAAAGGGCACCCTCAACTTCAAAATTATTTCGATCTTTGGGGCTTTAAAAATTATGGCATGGCGCGCCTACTCAATGCAAACCAGCTAGATCAAATGCATCCCGGAGCCCGAGTCGAATTAGCCAGCGCCGCCCTGTATCTAGAAATTCATCACCACCCCACTGTTTTAGGTGCTCAACTTATGAGAGATGATATGGGTCGCATTCGCCCCGGTTTGTCTCGCAGCATCTCTTTACTACCGCTCAACGAAGAACATATCGCAGCAATTATGCAGCACATGACAACTTCACGCTTTATCGTTAAAGATGCGCTTGCAGGTCCGTTCGGTGCTCCGACGTTAGGGACATACGCGCCCAGATTAGCCGGCGTTCCCGATGGCACTTATGAATTCCAAAATGGAGTTCTTACCGAAGTAATTTGGGGAAACGTTTCCCGAGAAGCACCATCCGATCATCCATTATATAGATTAGATCTCGACCAAATCCAAACCCTTTATAACATGGGATTTGAATGGCGATCGTACTTTAACCCCGCTCCTAACTCCCCCCTTCCTTCACGCTATGTATTTTTTCGCAATGGAGATCTGCATACAATGAACGGGCCTATTCTCAAAAAAGGCGATTCAGCACTCACCCTCTTTTTAAAGCGAGAATATCAAAAACAATCAATCGCCACTTCCATTCGTCCTTATCACCCGTTTGACGACCAAGGAGCCCCTCTAACCAAAGATGGCGCAATCGATGTTGAATACATCAAACGTTACGGTGTAACCGTTCCCGATAAAATGTATTTGCTCCTAGGAGACAATCACGCAATGAGCGCCGATAGCCGTTTATTTGGCTTCGTTCCTCAAGACAATCTGCGAGGAACGGCTGGAGCCCTTTTTTGGCCACCCGGACCGCGTTTTGGGTCTTTACCGCAAGCAGCAGCCACCCTGCTCACCTTTCCAGGACTATGCGTTTGGATTTGCGGCGTCGGAGCCGTTATCGGGACCTCTCTCTGGAACCGTCGGCGCACTTTCTCTGACGCGTTCAGGAATAGAACCTAACCTTGCTCGCAATGCACCTTGCCCTCTGTGAAGCAACAATATTTTTTTTCGCATATGAGCTTCGCGATGCGCTAAATTTTTCTCCATACGATCTACCTCTTGACGCAAAGCCTCTGCTTCCACATGCATTTGTTGTAAGAACTCGGGAATCTGTTGTATAACCATTCCAAACGACCCTACTGCTCGCTCTGCTATACAAGCAAAGTCTCGTTCATCTCTATCTAATAAATCGTGTAAATGAGTCATGTGATCTGCTGCGCTCATTGCAGCTTTTATTTTATCTCCAGGAATCTCTCTCAATATCCCAGCCAAACCTCCTGCATGTACTACCAAATCCTGTAGAGTTTGCTTTAAGGCTCCGTTGATATTTTGAATCGCGTCCCTTTGTTGACCTATTTCTTCAATCGAAATCCGTAAACCAGCATTGACACGTTCTGCTGTTTCATGTGCGCTTTTTAGTTGCTCCACAGAACGTTCAAGAGCTCTGTTTTGTTCTTGCAATGCGAGCAATTGAGCTTGTAACTGAGTCACTGATTGTTGCTCTTGCGCCGCATCTGCGCGTACCGCATGATCTAATCTTTCCACAGCCTGCTGATCTAAAACAACTGCATTTTGCAACCTTCCCACATCAGAACCATTAAAAAATGACCACATTGCGCTAATTCCAAATAATGCAAATCCAATAGCTGAAAATAAATGTCCTGTAAATACAGCCGCCACAGCAGCAGTGACCGCAACCACCGTTCCAGTCAACCATACTACATCTCTAAGCGCCCACCCATCAGTTGCATTGTCCCTTCTTGCTACTGCAGTCATGTTTTACCTTCCTCAAGTTGTTCTACCATTGCCTCTAACACTCGATCACTCTCGTCGCTTACTACACTATCGTCATGGTTTATCGCTTCTAATGCCACACGCACCGCTGATGCCGCTTCGCGCAAAGCGTTCATTTCGGTGTTCAGCTGTTCCAACAGATGATCCCTTTGCTGCAAAGCTTCAGTCATCGTTTGCAACTGCGCTTCTAAATCAGAAGCATCGCGCTCTATCGCACTCGAAGCCGATTGCAGCGTATCCCCAATGCTTGTAACTGTTTGCGTCTGAGCTTCTAAACGCACAATCTGATCTCGTAATTGAGCGATATTACTCTCCAATGACCCTCGCATCTCAGTCAGCGCAGCTACTTGCTCAGATAATTCACGATTTTGTTCTTCCAATACTGTTACCCTACGCCCCTGTGCATCTCCATCGCGCGCCGCCTCAGATAACCCAGCTGCTATAGAGCTTTCATGACTTCGGAACCGTTGCAATTCGAGCTCAACAGCTACGCGAGCTTGTCGCCCTTGCTCTAAAGTGTTTTGTATGCTCTCCAACTCTTCACGATGAGAATTCACTATTCTCTGAAACTCATCTTCAATGCGCGAAATATCGCCCCATTTTGCAATAGCTCCTCGAGCAACGGCTAACACTAGCACCTCTCCGACAGATACATAAGTCGAAAACGAAGATGCGTTTGAGAAAAAATTAATCGCCATTTGCCCAACTGCCGCCACTATTCCGGCATTGACTACAAATGTAATTGCGTTGGTTGCGCATGATCTTCCGCAACATAGCCACGAGTACCCTGGAACTTTTGGAATCGACAGCACCCCCCCTCCTATACGCTAATAATTTGAATCGTACTTTAAAAAATCTTTACAAACAACCATTTTCCTTTTTGCTGATCATATAGAACATGGAAATTAAGCTAAGATTTTAATATTGATAACTATTCACGAACTACCTTGAACCGTAAAAGATATAGATCTAATGAGAAGTTTGTGTTAGTATTGAAAACGTAAAAAAAATGGAACTTTATGATACCAATTGAAAATCCCATTGAAATCAATCGGGCAAATGAGCAGATACGCTATGGAGCGATATTACAAATCATTGGGACCATCGTGCTAATCTCAGCCGTCGTTAGCCTCATTGTGCTCACTACCCCATCCTTTGGCTTTGTCGCCACGCTTTCAACAAAAGCATATATAACAAGTGTTATAGGCTTAAACATCGTGATGTTAGCCGCCCCGATTATCATAGCACTTGGAATGCATTACGAAGACGAAGCACGAATTCGCCTACTACGCCTTCGTTACTAAAATTTGTACTTGTTCCCCGTTGAGATCCCAAATTGATCCTTCGCATGAGCCAAATGCAGTATCGATAACCAGCGTTTCACCCGTAATATAATTTTCATACATAGTAAACGCCTCTTTTACTCGATCAGTCGCCGCAATCTGCAATCGGATGCGATCTGTTACCAAAAAGTTCATTTCGCGTCGCATGGTATTGATCTTATTCACGAGTTCTCGAGCCAGACCTTCGAGCAATAAAGCATCATTCAATGCCGTATCTAAAGCAACCGTTAATTCACCTTCATTGCCCGCTGCGATCCCCTCTTTAACCCTGCGTTCGATTTGCACATCTGTAGGATCGAGCAACACCGTATCACCACCGATATCCACGGCAACGCTTTTACCGGATGCTAACAAGGTAATTTGAGCGCGATCAAATCCACTAATGATCTTTTGAGCCTGAGGCATTAACTTACCAATCTTTTTACCCAAGATAGGAAAGTTAGGTTTGGCCGCCCATTGAACAAATCGCCCTTCATCTGCATGCAGCTCGATTTCTTTTACATTCAGCTCTTCGGCGATCAACGACGACTGTTTTTCCAATGCAGCTAAAAGATCTACATTGGATGTAATCAAATGAGCCTTTGCCAAAGGTTGCCGCACTTTTAATTTATGTTCTTTTCGCAAAGAGTGACCTAGCGATACCGCCGCTTGAGCAGCTTGCACCTCTTTCTCTAACGGCTCGAGCCGAAGCGCGCTGCGATAAGAAGGATAGTCGCATAAATGCACAGATTCAGGCATATCATCCGTCCTCAATTGACAGTAAATAGCATCTGCTAAAAACGGAATAAAAGGAGCTGCCACTTTAGTAAATTTGACAAGCGCTGAATATAAAGTTTGAAACGCTTGCCGTCGATCCGATGTATCCTCATCCGCCCAAAAGCGGCCGCGGCAACGTCGAATATACCAATTTGTAAGCTGATCGACATAACCGATCATTGGTTCTACAGCATCGCTCAATTCATAGCGCTCCAAAGCACTTTCCACCTCTAAGCCCAATTTTTCTGTAATCGAAACGAGCCATTGATCGATCAGGCTTTGAGGCTCTTCGTGCTTGAATTGAGGCGACCAGCCATAAATTTTGGCATAAGTAGATAAAAACACAAAAGCATTCCAGACCGGAATCAAAACTTGTCGTAAAACATGTTCTACCCCCGCTTCTGAAAAACGCAAATCCTCGGCGCGTACAGCAGGACTGTGCATCATATATAAGCGAACAGCATCCGCTCCATACTGCGAGACCACTTTTTCCGGATCGGGATAGTTTTTTAACCTCTTTGACATCTTATTGCCATCTTCGGCCAAAATAATCCCGTTGACGATTACATTTTTAAATGCTGGTTTGCGAAATAGCGCTGCCGAGAGCACTGTTAAAGTATAAAACCAACCTCTGGTTTGATCTAGTCCCTCGGCGATAAAATCCGCTGGAAAATTCCGCTCAAATTCCGATCGATTTTCAAATGGGTAATGATTTTGCGCATAGGGCATGGAACCCGATTCAAACCAGCAATCGAATACCTCTTTAATTCGATGGAATTTCTTACCACCCTTACAAATGACTAAATGATCGATGAAATGACGATGGAGATCAACGATTTTTTCCCCCGTCAGTTTTTCTAACTCCGCAATCGATCCAATCACGAGTAACTCGCCATCCTCGCTGCGCCAGATAGGGATAGGAGTCCCCCAATATCGATTGCGCGAAATAGCCCAATCGCGAGCATTTTCAAGCCACTTGCCAAAACGCCCGGCTTGAATATGTTCCGGCACCCAGCAAACCTCTTGATTTGCCTGCAAAAGCCGATCCTTAATTTTTTCAACAGCCACAAACCAAGTGCTCACTGTTTTGTAAATCAGCGGCGTATCCGAGCGCCAGCAAAATGGATAGCGGTGGCGAATCGTCCCCTGGTAAAAGACATGGCCGCGTTTTTTCAAATCCTGAATGATTTGACGATCTGCATCTTTTACCAAGACACCTGCATAAGGAGCTACTTCTTGCGTAAAGCGTCCATTTGCATCGACCGGACACACCGGATCTATACCCTCGCGTTGACACGTAAAAAAGTCTAATTCACCAAAGGCTGGCGCTGCATGAACAATGCCCGTACCATCTTCCACTGAGACCGACTCCTCGAGCAAAATACGGAAAGCACCCGTCTGATCTTTAAAAAAGTCAAATAAAGGCACATAGCGACGCCCCTCTAAAGCACGGCCACTCAAACGCTCAACGATCTCGACCTCGTCTTTAAATTGAGCCTTCAAGCGCCCCTCAGCTAAAATATACATGCGGCCGCTTTTGGGATCGCGCACTTTGACATATTTGAGATCAGGTCCAACCATTAAAGCTAAATTAGAAGGCAAAGTCCAAGGAGTAGTAGTCCACGCCAAGTAAAATAAATTAGAATCCTCCACACTTTGAAAAGCAATGACAATAGATGGATCATCTACTTCTTTGTAGTTTAAATTCGCCTCAAAATTCGATAGTGGGGTACCCAACTTAATCGAAAACGGCATTACCTTGAATCCCTCATAGATCAGCTCTTGCTCGTACAATTGGCTAAAGACCCACCATACCGATTCCATGAAAGACAAATCCATAGTGCGGTAAGTCTGATCGAAATCGACCCAGCGAGCCATGCGTTCAACCGTCTTTTTCCATTCTTCAGTGTAGCGCAAAACGATACTGCGGCATTCTTCATTGAAGTTAGCGATTCCGAATTTTTCAATCGCCTCGCCGCCAGATAATTCCCTACCCTTTTCGATCTCATTTTCTACCGGCAGACCGTGGCAGTCCCATCCGAACCGGCGCGGGACGCAAAAGCCCTTCATTGTCTTGTAGCGCGGCACCACATCTTTAATCGTTCCAGCGAGCAAATGTCCATAGTGAGGCAGCCCCGTAGCAAACGGCGGCCCATCGTAAAAAACGAACAATGGCTTACCCTGTCGACCCTCGATTGATTTGCGAAAGATGCCCTTATCCTTCCAGAACTGTAAAATGTTAAGTTCGCGATTGGGGAAGCTTTCCCCCTGATCAAAATGGAACATGTTCTACCTCAAGCCTCAAGATTCTGCCATACTCCCGATCCTGATACAACAAAAATTGCATATCTGATACAATGCAAGAAGCCTTGACGGTCCCGATGGCGGCTCGCCTGCCGTTCCCCCATCGGGGGTGTCAAGGTTTCGACTTGGGAGTTAGCCTCAGGTTGCATGCGGAGGTTGATCGGATGGCCTCCTAAAAATCCGATTACTTAATAAACGCAGACTCTCACGAAGAGTTGGCACTCGCAGCTTAACCGCTGTTAGTGTCCGGTAAACCGAAATCAGACCGAGAGTTTCGGAATTTTACCGTCATACATCTTGGAGTGAACCCTGGCCTTTAGGGCTATGTAGCCAGGAGTTCGAGACCAGAAAATGACCATCCGCCCCAAGTGCCGTCCTTTGCAGCAAGGTGGGATTAAAAAAAGGTTCTAAGCATGTAGAGATCTTTGTGTGAGCTTGCTAAGGACGAGAGTTCGATTCTCTCCACCTCCAATCAATTTTAAGGCTTCAGTTTAACGACTGAAGCCTTTTGTTTTTAGCGACATACAACACAAAATTCACACCGAAAAATTCCGCTGCGTAAAGCCAAATTACGCAGTATTTACGCACTAGACTGGATTAAACTGCAGTAAAACCCTGCGGCTTTCTACCCATTTAGCCAACAAGACGTTGGCCAACTGAGAACAAGCATTTTTCACAAAAAATAGCCTATTTTTGTGAAAAACAGAGGCTGGTCAAAATGCGTCATAGCGCTGAAACAACAATCAAGAATAGAATCATCGAGCATGGCCCTGGCTGGTGCTTTACGCCAATGCATTTTTCGGACCTAGGAAGTGATGCCTCCATTAGGAAAGCGTTATCACAACTTGAAAAACAAAAATTCATACGAAGACTTGCAAGAGGTCTTTATGACTACCCTAAAAACCACGATACATTGGGCGTCATTCCCCCCGATTTAAATGAAGCAGCAAGGGCAATTGCAGAAAAAGATGGGGTGCTAATCCAACCAGCAGGTGCCCATGCAGCGAATTTAGTTGGCCTTTCCACGCAAGTTCCTGGTCGAGTTATATTCCTAACTGAAGCCGCTTCCAAAAAAGTCAAAATTGGTAATCAAGAAATAATCTTCAGAAAAACAACCAAGAAAAACATGCTTTCTGCTGGGACTAAAGAAGGTCTATTGATTCAAGCTTTGAAAAACTTAGGAAAAGATCATATCGATCAAAAAGCACGTCTACAAATCGCAAAATTCCTTCAAGACTCCTCTAAAGAGGAAATTAAGAAGAACATGAAATTCGCTCCAGCCTGGATACGAGCTCTTGTTTTTGACATAATGGAGCTTAAGCCATGAATGAAATCGATCTTTTAACTCAAGATGAGCGAGAACTTTTCTTTCGAACAGCTGCTGACATCCAAAACATGCCTTTCGAAATTATCGAAAAAGACTTTTGGGTTGTGTGGATTTTAGGAAGGTTATTTTCATTGGAAAAGGTGAAACCTTATCTTACTTTTAAAGGAGGAACTTCTCTTTCAAAAGTATATAAATTGATTGATCGCTTTTCTGAAGATATCGATCTCTCCATTGAACGAGACTTTTTTGGTTTTGGGACTCCCAATAATCCCGAAAATGCACCTTCAAAGAAAAAACAAAATCTCATTATCGAAAATCTCTCCCAAGCCTGCACAAACTATGTACAAAATGAGTTGTTATGTGATCTAACAAATGCGATTAGCGCAGAACTTGGAACCAATAAAGGATGGCAACTTCTTGCTGACTTGGACGATCCTGACTGCAAAACATTATTATTTGAATACCAAAGCAAGAAATCGAATGCTGATTACGCCCGACCTATTGTGAAAATAGAGATAGGCGCAAGATCAGAACATTGGCCTGTAAGTGACCATATCGTACACAGCTATACCAAAGAGGCATTAAAAGAAAAAATCTATGAGCCAGTAACCAAAATTCGTGTATTGAATGCTGAGAGAACGTTTTGGAAGAAAGCAACTATTCTGCATCAGTATGTTCATTTACCTGCTGATAAAAAACTCCCTCCACGCATTTCCAGGCACTTCTACGATTTTTTTCGATTACTAAATTCCCCGATAAAGCAAAAAGCCATTGAAGAATCACACTTACTTGCAAGAGTAGCCAATCACAAAAGCATTTATTTTGCGTCGGGTTGGGCGAGCTATGGGACTGCCAGAAAGGGAACATTGAAACTTGTTCCACCACCCCATGTTTTAAAAGAACTTCAAAAAGATTACGGGTTAATGGAATCCATGATTTTCAGGGAGATTCCCGCATGGGAATTAATTCTAAAAACGATCGGGCAATTTGAAGAAGAATTTAATTGCATTACGAGATAGAATGTTTTTTATAAACACAAACTTTTTCTAAATAGTTAAATAATGCAACAATCTGAAAAAATAAATCTTGTGCTTTCTGGAATTACATTTACTGCTTCTAATCTATCACTCGAACTACAAAAGGGGAAAGAAGCAATTTATTATTCTCCGAAGGAGAATATTCAAACCCCTATCGCATATGATATCAATGCCAAAATTACTGCTGGCCGAATAGATCATTATTCGTTTCATATAGACGGTAATGTGCATGTAAAACACAAAGAAATAAATCGATCAAGGAAAGATAAGTCGAGTCGCCCTCCTCTATATCATCATATAGGTAGATTTCCAGATGGACTTTTTCCTCAAACTGATCAAACCGTTACTCCGTTAATAGTAGATTCTATTTTTATGAATAGTGAAGAATGGCCTATGCCTCCTAGCCCGAACCAAATGCCCAATTCATATTATTGGAGTTTCGAAGAACTTAAGCAAATAAGTTTATTGGTATTTCTTGTAGACCGCAAATTTCAACATAATTACTTGCATCAATTAAAAATGTTTCAAGAACTGATTTTTCATAAAGCTGCATTTCGAATCCCATTTGTGGATGATTGGGAGTTGCTTATTTGCACATCTCCACAAACTCTTCCTGAAATATTCCCTGAATCTCTATCGACTTTTGGTCTTTCTTGTGAGAGACAAATTTGCCCTCATTTTTCAAGACAAATTGTTCCTGGACCAAAACCTCTCACATTTGAACACCTGAGTTATGGCCGAAGCATTGTTATGCCTAGGGACGAAGAGACCTCGACTCCGTTTAGCATAAACTTGAACAAAATTGAGCGCGATTTTTGAATCTTCATCCAATCATTTTTCTTGTGTGACATCTGTAACCTCTGTGACACAGAGGAAAACCCTTGTTACATTCACGATCCTACACTCATCAAAAATGTGACAACTCTTTCTTAAACTGCGTAAATACTGCGTATTTTTTCAAAAAACAGGACATATCCACAGTGATTTACAATGAGTTAACAGCATAAGGTCGAGAGATATTATAGCCCACCGCCTTTCCACTCTTTCTCTGATGGATAGAATTCTCGTCTTTGATCATGGAAAAATCATAGAAGAAGGTTCACATGCAGAACTTCTCAACAAAAAGGGACTCTACGAGCGGATGTGAAAGATGCAAGTCGGCGGGTTTTTTCCCGAATATCTTTAAATAAAGAGGATGGTGCATTTAGGCCGCTCGAAAAAGCAGGAACCTGTCGCAAATTCGGTAGACTTACCCCCTAGCGGACGATTAAATCATGAAAACGAGGATAATGCGGGTAGGGACGTAAATAAGTGCCGCACTGCCCGTGAACCACAACCGCAAAAAGTTTATGAGCTTCTGCTTGCGTGATGGCCTGCGCCCGAGTGAGCCATTTTTGTATGCCATCCGCCGTTTGTACTAGAAATTCTGTGGCTTTATGTTTTAAGAATTTCACTCCCACGACTTTATCTGGTGCAGCCTCCAATTTTTCATCACCAGGATACCAGCCTTCGCAGCGTTGAATAGCGTCGAGCAGTTTCTCGTATTCTTCTCCTGTAAATGAACGGATTTTGCATTCCATGTCAAATTTTGAAATAATTCTTAGATTTTTCCTATATTCGATGACCTCATTGGTGTCCGGTAGACTATTTTTCAGAAGACCTGTGTAGAATCTGGGGAACTGATTTAGGGTCAGATCAATGAATCTCTCTGTTTTTAGAAGCGCTGCGAATGCCTTTCTACCTGTTTCATAATCAGGGAAAATAGCAAAACAGATTTTTTTCTTAGGATCATAGGGACTTGGATAGCAAGCGAATCCAATTTCTCCGTGGCGCTTAGAAAAATCGCCATGATTGATATTCCCAGGGTTTTGGTGGCGCCAAGATTTGGTTCCTCTTGGTGGATTTTTAGCCTTTGGATCGAGATAGCGAGTCAGTTTATTATCATCGTCATCATGGTATGTAATGGATTTGTCTGCATTTCCTTCCGCTTTAATCCAGACGTACTTTTTATTCGCCATAAAATCTACCCATTTATTTGATAGCCAATTTTAAAGCGTTTCTGTTTAGCGATCAATGCTTTCCGCGTTTAAAGTTTATTCTATGATATTCATAGAATCATTGATCATAATGACTTCTGTTCTGTGATGAGCCGTAATCGCATGGAATAACGTGCCTGAAATTTTAACGTGTTTACCTAAAATTAGTTGTGCTTCTCTTGAAGAAGCCGCGACTTGAATTTCGGTAACGTTGTCTTCAGGCTCATCCAAAAAATCTTTTTTAGGCGCAAGTTCTCTTACATGCACTGGATGATCCAAAGTCAATATAAAAATATGTTCCGGAGTATCTCCCATCTCTATGTTTTCGTATTCGGGAGGCCCCGGGCAAACACACTCTCGCAAAGTTCCGGTTAGTTGCACAATGCTTGGTTCATAGTGAACAACGACCGGGGGCTGAGCGCTGTTAGTCACAGTGCAAGCGAGCAGACCCGGGAGCCAACTATACAACCTGAGCATATTGCCTTCTTGTAAGGAAATCTTGCGATGAATGGTAGCGTAAGGAGGAAAATTTCTGCCAATCAAAAGTTCTGAATGCGTCTCTCCACCTCCATCAGACGAAAGGCCTTCAGAACTTTTGAATGCCTTTTTTATTTCTATAAAACTTACACAAAGTATATTGAGAATAAAGTTTACTCTTTTGATTATGTTGCTGTTAATAAAGATGTTACTGCTTGCGATATAGCCCATGCGCCACTAGATGATGAGTCTTTAGATGCGGCAATTTTTTCTCTTTCTCTTATGGGCAATCGCCACCCAAATCTGAAAAATGGATTGGGGTAAAGCACCATCCCCGACCATGATCAGTAATTCTATTTTTCACCGCAGCTTCAATACTTTGGCCCATTGGCAGCCTCTATTTTTCACAAAAATAGCATCTTTTTGTGAATGTATAATCATCACAACATGATCTTTATCAAATGGATATATCAAAAAGCGCTCGTTTTCCTGCGACTATCACATACTTGCTTTACCTCCGATACAAATCCATGAAATAACATGTATAAACATCAGTTATCTGCAATTAAATTATTTGATTAACACAAACAATTGAAAACCTCAATCAAACAGCTAGCTTCTTGTTTGTATAAATCTGATGCATGGATCTCGAAAGAAGAAGCAGTGGCACTAGCAAACGAACGGCGTATTCATGCAATTTTGGTCCATTCTTCTAACGGCAGTCTCTATCTGCACCCCGAATACAAGGGGAAAAGATTCCGAGATTTGGTTTGTTAATTTTTCAAATGTTCCTGAAAACGATCATACCCTTTTAATGAACGCTCTAATGAATTCTCATCCCATGATGCAATGAAGCATTTTGAGTGAATGGTTTCATTCAATATGGCACACAGAGGATGAGATGCCGATATAACTCCACGCAACTCCTCCCAAGGAATTCTCACAATGGGAGGACCATCTGTTCCCCCAGCAATGGTATAAGGTTGGAAGACAAGGATCAACGCCTGATCATCAAGTGTAAAGGTATTGAGGTCCTCTAATGCAAGAGTAGTTCGAAGAGGCTTTTCTCCCGAAAAATAAGTACATGGGTCGCTCTTTAAAAGAGTTTCGCAATATTTGCGGATAAATTCCCAACTTTCTTTCGTTGAAATTAAGTGACTTAGAAGAAGCGGGACAAATCTTCCATTATTTTTTCACCTCCTTCAGAACTATAAGCCTGACTTTTTTTGCCACTAGAAAGACTTAGAGAAAGTGAAAGCGATTTCGTTAGAGAAATAGTCAGACCCAAACTCTCCATCGTAGGAAAGGGTCAGGCCGTAGGGTGCATAGGTGCCGATTTCTGCAAAGAGTTCAAGGCCAAAAGAGGCAAGGTTCAAATTTTGGTTGAGAGCTGTAACAGCGAAGGTTGCAGGAAGCCCGGTAAAAAAGGTTGTCAATTGGTTTCCAAAAGGCTTCTCGAAGATATAGCTTGCCTTTTCTTTCACGAAAAGAGTCCAAGAAGAGAAGACAATCGATTCGATGAACTTAAGTCCTGTCTCAGCGCGCACGAGGGAACTCATCTTAGCGCTTTGAGTCGCATTCAAAGGAGCAGCTCCTGTTTCAGTGTAACCGCGCTGCCAGTTCATTGCATAGTCACAAGAAGCAAATGGGAGAATATTTCCCCAATTTTGAGAGATCTCATACCCCATTTCCAAATGTGGTGCAAATTGCCAAGAAGAGAGGTCAGCGTGAGCATTTGCAGAAAATCCAGGAAATGAGATCCGACGAGTATTGGAATTTGTATTGTAAATGCCAAGGAGTGCGGGTTCAAAGTAAAATGAACCAGCCGATAGATTTGCGTAAAGTGAGAGAAAACCGGCCTGGGAGGTCGAGTGGCCTGCATCGTGATCATCTGAAAGATAGGTGTGGAGATACCCCAGGGAAAAACCGATGAGATTTGATGAGGGGGTGCGATAGTCGAACCCGACAAGAGCAGACTGTGAATTCAATCCAAAAGCAGGGTTCTGTTCGGAGGCAGCAACATGGGAAAAATCGGCAAATCCAGAGACCCATGTAGCATAGGAAGATCTTTTTTTAGCCGGTGTTCGGATTGTCCCACAGGCATCAGCCATAAGCACAGAGAGGAATTCATTTTGAGATGCAACTTTGTCGATCAAACGGAGAGTGTCGAGATGGGAATTTGTAAGACGAAAAAGAGAGAATGCATTTTGATTATTTGCAAATCCAATAAAAGCATTTCGCGCAGGGGAAACGCTATTTAGGGCATCGGAAAGAGCGCTACTCGACAGATTGTTGAAAAGATCAAGCGTAGACATTGGGGCATATTGATTAAGATAATTCGCAACTCTAAGAGCGTTGCCAGAAAGAGAAGGTAGATTGTTAGCATAGAGAAGGAGAAGAGAGGTGTCAGTTTCTTCAAGGCTGATTTGAAAGCCAATTGGTGTATGAGTTACTATCGATGCAAAGGCGCCGCTCAATCCGCCGGTTGTCTGAATAATCGTATATTGGCCGTGAGCAGAATAAGAGCCCGCATCTTGGGTGATCTCTAAAGTTCCATTAAGCTCAGCCGTACCGTTTACGTTCAGAAAGGTGGCGGCTGTCGCGTCAAACTCCACTAGATAAAGGGAAACGTCTGTGAAAGTAACGGAACCAGAAGAAAGTGTTCCAATGGAATTACCGGGTGCAAGGATGCCTGCACAAGTAATCGCTCCGACAGTTCCGGTACCACTTAATGTTCCTCCCGAAGAGATGGTGAGGCTGGAACCGAGAGCGCCATTCACCTTTAGCCCCCCCCCTGAAATTGTAGCAGCAGCTGTATAAGACGAATTATCTCCAGTAAGAACAAGAATGCCGCTCCCAGTTTTAATAAATCCTCCACTTCCTGAAAGAGAACTAGAGAGAGTTCCCGTCCCAGAAGAGATCTGTAAGTTAGCCGCTGCGGTCAAGTCAATGCCATTTGAAACTGTTAGGGCAGTCCCTACATCAAGAGTTGTTCCGCTTTGCATGGTGAAAGATCCTGTTCCAAGGGCTGCATTTGCCCGCACAGCAATCGTTCCTTCCGATAGGGTGGTTGTGCCACTATATGTGTTATCACTGTAAAGATACAGAGTCCCAGCCCCAGCTTTAGTCCAATTTCCATTGCTGTGGAGCGTTCCATGGATGTTAACATCGCCTGATGTCGTGAAAGTCGATAAGGCTTCAATGAAGAGATCACTCCCATAGGCTGATCCGTTTGTGGCACCGCCAGTTCCGGCTGTAATGCCGCCTGTAACAGAATTATTCTCGAATGTGCAATTGCTTAATGTCAGCGCTCCGCCATTGCGGTAAAAAACAGCCCCACCGAGCCCAGCTCCTCCGCCACCACATCCTCCACTCCCTGTTCCTCCCGCGCCGCCAGCATACGAACTTACCCCTCCCGAATAGCCGTGGTCGCTGCGCTGAGCATTCCCTCCACCTCCTCCAAATCCTCCATTTCCTCCATTGCCACCGCTTGACGGCACACCATCAATACCGCCTCCTGCTCCTCCTCCTCCGCCTCCAAATCCCCCTGCACCTCCATTGGATGCTGAACCATTTCCTATACTTCCACCGCCCCCTCCAAAATCACCAGCCGCACCCCCAGATGAGAGTCCTGTGCCGCCCCCTCCGCCTCCAAATTCTCC
>JAJXVT010000001.1 GCA_021781995.1 bacterium | reverse complement strand
CGTTTTAGCAGCTAAAAACGGGCATTTACATGTCGTTAATGCGTTAATACAATGCGGACGCTTTCGCGAGATTCCAGTCGAGGGAGAGGATAGCCTGAGATACGCGAGAGACATGGCAGTTCGAAATGGGCATCAAGATATTGTAAATCTATTACCGAACTTGCCCTTGCTCCCTTCTCTATGCCAGATCTCCTGACTTCTACCATTTAGTGCGGTTTCGGAATCTGAACAACTCCGCTTTGCAAAAGTGCTTTCCTTCGCCCACTTCCGAGAAGAGGGACTGAGTGCGTTGTCTACTACAGCAAAAACTTTGCTTTGGGTTAAAGATATTGGCAGTATTGTATTTTCCCCAATCGCAGCGGTAGGACTTCAATTAGCGGCAATATATGGTCTCTTTTCCCCTAAGAACGGCCGAAAATTGTACGCCACTTTCGAGCGCTGCATTTATGGGCGAGCTCTTTTAGCGCCGTGTTTCCAACCAAATCCTGCTGATAACTTCCAGCATGCGCTAGGCGGTGAGGGTGGTGGGGATTGGTAGTGTATTAACCTGAGCCCCAAACAGGTGACAATATGCGCCGCGAGGCAACGTCAAATCGAAAAGGGCACAGCCCTCGTTCTGAGCCAGGAGCGCTATTGCCCAAAGGCAAGGGCGACAAGGAAGATCGATTTTTCCAGTGACTCGTCAACTTATCTTCGATCGCCTTGGGCCAAGGCTACGCAAAGACATGCGCATGCGGCAAATGGGGCGGCGATTGTATTGATGATAATGCCTTCGGGCTTGCCTAGCCCAGTGACAGATCTTTTCAGCGCATTTACCGTTTCCGAACAACCATTTTTCAATTGGTAAACACTGCGTAAAACGGTGTGACCGACTGCCAGTGGTATCATTGCAGCAGCAGCATATGCAAAGCCTTTTGTCGCTTCTAGCGCGGTATGGGTGATCGCGGGATTGATGGGGTTTTTGGGGTATGAGTAATCGTGGGCCTCATTGCTGACAGCGACCATGCCGGCAGTCAAAGCTCCGAAATAACAAGTTAGGGCAAGGCCCGGAATAAAATAATTCCATTTAGATGCTCGAGGCTCTACATGTTCTGCTCGGGCGGGCTCTACGTGATTTAAATTCATATCGATTGCGTGGTGTTGTGGGGCGATAGCTGCCATTGTTTAACTCCTTTTGGGTGGGATATTTTATTAGTAAATCGAAAATGAGTCAAGAATGTTGCATTTAATCGGCAATTTTTGAATCATCTTCGCCATGTGCGAAGCTTCTTTTATAAAAACACTTAAAATGCCGGGGTCGAAAAGTTACACGAATCGGGCTTTAGTTATGGCTGCTTTGACAAAGGGTAGTGTCTTGTTGCTGAATCCTTTGTATAGCGAAGATACTCATGCGATGATCGATTGTCTGCGAGCCATGGGGGTAGGTATTGAGGCTCGTGTGGATCAAATTGTGGTCAGCGGGGATCTGTTTTCTGTTGAAGATCGGTTGCATGAATTGCATGTGCGCGATTCGGGAACGACGCTCCGCTTTTTGCTGGCGGCAATTTGCCTTGCTAAGGGCTCTAAAATCATCGGGGGAAATCGACGTCTCAATGAACGGCCGATCGGCGATTTGGTCGAGGCTTTGCGTTCTATCGGGGGCTGTATAGACTTTTTAGGGTCTAATGACACCGCGCCGCTTAAGATTACTTCGCAATCTTTGCAAGCCAATGGCTGTATTGTTGTAAACGCTACCATAAGTAGTCAGTTTTTATCTGCTCTTTTGATCATTTCTCCATTTTTAAATGGTGTGGAGATTTGTTTGGATGGCCATTTGATTTCGTCTCCTTACGTAGATATGACGATCGATATGATGAAGCAGTGGGGTGTGTATGTGGAGAAGCGCGAGCGGCGAGAATCGGTTTTTGAATCGCAATTGGCCTATTTTGTCGCGCCGGGGCAACATTATCGGATGAATGTGTATGCCATTGAGGGGGATTTTTCTAGTGCCGGGTATTTTTTTGCCGCGGCTGCTTTAACGCAAGCGGCTTTGAGGCTGCAAAATCTCAATCCAAACTCACTGCAGGCGGATAGGGCCTTTTTGCGGATTTTAGAAAAAATGGGAAATGTAGTGGTTTTTGGGTCGGATGAGGTGGCGATTATGGGGCGCGGTATTTGCGCTTCTTACTTGAATATGGAGCATTGTCCTGATCAGGTGCAGACAATGGCGGTGCTGGCTGCTTTTGCTCCGGGAAAAACTGTTATTTCTGGAGTTAGGTCTTTGCGGCTAAAGGAAACGGAAAGGGTGCAGGCTTTGAAAAATGAACTGGCAAAGATGGGGATTTCAACTGAAGATACTCATGACACATTGACCATTTATGGGGGAAATCCCCGCGCTGCTACGATCGAAACGTACGGAGATCATCGAATGGCTATGGCTTTTGCCGTTGCCAAAAAAAAAATTGTGGATATGGATATTTGTTATCCGGAAGTGGTAGCTAAAACGTTTCCTTCATTTTGGGATCTATTCAATAGTTTATGAAAATTATCCTCATTGGTTTTATGGGCTCTGGAAAAACTGCGGTGGCAAGGTGTCTTGGCTGTGTTTTACAACTGGAAGTATTCGACACGGATGCAATTGTTTTAAAAGAAACGGGTCTTAGCAATATGGAAGAGGTTTTTGCGAGAGGAGGGGAGTTGTTTTTGCGAGAAATGGAACTTATGATTGCAAAAAAGCTTGCTGCTCGGGGCAATTGCGTGATCGCAACTGGAGGCGGAATGGTACAGAATAAAATTGTTTTGGATTATTTAAGACAACAGCAAGGTATAGTATACTTCTTGAATTGTCCATTTGAATTGTGCAAAAGCAGGGTGCAAGTTCAAGATGCGCGTCCTTTGTTTAAAAATTATGAGGCTGCTGAGCATTTGTATGATTTACGGCTTCCTCTTTATATGAATTATGCCGATGAGATCGTGAATGTCGATGGAAAAACGGTTGTAGAAATAGCTGAGGAAATTGCGTATGGGCAGTAATTCATTTGGTCGGTTGTTTCGCATTACCACGTGGGGGGAATCTCATGGAAAGGCAATCGGGGTTGTTATTGATGGTTGCCCGGCAGGTCTTGCAATTAGTGTTTGTGAAATCAATGAGGCTCTTGCTATGAGAGCTCCGGCTAGAAATGCATTTACTTCTCCTCGCTCCGAGCCGGATAGTGCAGACATTTTATCCGGTGTTTTTGATGGAAAAACAACCGGCGCTCCGATTTGTATTTTGATTGCAAATCAAGATGCTGATCCTAGTAAATACGAGCCTATTCAAAATTTGTTGAGGCCCGGTCATGCTAATTTCACATATTTGGAAAAATACGGGATTTTTGATTATCGCGGCGGAGGACGCTCTTCGGCTCGAGAAACGGCTTGCAGGGTTGCGGCAGGGGCTGTTGCGAAAAAGATATTGCAACGCGAAGGGATAGAAATCACAGCTTATATCAAACAGATCGGTTCGATCAAGGCGATGGTGCAAGAAGAAGATTTTATGAGATTGCGATCTGCAACGCGCCAAAGTCCTATTTTTTGTCCGGATCTTATGGCGGCAAAAGAAATGATGAATGCGATTGAATTTGCAAAGTCAAAAGGGGACTCATTAGGCGGAGTGGTGGAATTTATCGCAAATCAGGTGCCTATTGGATTGGGCGATCCGGTTTATTGTAAATTGGAGGCTTTACTGGCATATGCGATGATGGGGCTGCCGGCTTCTAAAGGATTTGAAATCGGCTGTGGTTTTGCTGCGGTTGAAATGCATGGGTCTGAACACAATGATGGCTTTATCAAAGTGTCAGGCCGGGTTGAAACTCAAACCAATCATGCGGGAGGGACGTTAGGCGGCATTTCAACGGGCATGCCAATTGTCGCTCGGGTCGCATTTAAGCCGACCTCTAGTATATCGATACCGCAAAAAACCGTGTCGACCGAGGGTGATGATGCGATATTTCAGTTGCCAAACGGCTCCCGGCATGATCCTTGTGTTGCGATTCGGGCGGTGCCTGTAGTAGAGGCTATGGCAGCGCTTGTTTTGGTCGATGCGCTGCTCATGAATGCACGGGCGAAAATATGACACAATCGATTGGGTGTCATATTGCCCATGATAGTAGTTCTTACGAAATTGAAATCGGTATGGGTGTGTGGACTTGCCAGGCGCTCTTTCTCAGTAATATAGCATCGAATATAGCAATTATTGCCGATGAGACAACAGGCCTGTTATTTGGCAAGAAATTGCAAAAACAGCTGCTTTCATCGGGACTCAATGTACAATTATTCACTTTTCCTCCGGGAGAGGTAAATAAAACAAGAAAAACCAAAGAGATTTTAGAAGATCAGTTGCTCGATCAGGGATTTGGCCGCGATAGCTGTATTGTAGCTTTAGGCGGCGGTATCACGATAGATCTTGCCGGGTTTGTTGCGGCGACATATTGCCGAGGTATTCCGATTGTTATGATGCCTACTTCTCTTTTGGCGATGGTCGATGCAAGTATTGGAGGGAAATCCGGAGTTAATGTCTCTCAAGGAAAAAATCTTGTAGGGGCGATCCATCAGCCGTCAAAAGTTGTGATTGAATTGTCATTTCTTCAAACGCTTCCTCAAAAAGAGCTGGCCAATGGCATTGTCGAGATGATCAAACACGGTGTGATTGCGAGTTATGATCATTTTGCTCAGCTGGAAAAGTTTGGGCCGAATTTTGGTAAAGATGCAGCCACTGTATCCTCCCTGATAGCGCAAAGCTGCCTGATTAAAAAAGAAATAATAGAAGCTGATGAAAAAGAATCCGGAAAAAGGCGGCTTTTGAATTTTGGACACACGGTAGGTCATGCATTAGAGCTTTTGAGCGGCTATAGCCTTTCTCATGGGGAAGCTGTGGCCATTGGTATGCTAGCAGAGAGCCACCTAGCGGTGCAGAGGCAGTTATTAGCCCCTGCAGCTTTAGATCGTATTAAAAATTTATTGAATCTTTGCGGGCTTAACTTGCAGTTGCCGCAGCGATTTGACGTCGATCGCATTATTGAGGCAATGTCCTTTGATAAAAAATCGCTGAAAAAAAATCCTCGGTTTTCGATGGTCGAAGCAATCGGCTCGCCACTGCCTCTAGATGGCGCTTACTGCACGGTTGTAGAGCGCGAGCAGTTGGTACAACTTTGCAATTGGCTCAAGATGAGTATACGATGATTTGCACAGTAATTAAGGGGCCGAGTTTTGATTTGATTAGAGAACAGATCGCAAATTCATTACCGATTGCTGATTTAGTTGAATTGAGACTAGATTGCTGGGATGTAATCGATAAAAAACAGCTTCGAATGCTGCGCGCTGATTTTTCGATTGCGATGATTTTGACATGGAGAGGAGCTTCTCTTGAAGATTTAGAAGCTCTGGTAGATTTGGAAGTGGTGGACGACTGGGACGATGCGAATGCTACTAAAGGCATTGGCTGTTTGACGGAGCCAGAACAGCTTCTTGAATCACAAACGGTATATGTCGATATTGAATTTGGCGTTTCTAAGTCATGGCTTCAAGCATTTTGTTTGAAGCATCCTAAAGTGAAAGTCATCTTGTCTTACCATGATTATGAAAAAATGATTCCAGATATCGATTTGCTATATGAACAAATGAAATTGTTTCGAGCAGATTTATATAAAATTGCAGTCACGCCGCAATCTAGCATTGAGGCGCTGAAATTGTTGGAATTGATGAAAAGATCAAAAGGGGATTTGATTGCGATAGGCATGGGCAAGTGGGGGGAGTGTACTCGTATTTTAGGGCCTGTATTTGGATGTCCTATTACTTTTGCCGCGCTTACAGATGAGCTGCAATCGGCTCCGGGGCAACTCACTGCGCAAACATTGATTGATCTTTATCGCCACCGAACTTTGAATGGTGATACGGCATTGTATGGCTTGATTGGCGATCCAGTAGAACAAAGCATTGGGCACATAACTCACAATCATTTGTTTCAACAAATGCAAATAAAAGCAGTATATGTGAAAATTCCCGTTTCAATTTCAGAATTGCAATCTTTTCTGGTAATAGCGCAACGTGTTGGTTTTAAAGGGCTTAGCGTGACGATGCCATTGAAGGAGGCTGTTTTATCTAATCTAGATGATATAGATCCTCAGGCGCGGCAAATGGGATCGGTTAATACGCTTGTGTTTAAAAATGGGAAAATATTGGGTTTTAATACAGATGGAACGGGCGCTTTGAGCGCTATTGAAAAAAAGGGAAGCGTGCTCAATCGATGTGTATTGATTATAGGGGCCGGCGGTGCGGCGCGCGCGATTGCTTTTGAAGCGATGAAAAGAAGGTCTAGAGTTGTGATTTTAAATCGAGATGTCAATAGAGCTGAAATGTTAGCCTCGGCTTTAGGATGCAAGTGGGGTGGGGTTGATGATCTTTTAAGGTATTATCGTCTTGGATATGATTTTTTGATTCAGTGCACCCCGGCATCTATGCCGATTGATCCGCAATGTCTTTATCCGGGGGCAATTGTGATGGATCTTACGACGTTTCCCAAAACAACGGCTCTTTTAAATGAAGCAAAGCTGCGCGGTTGTGGAATTGTTTATGGCTATGAAATGTTCATAGAACAAGCAATTGGCCAATTTAATTTATGGTTTATTGGTTTTGATTCTTGGAGATGGAAAGGACATTTAGAATCTCGGGCGTTGCAGGCGCTTGCAGATAATCGATAGATGCAGTATGTTCAATCTCATGGTTGAGCAGTTTGGCGATTACATTGTACAAAAACAGCTAGGCCAAGGGGCCTTTGGAGCGGTTTTTCTTGCAGAGCACCGCTTTATTAAAAGGCAATTTGTCCTAAAAGTACTTCCTGAAGAAGTATGCGTAGACCCTCATTTTTTTCGTCGATTTGAATTGGAAATTACGGCCATCGCCGCTTTGGATCACCCAAATATCGCTAAAATTCACAATGTGTCGATCCATCAAGGCCAAGCTTTTATCGTGATGGATCCCATCGTCGATTCTCTTGGTCAGACGATGAATCTCGAGCGTTTTTTGTCGTTGAAAGCATCGTCTTTATCAGAACTAGAACATTTGGCCTTTTTGCAAAGCCTGGCATCTGCCTTGGATTATGCCCATGAATCGGGTGTTGTGCACGGCGGGATTAAATTGACCAACGTGTTGGTTGCGCCGGATGGAGCTGGGGTAAAGATGCTCTTGTCGGACTTTGGCATTTCGCGTTTGATTGGAGAGGGTGTTTCGTTCATGCGTCTTTGCGAACAAACCGCTCGTTCTTTCTTGCCGCATTTGCAAATGGGGTCTGACGCCGCTATTCAAGCCAATCGTACTTTTTTGAAAAATTTTGCGTTTTTAGCTCCGGAGCAAAAATCTCTGCAGCCCGATTTAATTGGACCTAAAACCGATGCCTATTCCTTCGGCGTGTTGACTTATTACATGTTGATGGGAAAATTGCCTGAAGGTTGTTTTGATTTGCCATCTAGGACTTTAGGCGATCATCCAATGAATTGGGATTTTTTCATCAATCGTTGTTTGCAGAATAATTTCAATGTGCGGCCTCAAAAATTGATAGGTGCTCTAGAGGAGTATTTGAAAGCTCCCCGCACGGTGAAGGAAATGCAGTCGCTTTCTGAAGTTGAAACAAAAGTGGATCATGTTTTGCAAATGGCATTTGAATTTACTGGAGCAAAACCTGAGCTTCAGTCGATTGGTGCCGTTGCAGAGACTACTCATTTGAAGCCCGTGATTAAGCCGGCAGAAATTGCTCGGCCAGAGTATGAACCAGACCCAGGCGCCATTTTTCATCGTGATACCATGGTTTCGCATTATGAGCCTCAAAAAGTAGAAATTTGCGAAATTGAGCCAATTTTTACCGAAATGGTCGTTATTCCTGGTGGGCAGTATACTCGCGGCAGCAATGAGGGAGCTCGCGATGAAATGCCGCGGCACGATGTCAATTTGACTAGTTTTGCAATTGATATCCATCCTGTAACCAATGAGCAGTTTGTCCGATTTTTACAAGCGATGGGTGGGGAGAAAGATCGCAACAACAATGATATTATCCGTTTGCGCGATGCGCGAATCAAACGTTCAGGCGGAAAATACATTATCGAATCGGGATATGCGAAGCATCCCGTTGTTGGTGTGACTTGGTATGGAGCGACTGCTTATGCCGGCTGGGTTGGAAAACGCTTGCCGACCGAAGCTGAGTGGGAAGCTGCCGCGACAGGCGGGCGCGAAGGTTTTGTCTACCCAACAGGCCATGACGTAGATCGAACACAGGCTAATTTTTTCAGTTCCGACACTACGCCCGTTATGAGTTATCCGCCTAATGCTTTTGGTCTTTATGACATGGCGGGGAACGTGTATGACTGGTGTCAGGACTGGTATGCTTATAATTTTTACGACGCTTCTGCCGTTGAGCCAAATAATCCCATGGGTCCACCGCAAGGCGTTTATCGAGTATTGCGCGGCGGGTGTTGGAAGAGTCTCAAGGACGATCTTCGCTGCTCTCACAGAAGCCGCAACAATCCCGGTGCTATGAACGGCACATATGGATTTAGATGCGCCACCGACGTCTCTTGAGCTAGTTTCGAAAGAGATCTAATAAAGTTTGAGTGTACGTGTGCTGAGGATGTGTAAAAAGTCGGTGTGTTTCTGACATTTCTACAAAAGTTCCCTCGTGCATAACAGCTATCTGAGTTGCAATTTGTTTCACCGAAGCTAAATCGTGAGAAATAAAAATATAGGTTAATTGTAAGTCTTTTTGCAGCTGCTGCAATAACGATAAAATTTGAGCGCGAATTGACATATCGAGGGCCGAAGTAGGTTCATCGCAGACGATAAATAAAGGGTTTAAAGCGATCGCGCGCGCGATTCCTATGCGTTGCCTTTGCCCTCCGCTAAATTCGTGAGGGAAACGGTGTTTGGCGTTTTTAGGCAAACCTACCAAATCGAGCAATTCGTCCACGCGAGGTTTTTGTTTGTGGATGACGCTAGGTTCTTTAAGAATCGTTTCCACTGTCATTCGGGGGTTGAGCGAAGCAAATGGATCTTGAAAAATCATTTGAATTTGATCGCGAGAAGCTGCATGCAAAGGCTGGCCTTGAAATATAATTTTCCCTGAAGTTGGCGTTTCTAGTCGAACCAACATACGGCCTAAGGTCGATTTTCCGCTTCCGCTTTCACCAATGATGCCTAAAATTTCGCCTCGCCGTAAATGAAACGATACGTTTCGAACGGCATGAATGATCTTTTTGCCAGAATGAAATTGTTTGCAGACATCGTGGACTTCAATCACCATTGTCTCCAATACATCAAGCTCTGCGTATATGGATGCGAAGGGAAATTTAGCACTTGTTCAACAGGGCCGGATTCTACGATTTTGCCTTGGTACATTACCAAAACCTGATCGCAAATCTTCAAGATTCCTAAATCATGGGTAATCAAAAGCAGCGAACTTTGAAATTGCGACTGCAGCACTTTTAACAATTTGAGGATTTGCGAGGTAGTTGCGCAATCTAGCGCCGTTGTGGGTTCATCTGCGATCAACAGCTGGGGGCTGCATGCGACAGCCATAGCGATGAGCACTCTCTGACGCATACCTCCGCTGAGTTCATGCGGGTATTGACGGGCGCGGAGCTGAGGTTCTGCAATTTGAACTAACTGTAATAATTCAACACTTCGAGCGTATGCTTTTTTTGGATCCAGCAGACGGTGATAGATGAGACCTTCGGCAATTTGATCTCCGATGCGCATGGTAGGGTTGAGGGCGCTCAATGGATCTTGAAATATATGGCCGATTTGCCTGCCTCTTACTTGACGCAGTTCTTTTTCAGCTAAATTTATTAAATCCACCCCGTTGAATACGATTTTGCCAGAGATGGAAGCAGACGGCATGAGCCTTGTGATGGCTTGCGCAGCTACGCTTTTGCCTGATCCCGATTCTCCCACTAGACCTACAGTTTGCCCTGCTTGAACTGAAAACGAAATGCCATCGACTGCTTGCAATTTTTTTCCATGAATCGAAAAAGAGACGGAAAGATTTTCTATGCATAACGTCATCTGCGAAGCCTCGGATCCAATGCATCGCGCAAAGCGTTGCCCATTAAATTGAAACAAAGAATAGTCAGTGTGATCATAGCGGCGGGGAAGAGCAGCCGCCAAGGATAATAACGCATCGCGCCCAAGGCGTCATTGACCATCACGCCCCAACTTGCAGCTGGAGCCTGGACACCAAGGCCTAAAAAGCTTAAAAACGCCTCTGTGAAAATCGCAGTAGGGATTGTCAGTGTGAGTGTAGCTACGATAGAACCAATCGCATTGGGTAGCAGATGCCGCAGTAAAATGCGCCAAGCTGAGGCTCCCATGATTTGCGCAGCGGCGACATAATCGTTTTGTTTGAGTTGCAAAACTTGTCCGCGGCTAATGCGGGCCATATTGATCCATCCTGTCAACGTCATAGCGATCAAAATGGTGCCGATGCCGCTTCCTCGGATGACCGTTAGCAAAATCACCACTAGAAGATAGGGGATTGAGTATAAAATATCGCATATGCGCATCATCCATTCATCCGTGCGGCCACCTGCATAGGCGGAAATCGCGCCCCATAACACTCCAAAGGCAACATCGATGCTCGCAGCTGTCACTCCAATAAACAAAGAGATTCTTGCCCCCCACCAAACTCGTGTAAAAAGATCCCTTCCTAATTCATCGGTACCAAACCAAAACTGCATCGAAGGGGGCATGTTTTTTAAATCCAAATGAATCTCGTTGAACGAATATGGAGAAAGCATAGGCGCTATAGCCGCACATAATGTGAGAATAATAAGAAATTGAGCGCTGAATCTCCCGGCTTTATTTTGCCAAAAACGGGCAAATGCATCTTGCCAATAAGAATAGCCGGTCGGATAATTACTCATCGGCAGCCAAGCTCCTAAGCTGCATGCGCGGATCTAATGCAAAACACAATAAATCCACAGCGAATACAAAAATCATTAGAAACAGACTAAAAAATATAGTCAACCCGATGATCATTGGGTAATCGCGTCCGTTGATGCTATGGATCATCCATTGGCCAATGCCCGGGATCGCAAATGTTTTTTCAACGACGAAACTCCCTGTCAAAACCGATGCTGCAACTGGTCCAAGATAAGACAAAACTGGAATGATTGCATTTCTCAATCCGTGGCGGATGGCGATGGTAAAAGGGGGGAGTCCTTTGGCGATGGCCGTTCGAATGTAATCTTGCTGCAAGACATCGACCATATTGGAACGGGTTAAGCGCGCGATAAAAGCTGTTGGCAGCGCAGCTAAAGCCAGCGTCGGCAAAATTGTGTGTTCAAATGAGCCCATTCTGGCAACAGGTAGCCAATGCAGCTGAACGGCAAACAGGTACTGCAAAAGGCTGGAAATGACGAAATTGGGCACGGAAATCAATAGTGTTGAAAATGCCATGGCAACGTGATCTTGCCATTGAGCGCGATACAAGGCAGCCCACGTGCCCAGTGCAATTCCCGAAGGAATGGCCAGCAATAAAGCTTGCAGTCCAAGCCAGGCTGAAATAGGCAATCCGTCGGCAATAAATTGATTTACCGATCTACCATGATAGACGATAGAATAGCCCAAATTGCCGCAGCACAGCTCTTTTAAATATTTAATATATTGGATTGAAAGCGGCTGATCTAGGCCGTAGTAGGCGTACAATGAGCGCAGGACCTCTTCCGGGATAACTCTTTCGCCGATAAAGGGATCGCCTGGAACGGCATGCATCAGAAAAAAGGTAGCGCTGGCAACACACCACAGGGACAGTAAAAGAATAAATAGCTTTTTGAATAAAAAAATCACTCCGTTATTTATACCTGGTGTGAAGCAGGTTTGTCCATTTTTTAAACCATAAAAAGGAAATTTTTGTCGCTCTGAGAACTGTAAATGTTTGAATCAGAGTCGGTTTTAGGGGATGTCTTAGGCGTTGATTCTTGTTAAATTAAATTTTTTGATTAGAGAGTTCTAGATAATGATCGAGCATGTAATGTAATGGTGATAATATTGTTTTTATTAAAAAAACAACAATGGGAGATTTGCTATGAGTACACTTGGTAC
The DNA here is from genome assembly GCA_021781995.1 of bacterium. Lineage (GTDB taxonomy): Bacteria > Chlamydiota > Chlamydiia > Chlamydiales > SM23-39 > CAITMJ01. Next base: position 180,372 of record JAJXVT010000001.1, on the reverse strand, counting down.
TGGGGTGGTTCAAAAGCCAGTTATTTGCTGGGTGTGTAGGGAGGAGGCTAATGAAATGGATCCGGAAAACGGAACAGTTAGTGGTCCTCTTATCCCTGTTCATCCCCAAAATCCCGAAAATCCAGAGCAAGATCGACATCTCGTACATGCAGAATGTGCTCTGGAAGCATTGAAAAATGGAGGTCAGTTTGTATGTTTGTGCAGAAGCAAATATGGGGAGGCGCGCCTTGGAACTTGGGATCCGGAATTTTTGAGGGTGATGCGAGAGAGGCCGCGGGATGCTGCTGAGGATGCTCGCGGGGCTGGACCAGCTCACGTAGTAGTGAATCGTCAAGCGCCACCACCGCGGCCACCAGTAAGAAGGTTTATTGAGTGGTATCCTCCAGATGATCCTGAAGCTCTTTGCAGATGCGATGTCACGCTATGCGTGCGTAGTTGCGTTCGCAAGATCTTTCCTGTATTGGCTTGCTTTTTCGTGGCGGGAGTTGTAACTGTTATTGTTTTGTACTCGATTGGAAAAAAAGGAGTATAGAGAGCGAGGAAGTTCTCTCATTACGCGCAATGAGAGAACTTCTTCGATAGTTCTTGTTTTTTTTTCCGAGAGGCACGATACTGCTTCTCGGTGTTGATATGTTAGATAGAAATCTGTCGTTTTGTAATAAATTTTATTTTATTTCCCTTGGCTGCGCCCGCAATTTGGTCGATAGCGAAGTGATGATCGGTATTTTATTGAAAAATGGTTTTGAGTCCGCGGCTTCTATGGAGGATGCTGATTACCTAGTCGTGAATACGTGTGGTTTTTTGCAGTCTTCGCGGGAAGAGGGGATAGAGACGATTCGAGATATGTTCGCGCGTAAAAAAACTCATGCCAAGGTAATTGTGGCAGGCTGCATGGTGCAAAAACATGGAGCTGAGCTGCGAGAAAAATTCCCTCAAATCCATTCTATGCTCGGCTCAGGCGATGTGGAAAAAATCCTAGATGCGGTTCAGGCCGATGAACTGGGAGACAGTGTTAGTTCTGCTAAGAGCTATCTCGAATGGGGCGAGGTTCCTAGGGCTCTTTCAACTCCCAAGCACTACGCTTATTTGAAAATAGCCGAAGGATGCCGCAAGCAATGCGCCTTTTGCATCATCCCGAGTATCAAGGGAAAACTTAAAAGTAAAACGGAAGAACAGGTTATTAAAGAATTCAATGCGCTGCTTTCGCAGGGCGTTTTTGAGATCATTTTGATTGCACAAGATCTTGGAGATTTTGGAAGGGATCGCAGCGAGAAGGGCGCTTTAGCAAAACTTTTGAGTAAATTGTGCCAAGACCCTCGTCCATTTTGGCTGCGGCTTTTGTATTTATACCCAGATGAAATCGATGATGAACTCATCGCAGTGATGAAAAGCGATGGACGCATTTGTCCGTATCTCGATATGCCAATTCAGCATATTAATGATCAGATGTTAAAAAGCATGCATCGAGCAACCTCGAAAGAGCAAATCTTGACCACTCTTGATAAGCTGCGTACGCAAATTCCATCGATTGCTATTCGGACGAGTTTAATGGTCGGCTTTCCGGGAGAGACTCCCGAACAGTTTAATGAATTGCTCGAGTTTGTGAAAAAAGTTCCGTTAGATCATGTCGGAATATTCCAGTTTTCTCTCGAAAAAGAGGCCTATGCTGCTAAGCTTGCTGATCAGATCGCGCCTGAAATCAAACAGGAACGCTTTGAAAAACTTGCCGCTGCTCAAATGAAGGTTGTGCGCAAAAGAAATAAGAGCTGGATTGGGCGCAAAGTGCAGGCGATCGTGGAGGGCTTTCACCCTGAATCTGATCTTTTATTAAGAGCTCGCCACAGTGGGCAATGTCCGGATATCGATGGTCAAATCATTATCAATGATGGACGCAAAGTAACGGCATTTGGCCAATTATATGAAGTGGAAATCACCGATGTCGCAGATTACGATCTCATCGGCCGCGTTTTAGGACCTGTAGGAAAAACATGCAAAACACCGTCGAAGCTACAACTAGCCTCCGTTTAAAAAAGGGTAAAGAGCGCCCTCTGCTCCAGAGTCATCACTGGATTTTTTCTGGCGCTATTGATTCGCTCAATCCTCGTAAAAGTGGTGAGATTGTCCCTGTCCACTCATACAATGGAGAAAAGCTCGGTTATGCCATGGTGGGAACGGGCCAATCAATCGTAGCTCATATGATTTCTTTTGGTGATGAGCTGCCTCTTGCTGCCATCGAAAAACGAATCGCTGAAGCAATTGCTCTCCGCAATAGAATTTTCCATTTAAATGAAGAGGTAGTTGCAACTGCCTCTGAAACCAACGCGTTTCGATTAATCAATGCAGAAGGGGATGGAATTCCAGGATTGATTGTAGATTCTTACGCCAATCGCCTGGTGATGCAGATTTCGCATCCGGCATTGGAACTGATTAAGTCTGAAATTATTTCGTTGCTTGTAAATTTAGTTAATCCAATTTCTATTTTTGAAAAATCAACTTCTTTTCTGCGTAAAAAAGAAGGAATGGGTGAGATTCGCGCTCATTTATATGGTGATCCAAACCCGGAAGTTGAAGTTTTAGAAAATAATTTGAGTTATGCTGTTCATCTTTTAGACGGACAGAAAACGGGATTGTTTTTAGATCAGCGGGAAATGCGCTCATTAGTTAGAGATCTTGCTAAAGATAAAACAGTGCTCAATTGTTTTGCGTATACTGGTGGATTTTCCGTTGCAGCTCTTGCTGGAGATGCGGCTTTAGTGGATAGCGTTGAAATTTCAGTTCGCTGTGCGCCGCTTGTTGCTCGCAATCTTGAATTGAATGGCATAGATAGCGCAAAGCATCGTTTTTTATGCGAAGATGCTATTGCATTTGTTGCAAAATCCCCGCTCAATTACGATCTAGTCATTTTAGATCCTCCCGCTTTTGTTAAGAAAAAACAAGATATAGATAAAGCCTTTCGCGCTTATAAGGAATTGAATCGAACGGCATTGGCAAAGTTGAAGCCCAATAGCTTATTACTGACTTGCTCATGTTCTTATCATGTGGGAGAAGAGCTTTTTCAAAACATACTATTTCGCGCTAGTTTGGAAGCTGGTCGTCGGGTAAGAATTTTATCGCGCCATCGTCAAGCCTTAGACCACCCTGTCAATATTTTTCATCCGGAAAGCACTTATTTAAAAAGTCTGTTAGTCCACGTTGAATAAATAGGATTTGTTTGACAATCCTTAAGGTCTAGGAACGGTATAATACAACTCCTTCCGGAGTGTTTTTTGCGCTTAAGTTGATAGTACTATTGGGCGCAATTTTGCCTTCTATGATATCGGTTGCCAAAAGATTGACTACTTTATTTTGTATGAGTCTTTTTAGTGGGCGAGCGCCAAAATCTGGGTCGTATCCTTCTTCGGCAAGATATTGAACAATTGGTTTGCTCCAGTGGAGTTGAATGTGTTGTTCTTTTAGTCGATCTGCCACGTGCTTTAGTTGAATTTCCACAATCTGCTCCATATCTTCTTCTTTTAGCGGGAGGAAGGGGAGAATTTCATCTAATCGATTGATGAATTCCGGGCGGAATGTCGCTTTGATGGCAGGGGCTACAATGCGCAAAAGCTCTTCTTTATTTTGAGCTTGTTTTTTGAGCAGCAGATCCGATCCTAAATTGGAAGTCATGATAAAAAGCGCGTTTTTGCAGTTTACCTTGCGTCCTTTGCTATCTGTGATGCGGCCTTCATCAAAAATTTGAAGCAAAATGTTGAAGACGTCGGGGTGAGCCTTTTCAACTTCATCAAATAAAACCACTGAGTAAGGGCGGCGGCGCAGGGCTTCTGTCAGTTGCCCCCCTTCTTCGTATCCTACATATCCGGGAGGGGATCCAATCAGGCGCGAGACACTATGTTTTTCCATATATTCCGACATGTCTAAACGGATGATCGCATCTTCTTTGTCGAAAAGTTGTTCTGCGAGCGCTTTGACAAGTTCTGTCTTACCTACCCCGGTAGGTCCTACAAATAGAAATGCTCCAATGGGTCTCTGAGGGTCGTTGAGCGCGGCGCGTGAACGGCGGATTGCTTCGGAAACGGCCTGTACGGCGATCTTTTGTCCCACGACTCTTTTTTCTAAATAAGATTCGAGTTGAAGTGTTTTAGCAGCTTGTTTTTCGAGCATCTTATCTAAGGGGATTCCTGTCCATTTCGATACAATTTCTGCGATGAGGTGTTCGTCGACTTCTTCTTGCAGCAATCTTTCTTTAGTGTGGCTCAGCTGCTGTTGGGCGTCTTCTAATTCTTTTTGAACGCGGGGAATGTCGTTATAACGCAGTTGAGCAACTCGATTGTAGTCGGGTTTTCTCTCAGCTTCTTCTTCTTGAAATCGCAATTTTTCCAATGCGTCTTTTTTGTCTTTGAGCGATTGGATCAATTGTTTTTCGTGATTCCATCGCGTTTTAAGAACTGCCAGAGATTCTTTGCGTATCGCGATTTCCTTTTCAGCTTCTGCGGCATGCTCGATAAGACCGTCTCGTTTTAGAGCTTCTTGTTTTACGATTAACGACGCGAGTTCTCTTTCTTTTTTTTCAATAGGTAAAGGCAAACTGCCGATTTGCATGCGAATTAAACTAGCAGCCTCATCGATTAAATCAATTGCTTTATCGGGTAAGCGGCGATCGGTGATGTATCGCGAAGAAAGTAAAACGGCGGCGTGAAGAGCTCCTTCTGTAATGCGTACGCCATGAAAAATTTCGTAGCGTTCTTTGAGCCCTCGCAAAATGGCTATTGCATCTTCTGAAGAAGGTTCGGTGACAAAAACCGGCTGAAATCTTCTCTCAAGAGCCGCGTCTTTTTCGATGTGTTTTTGATATTCATTGAGCGTGGTGGCACCGATGCAGTGAAGCAATCCTCGTGCCAAGGCAGGTTTTAGCAAATTGGCGGCGTCCATGGATCCTTCTGTGGCCCCGGCGCCTACTAACGTGTGCACTTCATCGATGAATAAAAGAATCTGGCCGTCGCTTTTTTCCACTTCATCTAAAATCGATTTGAGGCGTTCTTCAAATTCTCCGCGAAATTTAGTCCCGGCGATCAAGCTTCCCATATCCAGGGCCATCAGTTCTTTGTTTTTTAAAGAGTCGGGGACATCTCCTTGCACGATTCTAAATGCCAAACCCTCGGCAATCGCTGTTTTTCCAACTCCAGGCTCGCCGATCAACATCGGGTTGTTTTTAGTGCGCCGAGAGAGCACTTGCATTGATCTTCTGATTTCTTCATCGCGTCCGATGACTGGATCGAGCTTTCCTTCGCGCGCTAGTTCAGTTAAATTCTTGCAATATTTTTTCAGAGACTGAAAATGGTTCTCAGCGCTGGGGGAGTCCATGTGTTTTGATCCTCTCATTTTCTGAATGTGCAACTGAATTTCTTTGGTTGATTTTTTAGATCGTTGTTTCCAAGATGCAAAAGGCTCTATTGGTTTTTCCCAAAAACTTAAGAATAAATGATCGCTGCTGATGTATGTGTCGTTCCATTTTTGAGCAATTTTCCCAGCCTCTGCAATTCTTTGCTGCAATCCGGCGGAGGGACGCGGCTCTTGTGCTTGGGCGCTATAGCTGGCAGAAGTGCTAAGCGCGGCATCGACTTGATTGAGTAATTGCTGAGGGTCTATGTCAATTGTTTTGCAGATGGCGCTAAAATAACCTTCAGTATCGACTAACAAAGAGTGAAGCAGGTGATTTTCTCCCACTTCTATATGGGAGTGCTCTTGTGCGTATTGAACCGCAGCTTGAATGGCTGTTGCGGCCGCATCGGAAAATTGTGGATTCATCACAAACCTCCAAGAAAACTAACTCGATATATTAAACCTTTTTCCCAGGATAAATGCAAGAGACGATTGCAATTGGCTCTATGAACCCATTTCCTAGGGGTGTAGTTTCTCGACGGAGGGGGGATGAATCCATAACGGGCTGCTCGATTCCCAGGCGGAAAGAGAGCCAAAATCAGAATTTATCCCTGTGTATCGAAATCTCTTCGAGAGATCTGAGAATAATATGTGATCGCTACTACAGCTACGGCAGTAGAAATCCAAGCAAGGCGAGGAATAGTGCGGAGTGTGTGGACCATATTTAAGTATCCATTGCGAGAGGCTGCACATAAAGCGGCTCCCAAACGACGTACGTTATTAGCGGTGATTGCATTAAAGTTGGGGTGAGCACTGAGCGCGGTGATCACATCTGCATGACCTTTTATTGCGGCATGCCGTAAAGCGTTTCCTAAACTATTCCGGCCATTAGCAGGAATTGCAGTAAAGTTAGGGTGAGCGCTGAGCGCGGTGATCACATTTGCATGACCTGCTACTGCGGCTTCATATAAAGCGCTTCCTAAACTAAACAGGCCAGTAGCGGTGATTGCATTAAAGTTGGGGTGAGCACTGAGCGCGGTGATCACATTTGCATGACCTTTTATTGCGGCCTCCCGTAAAGCGCTTCCTAAACCAAGCGGGCCATCAGCGGCAATTGCAGTAAAGTTACGGTGTCTGCTGAGCGCGGCGATCACATTTGCATGACCTGCTCCTGCGGCTGCGCATAAAGCGTCTCCCAAACCATATTGGCCAGTAGCGGTGATTGCATTAAAGTTGGGGTGAGCACTGAGCGCGGCGATCACATTTGCATGACCTGCTCCTGCGGCTGCGCATAAAGCGTCTCCCAAACCATATTGGCCATCAGCGGCAATTGCATTAAAGCTAGGGTGATCTATGATTGCCCGAACTATATTTGCATGACCTGCTTTTGCGGCTACATATAAACCGTATTTCCATAAGTCAGGGCCCCATAAGTTAAAGACTTCTGTTTGAGGTATAGCATCTATGCGCTTGGTTAAAAGAATTGCTTTGACAATGTATGGATTGTGACAGTTAAGAGCTATGCGAAGCAAACTTTGGGTAATATCCGCGTTTGGGTTTGTCGTTAAAGCGGCAAAGGCCATGGTTTTCCACGCCGCATGCGCATCGTGAGGCGGAATGTAATTCGGCTGAGGGGCTATGAACCGGAGAAATTCTTCTTGCGGCATTCCCGATATAAGATATTGTGTGATTTCCAACTGATTTCGGCCTGTGGATTCCCTCAATAAGAGAGGAATTAAAATTTGAATGTCCGGGCGATCGCAAATCGCAGGAAAAGTTGTTTTCCACCAGTGTCGGGCTAAGTCTGGATTTTGTTCCGGATCCCATGTTGGCAGAATAACTTCCTCTAAATCTTCATCTAGATTTACATCTGCGCCGTTATTCCAGACAATTTCTCGATGAATTTCGTTCCATTGCTGCGTTAATTGCTCAAAATTAAAACCTTGGCCCTGACGCCAAGTAGGTTGCTTCCATATTGCAGCGAAAAAGACGCACGTGAGTTGAATGAAATTTTGCCCGTTTACTACTACCGCTTCTTGAGCTTCGGTGAAGAAGAGGGGTAGAGAAATCTCTCGAACCCTAAAAGGGGGAGGGGGGTAGATTACTTGGTGATGGTTGATTAAAATTTTGATTTTATGAGTTGTGTCGACAGGAGGCTGACCTGGATAAAATATCGAAGAGACTCTACTGACAGACTCCTCAACTTCTGGATTTCGATATAAATTAAAACAATATTCAGGAAACTCTTGGAGAGTAGCTCTGCTGGCTCTACAAACGCGAGCAAGAGCTGTGAGATCAGATGGGGATAGAAAATGTGCTATGGGAAGAAAGAGGTCGTAGGGAAGCTTGGATAGAGAAGTTGTATTGGCTGGTGTGGACATGTTAAACAACCCTTAGTTGGTTTGAATGAGTTTGTTTAATAACTATACATTAATAGAATATTTAATTTCAATACAAAAATATCTTTTGTTAGCGTTTTTTTTAATGTCTTCTTTTGGGTAATAGTCAATGAGCTGATTGCCAAAAAATGGACATTTTAAAAAAAACGCTAACATGTAGATCTTGTTATTTACGATTAACTTGAGAGGATGTGAAATTCATTGAAATCCCTAATCCGGGATTTTGTAGTGCAGGCGGATCAAATATGTTCCGAAATGGCGATGCTGTGATTCTAGTGGCTCCTGGTTTCTATGACACTGATAAAGATGCCTGTAGTTTGATAATGAAGTATGAAATTAGCCATATCAAACATAACGATGTTTTCACAACTCTATGCGTTCAATGCGTTTGCCAGATAGCCGCGTCTATCTTTCTATCTTCTCCATTCTAAATGAACGGTGCGAGGCAAATTACTGCTACTCGAAAATGATCTCAAAATCATCGATTTTTCCAGGCAGAGCAATTTTGCAATTGGCTCTATGAAAAAGCCTTCTAGCGGGATCATGAGATTGTGCAGTTTCTGTGGGTTTTGACTGCGCAAATTTTATTTGCTTCCTTTACAGCTTCTAATAAAAATGCATTAACGCTAGATTCTTCTTCTTCTAACAGTTGCTGGATCTCGATACTGCGGCTAGAATTTTTAAATGCATTTTGTACCCGTCCATAACGGGCGCTCGATTCCCAGGCAGTTCTCAATTGGCTAAATGACATTTCAGCAAAGCTCGGAGAGTGAATGATGGCGTGAACTGCCTTGAGGTTGCCTCTAGAAGCGGCATAGCGTAAAGTGCGCGCTAGACAACTTATGCCGTCTGGATGGCGTGCAATAGCAGAGACTATTGCTGCGCTAATTCTTGTGTCCCGGTGTTCTAGACACGAGATTAAGCCCATTTCACCCTCGATTGGAATTTCAGAGAAGCGAGAAGATTGGATCAATGCATTGCTTATCTCGATGTATCCTCGAATAGTAGCCGTGTGAAAAGCAGTTATTACATCCTGAGATCGGGTCAAAGAAAACCAAGAGGATTTGATAAACGCATTGGCCATATCTAGGTCATTTTTGGAAGCAGATAGGCACAAAACGCTTGTTAAAGGGTAAGTGTCAAAATGACACCATGGAAATTTGTTTATGGTGAATGAATTGAATAAAAACATTCTTGCTGATGTTGATGCTTCTGAATGGTTATTATTTTGATAAATTTCGACAGCTTCGAGAATATATCGCGGACTGGGGTGAGGGAGGAATATGTTATATCTTCTAACCTCTGATTTGCCAGCTTCGAGAATATATTGCGTAAAGGGGTGAGAAAATTGTATGTGTAATCTTATAAAAGCCTTAAGGGAAAGTGTTTTTTTGTCGATAGAATAGGCCCGGTAAGCTACATCTCGGGGTGTTATCATTACAGGTCTATCAAAAATTTCTTTATAAGAAGTGTTCCGAAAGGCTCTAACTACTCTAGAGCAATATTTATTTACTCTTGCGTAAACGGAAAGTTCTGGGACGCTTAAGAACTCAAGCATTGGAAATTGTTCTACGGGGGGCGCTTCGTATAAACGTGGTATTGTTGTAGTAATCATGATAAAATTGCCTCTTTAAAATTATAAAATAACGCAGGACTGCAAAAGTCGGTTTTTCGGAAGGTTTTCTTGATTCAATATGCGTTGCGCTCGCACAGTGGTCAGTGCAGTCCTGAGACGATCGCTGGCGGCGATTTGGATGCAAGCGTTCAGGCCGAGCTCCCCATTGAATGGGATTTCAGTAACTTGGTGGTACCAACCGAGTGCATTGATAATATCTAAACGATCTTCGGAGGATGCTTTCCATAAAGTATATCGTAAGTTATAGATACTGTCTGGATTTTGAGCGATAGCAGCAATTAGTATCACTCGAATTTTTTCGTTAGCGATGAATATGCTGGCGGTTAGTCCGTATTCGCCATCCGGAGGAACTTCAGCAAAACGAGGAGTTTTACTGAGCGCGATAACTACGTGAAGGCGGTTCCAGCGGGCAGCTTCTCTCAAGGCGTGTCCTAACCCATATTCGCCATCCGGAGGAACTTCGGCAAAACATGAGGTTCTACTCAGTTCTTTAAACTTTGTTAAATGACCGAATTGAGCTGCTTTTAGCAAGGCGTGCTTGAATCTATATCCGCTAGCCGGAGTCGGGCTAATAGTTCGGTTTATCGTTGATTGGTCTGGTGTTCTACAATCAGATGATAGGTCGAACCGATCAACTACGTCTGAGTGATCGTAGCATACAGCCCAATCATAAAGTTCCCGTAAAACAGGATGCTCTTTATTGAATGGAATGCAAGTAAAGAGATCTGAATAAACGATTGCTCGTACAATGTCGCTACGGTTTTTTCGTATTATTTGCAGAGCTTCTTTCAGCGCGGATATGACGTCATTAGGTGGTATATTTGCAAAGCATCGAGAATGGATCAGCGCATTGATAATATTTAAATTACCGGATCTTGCAGCCCACAATAAAGCATCTGCTAAATTGTGCTTTTCAATAATTAGAAGGTCATTTAGGCGGCGGGAATGAATGAGTGCATTGACCATATTTAAGTGCCCTCCTTCCACGGCTAGCAATAAAGCTGTACCTAAACTATACCAATCATCAAAAGAAATCTCGGCAAAGCGAGGGGAGTCGATGAGGTTGGCGATGTTTAAGCAGCCGTTGAGAGTCGCTACAGCCAAAATGTCTCCCAAACCGTAATCTCCTCTAGCTGGGATATCTGCAAAACGAGGGGTGGTGAGTAGGACTGACATTAGTGTTCGCCATCTTGTTGACGCTACTCGGTTAAAAGTAAAGGCTGCTCGAATGTGCGCTGCTAGTTGTTCAGGGTTTATTAGAGACAAAAGATTTTGCGCGATTTCTAATAGACCGTTGTGTAACGCTTTTTGGAATGTAGAAGACCAGGAGAGTGAATTTTGCTCATCTCGATGTTTGCAAAATGTGGGAAAAGTTTCGCTCCACCACTGCCGAGTTTCGATAGGGTTGGTAAATGCGGTGCTAAATTCTTCGTTGGTAAATGTGATGAGACTTTGTTCGTTAACTTTTTCAGTGTGTTGAGCGGCGGCTAAAATTTGTGGTAGAGAAATTTTTTGAGGTTTAGCTGTTGGATGGGCGCTTAAATATAGCTCGATTAACATTTTGATTTTATGAGAAGGTCTTTCTCTTAAATTTGGACGGTAAAACAGCGGTGTGAGTCTTTGAACCAGCCTTTCAATTTCTGGTGTCGTATGTGCAATATAAAAGTCTCCAAACATTTTTCGGATAACTGCTGCGAATTCTCGATTCACTCTTGCTAAGAGTGCAAGATCGGAGTCGGTCATGTGGAGAAATATTTTAGGGTATAATTCGTATGGGAGTTTTGATAGAGAGGATTTTAAGCTAGAGGCTGTTGTCATAACGCTTCCTTTGGAAGCTTCGATTTCTTCACGCCTCGCCGTGTCATTTGTGTGCCACCAGTGTTAGGTTCCTTTTTTTTCCATCACGCGCGGTGCAATTCAATCAATTATTGTGCGGCAATCGCAAATTTTTTGATAGAGCATATGTTGTGTCAGCAAGACAAAATGCTCCAAATCTCGCACTTGAAGGAGATATGGTTGCAGGTGGGGATGCTCTGGATCAAGTCAAGGCTGCTTTGATTAAAACCCCTGCTGATAGCGAAGAGAAATGGCTTTATTGCGAATCACAAGCTAAAGCTGCAACTGCTTCACAGATGAAGCCTGGACGGACTCTTCATTATCAAAGTATCACTAAAGTAGAAGGGAAGCAGCAAGAAATATGCAACACACTCAACTTGTCAACGCAGATATTGCAAGCTCGTAAAACGATTGTGTAAATTCAAGTTGTAGTGCCGAATCGACCCAACTTTTTCAGTTCCTCATAGAGGAGGTCGTTGAACTTGGGTTAAGCGTTTCGCTCTTCTAGGACTCGGTTTAGAATCTCTGTTACTCTGGGGTGAGACGATTGGATGAGGGTGTTTAAACTGAAAATTCCGTTAGTTGGAATTTTATCAAAGTGTTTGGATTGAACGGCCTCGTTTATTATCTCAGTCATTCCATTCCCAACTACTCCCAAAATAAAGAGAAAATAATCTGAGTAGCCAAATCTTGTAGGTTCTGTGAATTGGGTTAAATAATCACTTTGCATAAGCTTTTGAAGGAGTTCTTGGTCATGGGTTATAGACAAAATTCTTGAAAAACTATGGAAACCAAACAAGGGAATCTTGAGAAATTCAGGTCGGCCGATGAGTCTATGGGCCATGCTGAAATGGTTGCAACGTATTGCAGTGTATATAGCCAAAGGTAAAGTATTATCGGGCACTCGTTCGCGGGGGTGAAAGAGTATAAACGAAATCAGAGAGAGAACCGCGCGTGCAAGAAAATGAATTGCGCGTGCAAGAAAATTAAAGGCACTAATCCCTGCTGAAATCTTAGCAAAGCGAGGATGGTCGACAAGCGCGTTAAACATCTCTTCATTGCCGGTTTCGGCCGTTATAGCTAATGCAGCGCCCAAACTTTGCGTTTCGCAAGCACCAGAATAGATGAGCGCTCTCATCACGTTTGTATTGTTATGACGAGCTGCTTTCTTTATAGCGCGCTCAATAGTAAAAACTTTATTAAAGGGAATTCTAGCTAGACGACCAGATGAAATGAACGATTTCCATATACTGCAGAGCGAATGACCTATACACCTCCAATCATAAGAACTAGATTGAATTTCCTTAAAGCGATTGGATTTTATGATTTCGTTTACGATCTTTATATGGCCTAGGGACGACGCCTTGTACAAAGCTTTGCCTAAATCGTGAGGTGCAATTTCATGAACGCGATGGGTGGTAAGAATTGCTCGCACAACCGGTAGACTTCCAATAAAGCTTGCTGTACGTAACAGTTCGGGTAGAAAATGATTTATAGTTGGCAATGTAGTTAGCGCCGCGAATGCAAGTGTCTCGAATTGTTTTAATGGAGTAGGGCGGAATTCGATATCCCTAATTGATTGATTCGTTATCTCAATAAGACGGTGTCTAATGAGATGCTGCGCAATTTCTGTTTGCCCGTAAATTAAGACCCGCTGCCATATTGTAGGGATTAAGTTTTGAATCTCAGGGCGATTGCAAATTGTAGGGAAAGTTTCATTCCACCAGCGTCGAGCTAATGTGGGCTCCCGGGGGATCTCTAGATTATTGACCAACATAGAAACCGGGGTAATCGAGGTTTCGTATTGTTCTTCTTCAGCTTGAGCAACAGAACAAACAGTAGATAAAACAATTTGTCTACATGTGGAATAGGGGTAATTGGCTAAATAGTACTTGGTTAAAATACAAATTTTGTTAGCCATGCTGCTTGGGTTCATTCCTGGACAAAATATCGGACCCATTCTCATAGGTAATTGTTTGGCGGCAGGGTACTGAATAAAATAGCGTTCGCAATACCTTTGGACAGCCTCATTAAATGATTTACTGACTCGGGCTAATGCGGCTAAGTCTGAAGGAGAGGCTCTGTCCAATATAGTAAATTGCAAATCATCCGGACATTGCATCCATAAGTTTGTAAAACTAACGTGCGCGGACATGCTGCTCCAGTGCTGTAACAACTTCTTGATTGTCCTCGATGTTAGAAGCTATTAATAAAATTTGCCTCAAGCGTTGCGGTGGAATATAACGGGCTTTTGGAGATGCAAGCAGCAGGTTGACGATTTGTGGATGTTTTTTTGCAGCGGCCATAAAAATAGCTGAGCTCAAAGTTGAATGGCGAAAAACATTGTATAACGGCATCTTGTTAAAATGAGGATTTTGCATAAGAGCGGTAATGACATCTGGGTTACCGGCTGCAGCGGCACGTAGTAAAATTTCTTTAAAATGCTCCATCGAAATCTCGCCAAAGCGGGGATGTTCGATGAGTCTAAGCGCGATATCGAACTTTTTGTTTAGGAGTGCTATTTGCACAGCCATCGGAAGGTTACAAATGTCGGTTACGTGGATCTTGGTAAAATTTAAAAATGTGAACAAAGAGATGATTACATCGATAAGAAAGCGGAACGGGCGCGTATATAAAGCGTACTCGCTGACCGGAATTTCATTAAAGCGGGGATTTGCAATGAGCTCTTCAACCACAGTTGTATGCCCCTTGAGAGCCGCAACATATAATGCAGCTCCTAAACCATATGTCTTATCAATTGGCGCTAAATTTTGCCGAGCTGCGATGAGAGTTTTCATAATGTCCACATAGCCTTTGGAAGCTGCGGTTTGTATTGCTATTTCAATAACACAAAAGTCATCAATCGGAAGTTTGGCAATATGGCCGGATGAAATGAACGATTTCCATATGCGTTTGAGTAAATCAATCACGTATGCAACATCAAGAGGGCCTGATTGCATTTTGGTAAAGTGAGTAGATGCAATGATTGCGTTAACGGCGTCTAAATTTCTGGCGAGAATCGCCCCAGTCAATAAGAAGCCAATCCCCGACTCTCCGTGAGTGGGTATGTTGGCGGCGTGATCATGTGTTAAAATCGCGGTAAAGATTTCTAGATGCCCATTACGTATGGCTATTAGCAAAGCTTTTGTTAAGCCGTTTTCTCCAGTAGCGGAAATCTTATGAAAGCGATTGGATCTAATGATTTGGTTAACTAGAGCCACGTCACCTTCGTTGGAAGCTGCCAACAAAACTCGGCCTAAGTCATTGCCGGAAATCTTATGAATGATTTGGTTAACTATAGCCACGTGACCGTGGCGGGAAGCTGCCCACAAAGCTTCGCTTAAGTCATCGCCGGAAATCTCATGAAAGCGATTGGATCTAATGATTTGGTCAACTATAGCCACGTGACCTTCGTTGGAAGCTGCCCACAAAGCCTCTCCTAAGTCATCGCCGGAAATCTCATGAAAGCGATTGGTTGAAATAATAACTTGAACAATCTCCAGACTGCCGATCTGGCTTGCCATATTTAATAATCGAGGCACTAAATGATCGGTATTTGGTGATAATGCGAATGCTGCGAACGCAAACGTTTCAAAGCGATTGACATCATTTACGATGCCTAAAAAAGGCGCGTCTAAGGGCGTATTGAGATCCAGACTACTAATGAGATATTGTGTAATTTCTATTTGTCTGTGATTTAAAGCCTGCGCCCATATTGTAGGGAGTAAATTTTGAATGCTCGGTCGATTGCAAATCGTAGGAAAAACTTCATTCCACCAGCGTCGAG
Organism: bacterium; assembly: GCA_021781995.1. GTDB lineage: Bacteria > Chlamydiota > Chlamydiia > Chlamydiales > SM23-39 > CAITMJ01. The sequence continues at coordinate 165,338 of JAJXVT010000001.1, read as the reverse complement.
CTAGTGCGGGCTGCTCGGCGGGACTCCATAGCGGCACGATAATATCCTCTCTAAGAAAGGAGCTTCGAAGGGCTGTGAAAAAACTATCTGTAACTTGAATGAAATTTTGCTCATTTTCCTCTTCTTCTCTCTGAGCTGTAGCGAGAACTTGAGGTAGAGAAATTTCTCCCAATGTGGTTTGGGGATGAGTGGCTAAATAGCGCTTAGTTAAGACTCGAATTTTATTAGCCATCTCATCTAGATCCGTTCCCGGATAAAATACTGAACTGACTCTTGCGACCAGTCTTTCAATGGCCTGAGTTCTGTATTTGTTGTAGCAATATATAGGAAATTCTCTAACCGTTTGGGCGAAGGCTTTATTCACTGTTGCCATTTGAGCCAGCTCTGAGTGGGACATATACTCCAACGCGATAAAGCATGCATCTGGAAGGGGGGAGTGGCGGGTTTCGATCATTTATATTTATTTCTCAGATTTGAGATTATGGTACCACAAAACGGATTATATAGTTATACTTTTGTGTCATTCAAATTTTTTATTAACTAATTGCGTGAATGCAGAATGGTCTTTTTTCTATGTTTAAATTTTATTTTTTTTGTAAATTATAAACAGTTTAATTTAAATAAAATGATAATTTTACTAATCCATTTATATATACATAGTGTAATTGTGCTTCGAGAGATCTTCAAGACGTGGGCGATGCAGACGATGCTAAAGACAATGGCTGTCCGACGCAGCCAGGGCCCATTCTTGAATCACTCCCGGTATAACCTTTGAAATTTTTTCAAAAATAGGGTAGTCTGGAGTCTGCGATCAATCGCTTGTGGTGGATATGGCTAGAACGCCCAGAAATTTCGACGGAATTACTCCCACGGGGAAAAAGGCCTCGGATCTGCTCGGTCAAGTATTGAAAAAAATGGGCGCGCCGAGCGCGGCGGGCTCTGCGGAAATTTTTCTCTTTTGGAAAGAGGCGATCGGCGAGGCTATGGCGCCTTTTACAGAACCGGTTTCTTTTGTCGATGGCGTATTTATAGTGACCGTAAAAAGCGCAACGCTCTATAGTTTGCTTTGTACACACGAACAAAGCCGGTTGCTGAAAAAGCTACAGGAAAAATTCCAGGTTCGAAAACTCCTATTTCGAATGGGATAAAGTAAAGAGATTAAGGCATGACGACGATGAGTGAAAACCAAGAATACAATGCAAGTTCGATTACCGTTTTAGAAGGTCTTCAGGCGGTGCGAGAACGGCCCGGGATGTACATCGGCGACACCCATACCAATGGATTACACCAACTCGTTTATGAGGTGGTCGACAATTGCATCGACGAAGCAATGGCCGGATATTGCAAACAGATCGTTGTCACATTGCATTCAGACGGAAGCTGTTCTGTTGAAGACGATGGCCGAGGTATTCCAATTGAACGGCATGACCGTGAATCGGCTAAGCAAGGACGCGATGTTACCGCTTTGGAAGTTGTTATGACTATTCTACATGCCGGCGGAAAATTCGATAAGAACACATATAAAGTCTCGGGTGGATTGCATGGAGTTGGTGTTTCTTGCGTGAATGCTCTTTCGATTCGCTTAACAGCCACGGTTCATAAAAACGGCGAAGTGTATGAAATGGTGTTTGAGCGCGGAAAACCAGTGGGCGCGCTTAAAAAATTAGGATCTACGACAAAACGGGGGACACGGGTTAGCTTTTTGCCCGATGATACGATCTTTTCTGTGGTGCGCTTTGATTACGATGTATTGCTCAAGCGTTTGCGCGAACTGGCATTTTTAAACCGCGGTATTACTATTGTCTTTCAAGATGAACGCGATCAAAGTCGAGAGGCTACTCGGTTTTGCTACTCCGGCGGAATTTCTTCGTTTGTCAGCTATTTAAACGAGGGTAAGATTCCGTTATTTCCAAATCCGATTTTTATTCACGCAGTAAAAGAGGGTATAGACGGGCCAATCGAGTTCGATGTCGCTATGCAGTGGAATGATACGTATAATGAGATGATTTATACCTACGTCAACAATATTGCGACGCGGCAAGGGGGGACTCATCTCACAGGTTTTTCAACGGCGCTTACACGCGTTTTGAATAATTATATTAAGAATCATTCTTTGCTTAAAACGGATAAACTGGCTATTAGCGGCGATGATATGCGGGAAGGGTTGACCGCGGTGATTTCTTGCAAAGTTCCCAATCCTCAATTCGAAGGGCAAACCAAACAAAAACTCGGTAACAACGAGGTTGCGGGGATTGTGCAGCAGATCGTGGGCGAAGAGTTGACGACTTTTCTTGATGAAAATCCAGCGATCGCCAAAATGATCGCAGAAAAATCGATCATTGCTGCGCAAGCTAGAGAAGCTGCTAAAAAAGCTCGTGAACTAACACTGAGAAAAACAGCGCTTGATTCAGCTCGACTGCCAGGAAAGTTAACCGACTGCCAAGAAAGCGATCCTGCTCTTTGTGAAATTTACATCGTTGAGGGAGATTCTGCGGGAGGCTCAGCAAAATCGGGAAGAGATCGTCGATTCCAGGCAATTTTACCCATCCGCGGTAAGATTTTGAACGTGGAAAAAGCTAGATTGCAAAAGATTTTGCAAAACCAAGAAGTAGGTGCGATGATTGCAGCTCTTGGTTGCGGCATTGGAACTGATAACTTCAACCTCGCTAAGCTGCGCTATCATAAAATCATCATCATGACCGACGCCGATGTGGACGGATCGCATATCCGTACACTGCTGCTTACTTTCTTTTATAGACACATGCCGGCGCTCGTCGAAAATAACTTTATTTATATCGCGCGTCCACCGCTCTTTAAAGTTACGCGTAAAAAGGTGAGCCAATACATCCATTCGGAAAAAGAGATGGACGATTATTTACTTCGACTGGGGCTGAGCGATATAATGCTGCGCAAAACTGGCAGCGAACATTCTCTAGATAAAGAATCAACAGATAAATTAATGGATCTAGCTTCCGAAGTGGAAGTGTTTATTAACTCTGTCGAGCGCAAGGGTGTCCCTTTCCGTGAATTTTTATCGGCTAAATCGCCAGATGGACTCTGGCCGCAATATCAAATTGCAGTAGGAGACGGGTATCAATTTGTCTATACAGATGAAGATTTGATGGCAAAACGAAGGGAAAATGAAGCCGCTCAAAGAACTCGGCATGAAGAAACTTTAGCGTCCATTCCCATTGAAGAAATTACCGATGAGATGAAGCAATTTATCGTGAAGCCTTTAGCTTTTGTCGAATTATACGATCAGAACCGATTCGGAGCTCTCATTGGAAAATTAACCGCCGCGCAACTTTTATTGGAACAATATCTCGTTGCAAATGGAGATTTATACGATCTTTTAGAAGAGGGTGGAAAAAGTACGACTTATCAAACCATTAAGGAAGTAGTCGATGCGATCCGGGCTAATGGCAGAAAGGGCGTTGAGATCCAACGTTACAAAGGTCTTGGCGAGATGAACGCCGACCAATTGTGGGATACTACGATGGACCCCGCGACACGCACCTTAATAAAAGTGACGATACCCGATACGATCGCAGCCGATCGAATATTTTCCATGCTGATGGGAGAAGAAGTAGAACCGCGCCGCGTCTTCATTGAGACTCATGCGCTCTCCGTGAAAAATTTAGATATTTAAAAGGCCGAGTATGTCTTATACAAAAGATGAAACGATCGTACCGCGCAACGTTGAAGAGGAAGTGAAGGAGAGTTATCTTCGCTATTCAATGTCTGTCATCATTTCCCGCGCTTTGCCGGATGTACGCGATGGATTAAAACCGTCGCAGCGCCGTATTCTATACGCGATGAGACAATTGAACTTAAGTCCCGGCGGCAAACACAGAAAATGCGCGAAGATCTCCGGCGATACTTCCGGGGATTACCACCCACACGGTGAGCAGGTCATTTATCCGACCTTAGTGCGTCTAGCACAAGACTGGGTCATGCGGTATTGCTTAATCAACGGCCAGGGAAATTTTGGCTCGATTGACGGCGATCCACCCGCTGCGATGCGTTACACCGAAGCGAGACTCACTGCTGCGTCGATGGCTCTGATGGAAGATCTCGACAAGGAAACCGTTGATACCGTTCCTAACTACGATGAGACCAAAAGCGAGCCAGTTGTTTTTCCGGCCCGTTTCCCCAACCTTCTCGCAAACGGTTCATCGGGGATCGCCGTCGGAATGGCAACAAACATTCCACCTCATAACTTAAATGAACTCATAGACGCTACTTTACTTGTTTTGGAAAATCGCAACATCACAATCGATGAACTGATGAAAGTGATGCCTGGTCCTGATTTTCCGACAGGCGGCGTAATTTGCGGTTACAGAGGGATTAAAGAAGCCTACCACACCGGTCGAGGAAAACTCATGCTGCGCGCTACGATGCGCGTTGAAGATGGGCAAAACGGCAAGCAGTCGATTGTCGTAGATGAAATTCCTTACAACGTCAATAAATCTCGCCTGATTGAACAATTAGCCCAGCTCATCACCGATAAAGTTCTCACCGGACTCTCCGACATTCGCGATGAATCGGATAAAGACGGCCTTCGTTTAGTGTTAGAGCTCAAGAGGGGAGAAATCCCCGACGTCACCATCAATCAGCTTTATAAAAATAGCGATTTGCAGGTGACTTTTGGCTGCAACATGTTGGCTCTGGATCACGGATTGCCCCGAACGATGAACATCAAGCATTTTATCAGTGCTTGGGTCGATCATCGCATAGAGGTCATTCGCCGCAGAACGCGTTATGAATTGAACAAAGCTGAAGCCCGCGCGCATATTTTAGAAGGCTATTTGAAAGCTCTCGATCATCTCGATGAAGTTGTCAAAGTGATTCGGGCATCGACCAATCGAGATAATGCAAGAGTGGAATTGATCAGCCGATTTGGCTTGTCCGAGCGCCAGGCAAATGCCGTTCTCGATTTACGCCTCTACCAATTAACAGGTCTTGAATACGAGAAAATCGATAATGAATACAAAGATCTATTAGTCAAAATTGCCCATTATAAAGCCGTATTGGCGTCAGAGGCGATGGTGCGCGACATCATTCGCGAAGAACTAGAGGATTTGAGAAAAGCCCATAAATCCGAACGCAAAACAAAGATTGTCGCGGCTGAAGGCGAGTTCCAAATGGAAGACCTCATCGCCGACGAACCGGTTGTGATTACCATTTCCAATGATGATTACATCAAGAGAATGCCGATCGACACCTTCCGCGAGCAGCGTCGAGGTGGGGCTGGAGTCATTGGCATGGAAATGAAAAAAGAAGCCGATACATTGAAAAATGTGTACGTAGCTTCTACTCATGACTCACTTTTATTGTTTACCACTCTGGGCCGGTGCTACTGGACAAAAGTTTGGCAAATTCCCGAGACCGGTAGAAGAACTAAAGGCCGACCTTTGATCAATTTACTCGAAGATTTGCAAGAAAACGAGAAAGTTGCTGCAGTATTAAAAGTTCGTGACTTCCAAGAAAATGCGTGTATTTTGCTAGCTACACTGAAAGGCGTTGTGAAAAAAACAGAGCTTTCAGCATTCAGCCATCCGCGGCGCAAGGGCGTTTATGCACTTGATATCGACGAAGGCGATCAGCTCATCGCAGCTCGCATTACTCGCCCAACTCAGCAAGTCATGCTCTTTACAAGAGACGGTATGGCTGTGCGTTTTGACGAATCTCTCGTTCGTTCTATGGGCCGAATGGCTCGCGGAGTGCGCGGCGTATTGCTCAAAAACGAAAGCGATATAGTGGTAGGTTGCGAAGTAGTAACTGCAGAGCAAACAATCTTAACGGTGTGTGAAAACGGGTACGGCAAGCGTTCAGCTGTAGAAGATTTCCGTCAAACCAACCGAGGTGTTAGCGGAGTTCGATCTATCATCACTTCCGAAAGAAATGGAATGGTGGTCGCAGCCTTGAGCGTTGCTGATACCGATGGAGTATTGCTCATGTCTTCAGCAGGACAGGCCGTTCGCATTCCGATGACCGATGTTCGAGTTATGGGCCGAACAACGCAGGGAGTTCGCCTCGTCAATCTCAAAGATGACGAAGATCGCGTGATCGCTGCGCAAAAAATTGAAGCTGTAGCACAAGAGATTGAGTGAACTCTTTATTTGTTACCTTTGAAGGAGGGGAGGGGGCCGGAAAAACGTCTTTGATGGATCAGATTGAAAAAGATTTGATCGCAAAGAGGCTCCCAGTCCTTCGCGTGAGAGAGCCTGGAGGAACGTGGCTCGGGGAAAAGGTCCGTTCTATTTTGCTAGATCAAGCCCATGCGATTGCTCCTTTAGCTGAATTGGCGCTATTTTTAGCTTCCAGAGCGCAACACCTATTTGACATCATATTACCAGCTTTAAAAGAAGGGAAAATTGTGTTGTGCGATCGCTACCATGATTCGACCATTGCCTATCAGGGCGCTGCTCGAGGTTTAGGAGAGGAAAAGGTGGCAGCTGCATGCGATCTTTTTTGCGATCACCGATGGCCAGATTTGACCTTTTATCTAGATATCGATCCAAAGATTGGCTTAGAAAGAGCTTCTAAAGTTCGCGAAAAAGATAGAATTGAGCAAGAAGCTATTGCTTTTCATGAGACAATTCGAAAGTCCTATTTAAAATGCGCTCGTGCCGATACCAAGCGCATATGCGTAATTGACGCTTCTTTGCCGCCAGAACAGGTTTTTACTCACGCACGAGCTCTATTAGATCAAAGGCTTCATCATGTTCGATGACATTGTCGGTCACGATTTTGTAAAAAACTATCTAACATTAGCGATTCAGGAAAAAAGGCTCCCCAATACACTTTTATTCGCAGGTCCCGAAGGAATTGGTAAAAAGACCCTTTCCCTTGAGTTGGCCAAGTACCTTACCGCTTCGAGTCGTGTGGACTTAACCCTTATACAGCCCGAAGGAAAAAGCGGATTGCATTCCATTGACTCGGTTCGAGAAGCTATTGATTTATCACATCAAGCGCCGTTTGATGCCCCTGCGAAAGTATTTATTTTGGATGCAGGGGAGCGCATGCAGCCAGCTGCCGCAAATGCGTTGTTGAAAACCTTAGAAGAACCTCAGCCCACCAGTTATTGGATTTTAATTACTTCCTCTATGAGAGAAATTTTGCCGACGATTCTTTCCCGATGCGTCAAGCTCACATTCAATCCTCTGAGCAATCAAGAAGTAGCGCAATGGCTTGCTAAGCAAGGAATAGAGGCTGAAGCTGCCGGTTTTTCGCATGGCTCTATTGCCAAAGCTCTTCAATGGTCGCAAGATTCAACCTCCAAAGAGATGGTCGATCTTTGGATATCGTTTTTACAAAGAAAACATCCCTATTCCGAGCGATTGCAGATAGTAAGTCGTTTAGAGCAATGGGTAGATGATGAAGACCCTCGGATTAAAAATAAAAAAGCTCAAGATCTTTTTCATATCGCAGCTTTATATTTTCGAGACCAAGAATTAAGAAGGATTGACTCTCAATCGCCTTATCTTTACTTTCCCAATACCGAACATGGCCTTTTATTTCCTAAATGGGAAGTTTGGCTCGAACAGGCGCGGCTTGGTTTTGAACGCAATCTCAAATTTTCTACATGCGTTGAATTACTCTCGGTATAACTTTCCCGACCAGCCGAGTTTTTTGCGCAAAGTCGAGAAATATTCATGCCGATGCAGAGAGACCAATTTAAAAGTTAATGGTGAACGGGTAATTTCGATCGATTGCCCCGTGTGCAGAGAAAAAAAATCTAATCCATCAGCGCGTACTTCTACAGGATCGTATTTGCTTAAATAACGAATGCAAATCTTGCGGTCGGCTGTCAATACTATAGGGCGGTTAGAAATCGTGTGAGCGCAAATCGGTGTAATTACAACAGCATCTAAAAAAGGACTCAGAATAGGACCTCCGGCAGCTAATGAATAAGCCGTTGAACCGTTTGGTGTGGCAATAATTACACCATCTGCGACAAAAGTATTGATATACACTCCCTCCACCTCGATTGCCAGCTCGATGAGACTATAATTGGGGCTCCGGTGAATCACCACATCGTTCACAGCATCCACGCTGCCAGTATCTGAAGAAGCAGTAATCATAAGCCGTCGTTGGATTGTATAAGCCCCATTTAACAAATCCGTTAGACTGGGGTAGATATCAGAAATTGGGACATCTGCCATAAATCCTAGATGTCCTAAATTAATCCCTAAAATAGGCACATCAAGATGTGCGTATTTATGGCTTAGCCGCAAGATCGTGCCATCTCCACCCATGGAAATCAAGCAACCAATTTCCCCGGGTTGTACTTTCGAAATAGATTCAGCTCCTATGGCTTGCGCTTTGCTGTCTTCGGCTACAACACGAATCTGCTCCGCTTTTAAAAATTGAACAATCTCCGAGGCCAAAGAAAAGGAGGACTCTTTTTGTTCATTAGGAAACAATGCGATGATTTTAGGTTTCATATATATTTTTTGATATACAAGGTAACATGATTTTTTAGCGAGCATTAAGAATTTAATGTAATCATTTATTTTTATAGTATAATGTATATATGCGCATCACTGTAATTAGTGTATTTAAGACTTTCGACTATATTCCAGTAATTAGTACGGTAAGCAATGCTGTAGCTTTGTTTCAAAAATATCAACTTGATCATTGTGATGTAAGGAATTCAAGATTAGCAAGTTACAGAACCGACGCTCTCAGAGATCTCTATGTAGTTTATTTAAAAAACAAATCGATTTTACGATGTGTGGCTCTACTGATTCCTGTTATTGGAAATATTATAATTGGAGTGAGTGATGCGTTATACACGCTTAGATTGCATGCTGTTTGTCGAAAACCTCAAAATCTAGCTTTATGCGTTTTGCGAAGAGATATACAATTTCTTAAACTCGCTGTTTCCTATAATTCACAAGTGCTGCAATTTGTTGATGAAGATTTAAAAAAAAATGAAGATTTTCTTATAGAAATCATCAGACACAGTCCTGCTGCTATTCAGATTGTCGATGAATCGCTTAAAAAGGATAAAGATTTTCTTTTAAAAGCGATTGCAGCAAATCCTCAGATCCTTTTGTTTTTAAGTGAAAAGCAAAGCAATGATCCAGCTCTTATTTATTTTGCAGTTAAATTGAATCCACTAACCATCGAATACGCTGGCGATAAGCTTAAAAATAATGCTGAATTTATGTTAGCGATACTTCGACTCAACCCGTTTTGCAATCCCGAGCTCCAAAGGTTGAAATTAGAGTGCGATATGCCATTTTTATTAAATTTAATGAGAACAGATAACTGGGCTTCTCGATACATTTCATTGGATATTCAAAATGGCAGGAAAACTGTGATATACAGTAGTAATGATGTTCATGAAGCACGGAATGCGTGGAACGATATTATCTTATATGTCAGAGAGCGCTTTAGAAATGATAGAGATTTCATGTCGAGAGCAGAGCCATTTTTACTTCCGCTTAGGTGTCTGTTTTTGAATCGCGACAGGTTCTTGCCGCATTCGCTTTTGGTATATCATGCAAAGTGCTAAAATCCAGCGTAAATTATGCTTGGATCCAAATCGAAAGAACGAAAGTTCAATTTTTTATTTGCTATCATGTTCGGCATCGTATGTTTGCTGCATGTTAATTACGCCATATTGCGCAGTGCTCGCAGCGCTTTAGCGGTAGCTGATTTAGGCGGCGGAGCTAGTTCCATCCCTTGGTTTGAGCTTTGCGGCACAATGCCCGGAGCCGTTCTGATGACTTTTGGTCTTACTTGGTTGATCAATCGCTTTTCAATTCAAAGAGTCTTTTTGATTACAATAGGAAGTTTTGTCGCATTTTTCCTTTTTTTTGTATTTGGAGTATACCCATTTCTCCCTGGGTTAAAGCAGTTTTTCCTTTCAGCAGATTGGATCTATGGCCATGATACGTTGGCATATTTTTTGCCAAAGGCGATTTCTATGATTTTTTTTGTCATGGCAGAATTGTGGAAAATAGCTCTTGTGTCAGTTCTTTTTTGGGGGTTTATCAATCAATATGTGCCCGTCGAAAGTGCAAAAAAATATTACGCGCCCTTAATGCTTGGAGGGAGTCTTGGGACCATTGCGGCAAGCCCGCTTATCTCTTTGTGTACCTCTGATGCGATTTCTGGTAAATCGTGGGGGCAGTCGTTAACGTCGATGATGTTATTGCTCACAGTGTTGAGCGCGGTAACGACCGGTCTTTTTTTTCTGCTTTTTCGACAGTTTCAATCTGCTGCGGCTATGCAAGATTTAAAAGATGATCAAAAGGGGGCGCCTTTATCGGTTTGGCAAAGCTTTCAGATTTGTTTAAAATCTCCTTTTTTACTGCTCTTGGGATGGATCACGATTGCCGATTATGTCGCTTATACTCTCGGTGAAGTGATTTTTTTAGACGTGTTAAAACAAAAATTTCCAGATCCGCGCGAATATTGCAACTTCATGGGAAAACTTTCTTTTTGGAATGGGCTATTAACCGCTGCAAGCGCTCTATTTCTTACGCCGATTTTATTGCGCCGTTGCCGCTGGGTAGTTTCGTCTTTAGCTACGCCCATCTGTTTGTTGATTATTGAAACTGCTTTTTTCTTTATCCTGTGGCACCCCATTTTTTCTAAAGAAATTGATCTTCTTGTGATATTTGGTTCACTGCTATTTGTCGTTGTGCGAACAGTAAAATATACGTTGTTTGATACGTCGAAAGAAATTTCATTTTTGCTGTTACCTCCTTTGGAAAAAATGCAAGGCAAGCTAGTTATTGATGGGATGTGTGCGCGCGTAGGAAAGGGGGGAGCTTCATTACTAAGCTTGATTCTAATTCAAATTTGCGGAGGCGTTTTAGCGAGCGCTCCCGTAGCGGGTGGTATAGCTTTAGCGATTGCGACAACATGCGTTGCCGCAACGGCTAAATTAGGAACAATAGTTGATAAAGCGCATCGTTTGGTGCGCAATGACAAGTTAAACTGAAGCGAATGGTGTGGTTTTAGGACGTTGTGATGCGTCCATAACTAATTCAGAACGCTGTTTAACCAGCATTTCAATTTTTTGTTCCGAGGTTACTAGTCGATTATTGCAAGAACGAATCAATTTTTCTGCTTCTTCAAATAATTTAAGAGATTCTTCTAAAGAGATTTTCCCGTTATTCATCTTTTCCAAAATTTGCTCAAGCCTTTCAAAGGCTTGTTCAAAAGAGAGCGTTTCTTGTGTCATGTTCCACCTGTTCTACAGTTGCGCGAATGATTCCATCGGTTAAATGGGCGTAAACTGTTTGTTTCTCATTGATAGTAGCAACCGATGAGACGATCTCTTGGTTGCAAAAAAGGATTGAATACCCCTTGCGCATTAAATTTTTGGGATGAATGGAGCGAAGGTGATGTTCTACGCGCGCGAGTTTATCTCTTCGCTGCCGGATTTGGTCTAATATATTCTTATGCAATCTTTCTTGGTACGGAGCCAGTTGTTGCTTCCACTGAACGATTTGTTGAGATGGATTTAAAAGCGCCAATTGCTTAGCAAAAGAGGATAACATAGCTTCTTTTTGTTTCAATTGGGTCCGAATACAAAAATCTAAATCCTCTCTAATAGAGTCTATTTGTTGGGCATGCTGTTGAAGCATCTTTTGGGGATTTTCAATGAGCGGGTGGCGCAAGACCATATGCAGTTTTTGCCTTGCCGCAATTGTTTGTTGCACGATTCTTTGTTCGACCAGAGCCTGAACCTGGGTTAGAAACTTAAGCAACCCAGCTTTTTCAGCAATCACAATTTCTGCAGCAGCAGAGGGAGTGGGAGCTCGAATATCCGCCACCCAATCGGCAATTGTAAAATCTGTTTCGTGGCCAACGGCTGAAATAACAGGGATTTTAGATTCAAAAATCGCTTTAGCCACACATTCTTCATTAAAAGCCCACAAATCCTCGATGCTGCCGCCTCCGCGTCCGACAATCAGTACGTCGGCAAGTTCGTAGCGATTGAAATCAGCTATAGCAGTCGCTATTTCTTCTGCCGCGCCTTCACCTTGTACTTTAACCGGATTTAAAATGACCTGAAATCCTTTAAAGCGACGAGTTAAAACATTTAAAATATCTGCAATTACAGCTCCGGTTGGACTTGTGACAACGCCAATGCGTTTAGGCAGCTTGGGGAGTGGCTTTTTATGAACGGAATCAAACCAGCCGCGCGCAGCCAACGATTCTTTTAATTGATGCAATTTTAATAACAACTCGCCTACGCCGAAAAATTGCAGCTCGCGAATGACGAGTTGGTAATTGCCTCTCGGGGCGTAAAGGCTCAACTCTCCGGTGGCAATTACTTGATCGCCTTCTTTGGGCATTCTCGCTAATTGAGAGGCGTTGCCACGAAATAAAACTGAGGAAATTTGCGCTCCAGAATCTTTCAGACTAAAATACAAATGACCAGAAGCTTGTAATTTGAAATTGCTAATTTCCCCCTTAACTACAATTGATTTAAAAGCGGGTTCTAACAAAGATTTTATAGCAGAAGTGAGTTCAGATACAGTTACTGGTTGCATGCCAAGTATTATATTGTATTGCGTATAAAAAATCAAAACTCCTAAACTCGTTGCCAAAATCAACATTTGGAACGCTGTAAAATGATTCCAGGCAACTTACCTGACAACCCATCTCTGCAAGATCGTCTTTGCGCTACTTATCATCGGATTGGGGGGCATATTTCATCTATTACCGCTATCTTTTTAAGATTATTTGCCAGCGATCGGGTGATGGCGGTTTGGGGGCAAATTACGACTGCATGGCATGCATATTGGCAAGGAAATGCAGAACAAAAGGTCGAAAATTTAACTGTTGAAGTTCAAGAATTGCGCTTGCAATTGCAAAAGGCCGCTGCTGCATCTGCTAGCAGTAGTGAAACTTTACTGCGGTGCCAATATTTGGAATTGGAAGTGCTGCGGTTGAATGAGTCGCTTGAAAATTTACAAAGAGAAAATAGGGCAGCTACTGCAACTTTCAGTTTGCAAAATGGATCTGCCTTCAGCATGCTTCAGCAATCCATTAACAATTTAACAAATGCACCCGTTGCGCGTGAGAGCGACCGACCTTTATTGCTAGGGGCTGCAAATATTTTGACGTTATATTTAACAACACTTACCAAACAAAATTGAATTTATTATGACCACAAATATAGACATAACTCAAAGATGTACTGTTTTGGAAGCTGAGTTGGCTGCTACAAAATCCCAGCTCGTGGAAGCACAGCTAAGAGCTGAACGAGCAGAGGCTCTAACGGTTGTAGTACAGAACCAATTAAATTCAGTGCAAAAACAATTGGCTCAACAATCTGAGTTATTACAAGCTCTATCAAACCGTTTAGAACCTAGACAGGAAGTGTCGCCGATTTATAATTTCCTATCAGACACAGTAACTAAATTGTCGGTCTGTTTACGATGGCCATTTACTACACACCCAATCGCTGACTAAGTCTTTTTATGATTTAGAGAGTAAAGAAATAACAGGCAGTTTTGTGATTTTCTAGTTTAAATTGAATGTTGTATATAATTTGCATATTTGACATAGAAATACCACCACAGATGGTGGATATTACGCCGTTATGAGAAAAGAAGTCATAGGAAGGGCGCATTTAGACAGAGAACAAAGAGAACTACTCAGGTCGGCGAACTATTTCGGTATGGCTCATGCAGTAGATGTGGCTGCCGTCATATTTGCTATCAATCGGCATAATAACAGTCGATGGCTTGGGAATTATACTGGAGCGGAAAACCGCTGGACTTTCGCTCGTTGTGTAGAGAAAGTTGTGTTTGGAAAAATAAAATGCTCATTGCATGTGGGAGGCTTTTCCACTATGGGCGTGACTGTCAGCTTTGCCACCTACCCCATCACTGCTAGTGTGAGCATCGGCACTGCGGCCATTCGGAAGTTCTAAGATAGACAGTTCCTATTGGCAAAACGTTCTTTAAAAGGCAAAATCTAGATTTGCCCCTCCGTACGGAGCTGTTCCAACGTCTGCGTAGATTGGGTTGTGGTTATGGGCATCCTTGATGTAAAAAGTGCCGCCAAAATTGCATCCGCCAAAAATTTCTGCCTGCAAACGCATAAATAATTCATAGCGAATGTTGAGTTCAGCGCCCATTGAGCTATAAGAAAAGACGGATTTTGGTTGCGGCTCATCCTTGCCGGTTCTGAATCTTTCTTTTAATGGACGTCCTTTTAAAGAAAAGGTCCAGTGATCGCCTAATTTATATTGCAGGGAGTATTCGAGCGGGAAGACAAGCAATAACGTCCACGTTTTATTGGGAGAAAAGTCAAATCCTAAAACAGGGTACACCTGACGGCCTTCCATGCCCGTATAGCCAAAAGCTCCTATATGGTAATGCCATTTTCGATGCATTTGATACGCGCCCCAAATCAACGCTTCAAAAAGACCATAATCATGAGGATCGTTGAAGTGGTCTAGATCTAGATTATAATTTGTACGCAAGATCCAACGCCACTTTTCTATGGCAGTGGAATAAAATGTTAGGGCGAATTGAGCGTAATAATAACGACTTTGGTTGAATTTTGGATTGTTATTCCAATTGAATTCAAATGTATTCCATTCAACACGAGGAAAGAAATAAGACGTTTGACTGATGGGCAAGAGCATATATAAAAATGCATTAGCTTTTTGATAAGTGACATGGCCATCTTGCGGAACGTCAGACACGCTTGCTGGTCCGATTTGTAAAAAATTTCCGCCAATGTGTATCGGATGGTAATCCCAAAGGGAGTATGAATGTTCTTCTTTTGTAGGCTCTTCCGCGAAAATTGAGGAAGCAGCTAATAAAGGAATTAACAAGCGTTTCATGAACAACCCAAGCCAAATTCGGATTCTATATGAGCTTCTGATTTTCTGATAGAAAAATTTCCTATCATACGGTCGAATTCATTTTGACGATTGTTAGAATTGAGCTGCGTAACCGTAGTGATTGCTCCAGAGGAATGGGTGCTTTTGGCAACCAGATAATGATTTTTTGCACGCTTAGCAACTTGAACAAAGTGTGTAACGCAAATGAGCTGTCGCACAGATGACATTTTTTCTAATTTAGCTCCGAGAAGAGCCGCGGTTTCTCCTCCGACGTTACTGTCAATTTCATCAAAAATCAGGCATGAGCTTTGATCTCGACTTGCTAGAGCTGTTTTAATCGCGAATAAAAGTCGCGACAACTCTCCGCCGCTTACTTCAGATAAAGATGAAAGGGGCGATCCGGGGTTAGCAGTAAATAAAAAGTGGATTGCATCGCTGCCGTGAGAGCAAATAAGCTTCGGTTGAACCGTAATTACAAAATGACCATGCCCTAAGTTCAAAC
Organism: bacterium; assembly: GCA_021781995.1. Lineage (GTDB taxonomy): Bacteria > Chlamydiota > Chlamydiia > Chlamydiales > SM23-39 > CAITMJ01. The sequence goes on along the minus strand of JAJXVT010000001.1, from coordinate 150,003 downwards.
TTTGCAATTCTTTACTGACTTCTTTGGTCAAGTGTTCCGCCGCAGATTTGCGCATTTGAGTAAGTTCATGCAAGAAAAGGTGATTTTCAGATTGAATCTTTTTTAAAAGATTTCTGACTGTATCTATATCTTCGTCTAAATGGACGATGCCATCGAGTTCATCTTGCAATTGTTTTTTCTTTTCTATAAATGCCGCGCCAAATCTTCGTTTTAAGCTTTCAATTTGACCGATTCGTTCTTCAATATAAGATAGGCGATGGGGGTCAGTGTCTAAACAATCTGCCTGCGCCACGAGACCGCAAGCTGCTTCCTCTAGCTCTAGGGTACCATTTTTCAACAGCCCGACTGCTTCTCGCAATTGAGGCGCGATGTCTAAAAGGTTTTCGAATTGATAAATCTTCCTTTTTAATAATGGCAAAATGGGTTGAGATCCTTCAGATAACAAAAAGACTACTTCACTAATTTTTTCCACAAGATCTTGCGCATGCGTCAACAAGGCATGATCAGCTGCAAGGATTTCTTCTTCGCCATCTTTATAATCTATTTCTTCAAGAATTTTTAAGTCTTCTTCGATTGCTTTTTGACGTTCTAAACCAGTTTTTTGTTTTATTAACAATTGACTGAGTTTGCTTTCAGCTTCTATTTGACGTTCAAAATGCGGGGTAAAATCTGGAGAGCTGGCGTAGAGGTCGAGTAATTGTCTTTGCACCCCTTCATCAGATAGAAAATGGGCAGAGCTTTGATCTACTAGTTCAATGGAACGGCCTATGATACTCTTAAGCTCTTGCAACGAGACGAGTTGATCCTCCACAAAGATTCTATTGCGACCGGAACGGTACAATTCTCTTCGAACTAGAATGGATTCAGAGGGCGAGGGGAGTGGAATAGCGGAATTGCGATGCGCGATTTTAACGCGAGCTTCAACGACTGCGAAATCTGCGCCATTTCGAATGAGCTGCAAGTCGGCCCTTTCTCCTAAAATCAAGTGAATAGCGGACAGAACTGCAGATTTTCCCGCACCAGTTTCTCCCGTTAAAATATTGAGGTGCGGGCCGAAAGTTATTTCAGCTTTTTCAATGAGAATCAAATTCTCGATTTTGAGAAATTCGATCATTCGAGGATTTCCTTCGTCGTCTTAAAATGGATTTTTGCAATTTTGGGTAAAATGTCTGCGCCGTGCTTCGCTACGAGTGTCAATGCCGTTTTTTTTACGATGGATGATGCGCCTTTGGGCAGTTTTGCTCCATGAGCTTCACTCAACTCTTGCATACCATCAAGAAATGCTGCACGAGCTAAAATAGACGCCCCGGCGACAACAATATCTTCTTCACCGCGGACTCTTTGCTCGAGATCAATTTCAATTTTTTTTATTTGCATCTGGTTATTTACGACGCTTTGATCGGCAAATTGATCTAAAATTGCTTTCTTGCATCCGCTTTTTTGACTGACATCGCTTAGAGCAGCCGCGTGCGCCCAACCCAAAAGGCGGTTTAAGTTTCGAAATTTTGCATACAACTCATTGTACTTTGCTGGAAAGAGTCGGATGACAGTATACATAAAAGATTGTCTGATTTTTTTTGCTAATTTTAAAATTGTCTCATCTTCAAAACGCTTGCTATCGCGCACTCCCCATTCGATGAGCTTTTGAATCCCCTCCGAATCTGCGTAAAGCGCTGCGATACATAGAGGACCAAAATAATCTCCTTTTCCCGCCTCATCCATCCCGATGTGCGGCGTGAGATCGGCGGTAGCGGCTGGATGAGAGAATTTGAGTTCGTGTAAAATTTCAGGCTCGAGATAAAACTCGATAAATGGTTGCATCTCTTTGCCTTGCACAGTTAGTTTTCCCGATTCATACAGCGTGCAACTGACGCCTTTTTTAACAGCGGAAAAAATCGTGTAAGGGGGAGTGGACAGAGCAAATCCTTGCTCTTGCAAATCGGTTTTGAGCTTTTCTGCCAAAGACAGATCGATTGTCGTTGAAAAACATGCCGGGCGCTTCATGCAGTACATATTAATTGTCTGACTTGATATCATGCAAACAAATCTGGAGGACACATGACTGATTCAGCAAAGAAAATGGGAGAGCTGCTCCGAAATAAACGCGAAGAGATGAATTTAACCTTGAAAGAAGTGGAGAACGCGACCTCGATTCGAATGGTGTATTTGCAGGCGATAGAAGAAGATCGAGTTGCACATTTTTTATCTACCGTATATGCCCTTGGATTTATACGTCAATATGCGCATTTTTTAGGTTTTGATACCGATAGATTGACAAAAGAATACCCCGAAGCATTTCGTTTGACTCCTGAAAAACAAGATTTTGCATATGGGATAGGGACTCTGGAAATGCGCGGCAATCCAAGCGGCGGAGTTCGCTGGGTGCCCAATTTTCTATGGGGGTCAGCTGGCGTTTTAGTGTTATTATGCGCCTGGTTTTTTGCTAAAGCAGTCGGCGTTTTTTAAAAAAACGAGTAGAGTAGGGGGGGGGTGACAAATTGCGAATACACTTTGTCATTTCCAAAGCCGGTTAGCTTTTTTGAGGCCAAACTAACGAAATTGTTGTTTGTCCATAAATAGCTAACCAAGTAGAGATATCAGATTCCAGGAGTTTGGCTCGCGTAACAAGGTCCTCCATCTCGTCCCAATTCTCCACAATCCTAGCGTCATCCATCAGAGAAAGACATTGATTATAAAAACTGTCTTCAGGACCGGTCAATCCAGCGTTGAGACAACTTAGTATGGCTTTGCGCAGCATCTCGAGATTTTCTACTGCATATTCTTTTGAGGTGAAAAAATCGGGTAAGTCTGAATGCTCGGCCATACTTAGTTCATTACAGGAACTGTTGAATGATTTCACCAGATAAAATTAATAGAGCGAAAATCATAAGTACAATCAAAAGGGGTTTTCCTCCAGGAAGCTGCCTTGTTTCTCGAGGATATTTATGAACGTAACGCCCAACCCAAGCCATGACTGGCGGCATCAAACCGAAGAGCAGGGCGCAGCTAATTCCACCCGCATACCCCAGCGCTACTAAAAAAATGTGAGGATATAAAAGGGCGATGACTGAAGGGACTCCAAATACCAAGATGCACAGCCAAAAACGATGTATGCCAGTTTTTTTCCATTTAAAACCATCTGCTAGAAAATCAAAAAATGAGAGTGCTAAAGGAATAAATGAAGTGGTTAGGGCAAAAAAAGCAAACCAATTGCTAAACACTAAAATCCAATTGCTATCGACAAAATGTTTGAGCGGAGCTACAGCATTCAAACCCAATCTAGCAGTTTCGGTGATTCCATAAGGACCGTCGGCCGGAACAATCCCGAGAATGACAAATTCCCAGACTAAGTAAACTATCAAAGGGATTAACGAACCAAAAATAATCGCTAAACGGATCTTGCGAACATCGCGATCGAGGTAGGTAACTAAGGTCGGAATAATGACTTGGTAAGTAAATGCTGTAAATAAAATAGGGAGCGCAAGCCAGGCTCTAGTCCAATCAGTGTGGGCGAGGAGAGGGGCTTGGACAGAGGAAATGGATACTCCGACAAAACCTAAGTAGAATAAAGCAACCCCGGAAATGAGGAATAAATTCAATCTGTCGACCATTTTAGCGCCAACGTAGACCACGGGAGCAAAAACAGTTGTATAGAACAAGGCCGAGGCCCAGGCGGGGAGAGGCCAGTTGGGAATTTGATGCAAAACTCCGCCACCGCCGGCGACGTGCGCCACCATAACGGTCAAAAATAAGAATAGATATACAACCCAAAATAAAATACGCCCTGGGGTTCCTAAAACCTTTTCGGCCATAGAAATAAATCCAGTTGCTCTTGGCATAGACAAGTTTATTTCCATGAGCAGAAGACCGGTGCATAGCATAAAAAGCCAGCATATAAAATAGATCGCTAAAGAAGGGATAAAGCCAGCGGGGCCTGTTGCAATAGGCAATGCTAACATGCCAACTCCAATTGTCGTCCCAGCAACTAACAAAGTGCCCCCAACTACATGCCCAAGGGAATGAATGATTCTCATAATACTCGCATCACTTATATTGTTAAGCCGCAATAAATCTCTCGTTTTCAATTGGTTCATGTCGTTAAAATAAAATATTTATTCGACAATCCCTAAAACGGCTTGCGGGCAACCGATCTATAGATCGCATATCATAAGCGATTGACAGAAAGAAGAAAAGTTGGAAATATTTTCGATCAGCAATCATAATGCGCCCAAACTACCTCATGGAGAAAAACAATGAGCACACCTACAGTTAATTCCCAATCTTGTTTTCCACGTCTAAGTCCATGCCGCCAAGTTGAAACATGGTGTTCTAGAATAGGGCGGACTGTGCAGCAGATCTTTTCTAATCCGGCTAATCGATCAGAGAAAATCGATGCTGGTAAGCGATTTGGGCCTATACAGTCTTCGGCATCGGGCGCTAGCTCAATTCGTGATGTTGCTGCCGCCGCAGAAACTGTAGCTTTCTTTCCAGGTCCTGTCCGTCGGTCGCCGCCAACCGGTTGGGAAATGGTTGAATCCGAATGGTCAGAAGACGAGTTCGTTTGATGAGTACTGTTTGGGTGAGCTCAGTTTTCTTCAAGTAAACAAATAAAGCAGGTTACGCCAGTTTATTGATATCCAGATCCTGGTCTTGGAATCTAACATAACATGTATTATCAGACGTTTATAAGCGCCAGGCCCAAGGGTAAAGATGGGTTCATTTCCCGATTACCCTTAAAGCGCAATCATTTTTAGGCTCGCATCATCCAATAAGCTATTGAGCTGCTGCATTCCCGGGAATTCTACATCCGGGTGTATAGCGATTGCAGCTTTGCGTATCAAACCAGCCACTTGCGACATATTGGGCCTTTCTTGAACTGATAATCGCAGCGTAGTGCGCAACATTTCCTTGACTACCACAGATGCGCAGCTCGCAAAGATTTTTTGATCGATCGTTTGTTGCGTTACCCTTGACACCTCGGAAAACAGTTGGTTTAAATGTTCGCTGTACCAAAAATCTGTACGAGCAAAGACGCTATACATTAAAATGCCAAATGCCCATACATCATCTGCAAAATCTAAAGTGCGTGTCCATTCTGTAAATGGAAAAGGAAAAGATCGGTCGCATATATACCGGCATCGTTCGGGAGACAAACAAGCAAGTGTTCCGCTAGCTACTGAAGGACAATGTCCTGCAAAACCAAAATCCCCTAAAACCGCTCTTTGCCAATCGCCTTCTTTTTTATGCAAAAAAACGTTTTCAGGTTTAATGTCTCTGTGAATGATGTTATGATCGTGTAAATAATTTAGGGCTAGTGCGATATCTATTAGACAAGAAAAATTTTGCTTGCTGTTAGGGTTGTTTAAAATATAATGAAGCAGGTTTTCTGGATATAAAGGCATGATCATGTATTGTTTTTTAGTGCCAAATATCATTCTAGCATTTCTATAATTGTAATGCGTAATTGTATCTCGAACTTCTACTATTTGCTTTATGTTTGATAGTTGTCTTAAAAGATTGGCTTCTTTCAAAGACGCAATCCAAAGCTTTTCGAGATTGATAGTGGGATTCTGCAGCTCGATTTTGACGATTTTGACAGCACATACCGCATCTTTGGGATCGACCTGCGTATTTTTAAGCGCCGTTAAATTAATTACGTGTTTAATTTTCATATGATCTCCTCGAGCAATCAACGAATCTCCTCTTTTAGAATGCCGAGTAGCTAACAGATAAAACGCATTTGTGACTGCGCTCACTAATATCGCTCTGCGATCTATCGATACTGGATCGGGAACATACAGTTTAACAATGCCAGAAAGACTGCGATGAGCTGCCGCAGCAATATCATAAAACTGAAGTTCGGGAAGGGTCATAATGCCGCGCGCAGCCATTTTTAAACGTTCCACGAGAGGTGTTAACATTTCGCGTATTCTTTGGGCTCGCGACGAATCTAAACGTTTCCAAAAAGATAAAAATTGAGGCCCTGCCATTTTTTCGAAAATGACAGATTTTTCGACCCAGACGATGTGTTCATTGCATTGTATTTGATAGTATTCCCCAGATTCCGGCTGATTTGACAAAATTGAAATTCCATCGCGTAGCTCATCCCACCCAGTAAAAATAAGTTTTTCATTTTGCAAGCTACAATCGGGTAGCCTAATAGCCGTTATCATCTATTTTCTCCTTAGACATCTAGAATAACTAGATTCTGTCGTTTTTTTTAACAGATTTTCAATTCGCTACCAAAAATCAAAGTTTTGATCGTTTTCTCTTCGAATCATATCTTCATCGCTTTCTTTTAAGGGAGGCTTATCTTCTTTATCATTGTCCTCAGAGTCTGCTTTTTTAGGAGGCGACGACATAGATGTAGCGCTTTTGTGTTGCGGAGCAGAAATCGATTGAAGAGCTTTTTGTAATTCATTCGTTTCTTCGGGAGGTGCAGCCTGCGGTTTTGGCGTTTGGATGTTATTGTGTTGTTTCAATACTTTTTTATAGTATTCTGTCCCCATTCCGACTAATGCACCGTTTTTAAAAGTCACAGGCGTTAGGTTTAAACTGACCATTTGACTCTGCCCCAACACGGTCGGTTTTGTCACATAAAACCAAATGTCATATGTTTCGCTTTCCATGGCGATTGTTTCTTGAGAATGCGGGCGTTTCATAATACAAAGAACCTGATCTTCACTCATTCCAACTGTTAATCGAGATAAATTACTAATGTTTTGTTGAGATTCAGATAAAGTGCCAAGACCGCTATCGGCAGCGCACCCCCCTGCAAACAAACTAATCACAATGAATGGCACGATATACATGATAATCTCTCCCCTTTTCACTCCTCCGATACAGGACTTGCTCTCGCTTGTCAAGACCGTTTGTGATTGAAAAACTTAACTTTAGCTGCCTGGGTCAGCCAGGATTGTTATTGTCATTTGCCATGCCCATGTCTTTAAACATGGGCTGCTTCCTAAGTTTTGCGCTATAGAGCAATTTTTGGTGCTCGGGCTAAATGCCTGATTTTTAAATTGCATTCTGTGCATTATGTTCAGTAACTTAATGTTAAGCCTCCCCGCTTTTTTCATCATCGCTAGAAGTGCGCTCGGGTGATACAGATCTTTCTCTTGTTTCTGCTACCCACTCTCCTAATGAATGATCTGCTTCAAATTGAACGAGTTCATCCTCTGTGTATAACTCTGCAACTTTTGATAGCAATGCAATCCCGCGACAAGATAAAGCTCCTACTTCACATGCTTTTGTCAGCTCGTATAAGAAAAATGGGTTAGCCTTCACTTGCTGTACAAAGGCATCAAATTTTTGTTCAGAAATATTGTATTGTTCATTTAATTGAATCTTATTAATGGTATCTTTGAATGCATGAAATAGATGCACAATAGCTCCGTCAAAACGTTTAAATCGCATCCATTCTTGATTCAATCGTAGCAGCTCTTCCTCGGATGCTCTTTCTAGATGTTCCGGATTCAAATCTAATCGCACTAAAATCGCCTTAGCACGTACAAAACCAAGTGCGCTTTGTATTCTTTGGCTGTGAGCGCTATCTCGATTGCTGATACGCCCGATTTTTTGACACAATTCATTGATTATCAATGAACTTCCTGTGTATGATTCAGCTTCTATCATAAGAGAATCATCTATTGCATCTGGAGTGATTAGACTTTTTTCCAGCATCTGATATTTTTCTATCACTTCTATAGGCAGTAATCTAGCCGTTTCTAAAAAACATTCCTTGGCCCCATTATGTAACTCTTGAAATGTCCTAGCCTGCGTGAAGTCGGGATGTTTTTTTAGATACTTGGTCAGTAAATTGGTTTGGGCTGGGGATAAAATGCCAATGGTATTCATAGCTGCATAGTCGTTTTCATACATTACAGAAAGTTGCCAAATAGCAACAGCAAATGAACCGAATTGTCGAATTGCTGTCGTTTTACGATTGAGCTGCTCCCATTCTAAATGAGTCAGTGCTTCATCTTCTGTCAATTTTTCTTGTAAATGCACACGAGACAAACACCCCGCCCAATGCAACCTCGCCCATCCCTCATCTTCATTAAACTTCGTGCCTGGAGGCTGTAAAAACTTCAAAAAATCATCAGCAGCCTGTACAATGCCTAAAACAACTTCCTGATGATTTGCTGCATCGCGAGGACGATCTAGCTTCCGAACGTTATAATTTCGGATTTCTCCTCCTCTGGCTGAAGCTGTATCATCCATGTGAAGACGCCTGACAACCTCTCTTAAATTCGCTCGGCTACCATCTACAATTCGCTGAATAGCAATTGCTTCCGCTGGATTTGCTACTTGTCCTACCACAACTACTTTTTGAGAACGATTGCAACAGTTCAATCGAACATGTACCCTGCACTCGCTTCCGCACACTTCTCTCACTGCTTTAATAATAGCAATTACTTCTAAACAACACGTCATATACTCATCCCCCTCCAATTTACAATATCTTTAATAAATCTTAACTTATATGATGTAATTGACGTTTGTCAAGTTTGTATTAATTTAAATTAACTCAAGTACTTTAATATTAATCCCATCTTTGAGATTTTTTTTTAGTTTGTTTTGGGTCGAGTTGAAAGTCTATATCAGCATCTTCTAGCCATAAAATGATCATGGAATAGATTGCCTTGCCCTTTGTGAGAATGAGATGCTCTTTCCCCGTGGACATCATCCATAAATACGTCCCAAGAAAACAGATCAACCAGAATATACGTCTCATAAAAATGGCTATTATCTGGTTGCATTTTATTTTGCAATTGGAGTATTCATGAAACTGTCTAAAAACAAGGTGTTTATGAACGTTACGCTGAAAGGATCTGTAGTTCATCTAGCAGGGGCTCTCCCCGCTCTTCATCATCGTCCACCAGAGTTTACTCTGGTAGACAAGGACTTAAAAGATCGGCATTTATCCGATTGGAAGGGAAAAAAGATACTGTTAGCCACAGTTCCGAGTTTGGATACAACCACTTGTAATATTATGACCAAGCATCTCAATGGCCTATCTCAAAAACATCCCCATTTGGTAATCATCACAGTTTCTGTTGACCTTCCTTTTGCCCAGAAGCGCTTTTGTCAAACAGAAAACGTTCATCAGGTGTGCACGCTCTCTATGATGCGAGATAAAAAATTCGGACAAGATTATGGGCTTCTCATTCTAGACGGGCCCTTAGCCGGGCTACTAGCTCGATCTATCATCTTATTAGACGAACAAGGACGAGTTGTGTATTTAGAGCTGGTGTCTGAAATTTCTAAAGAACCCAATTATACGCTGTTAGAAGCTGCGATAGGATAGTGTTTTCGCAAAATAAACCAAACAACTCCGATCCATAAAACAAAAACAGCTACGGATAAGCCGCTGATACAGCCTAGAATGTGTTCGCTGTAGAAAGCTTGCAACAATAAAATCATCAAAGATACTAGGGCTTTTGAAGAACGATAGGCAAAAACATCGATCACGGCCTTAGCTTGAAATTTTTCATCAAACTGCATAGGAATATACAGCATTTCCCTGACGACGCCAAATAGAGAATAATCGATCCCTTTTAGCACGACAAACGAGAATGTTAAAACGGCAAATGACGGGAACACGGCGTTGGCAATGCTATTGATTAAAAGAGTCATCGGTATCATTAAATGGCTGCCGCGGATGCCCAGCATTTGAACCATGAAAAATGCCCCCCCCAATTGCAGTACGCCACTTAAAGTATTCATAATAGAACTGAGGCGGCCCATGTATTGTGTCCTAAGATCTGGATCGACAATCGCTCCTTCAAGGTAGGTATTGAAATGAAATTCGATCAGCCCCGCCGAAATTTGCATAAATACCACAATGAGTAAAACAGCCATGAGATAAGGAGATCGAAATACTAGAGAAAATCCTTCTTTAGTCTCGCCGCGCGAACGGCTTTCGAAAGATCCTCCGGAAATAGGGCTGATTTCAAATGCTTTTTTATAGCTCCAAAGCATGAGTGAATAAATAGGCAAAGTGAGAAAAAACAAACTTTTAGAGCCGACCCAAACTGCAAAAAATCCCGGAACCAAACTTCCTAGTACAGAACCGAGCGTACCCATTGCAAATAAAATACCATACAAGTATTTAGCGTGACTCGTGGCGATTGTGCTGTGAATTAATGACCATAACTGCTTAAACATCAATAGGATATATATATCTTTCCAAGCAAACTGTAAAAAAATTACCCAAGGAAATCGGTGTATGAGAAGACCTGTCGCTGCATTGACTGCGATTGCGCAAAACGCTACTGTGCACATCATTTTCCATGGCCCAATTTTAGATAAAAACCGATTATATAAAGAAATAGCCAGTAAATTAAGAGGTACCGTAGCCATCCATACGTAAGGAAAGCTACGAGTGGAAAAAGTGTCCACAAAAAGAGAGATGCTAGAAGGTTTGGTGACCCCGTATTCCCCTGCAATAAAAAAACTGGTAATCATGGCAAAGATGGCAAACCATCGTTCTGTTGAAGAAAAACTGGCAAGCTCTTGCCGAAGCAAAGAAAATAAGCGATTCATTTAATGGGAAATCCAACTTTCTAAAAAGTTGACCAATTCCAGATCCCATTTGGGCGAAACATAAACCCAATTGGTTTTTTTTGAAGGAACTTTTAAAAGTAAATCCGACGCATCTTTTGCTTTCTGAATAATCACATGCCGCCGGGATACAGGAAAGCAAAGGCGGTCCGGTGGGGTCTCACTGGCGAAAAACTCCCATTCAATATCACCCTCTCTCATTTTCATTTTTATTTTAAAATCTCTTAAATCTTTTTCCGTTAATGAGTCCGGCAAAGCAATGGCTCGAAAGCGGTGTTGTCGATAAATAAGGCATTTTGCATCTTCATGCCCAGGCAATTTCGCATCTTTAGCCGCTTTATTTAGAGAAGAGATAACATCTGTATCGCTGATTGAAAGATACTCATCCACATTTTCTAGCATTTTGCGTGAATAATTTGCTTGCATGTATCGACGTAAATGAAAATTATAGGCCTTGACAGATGAATACTGATAAATTCTACGATGCATAAAGTGTCGAGCTAATAGCAAAGCTTCACATGCCTCAAGTCCATTTTCATCGATTCCCAATTGCAATTCATCCGATCCGCGATCAACGCTTGGCAAAATACGCAACGTTTCGATCAATTGATGATAGTCAAACAGGCCATATGCGACGCCGGTGCTTTTAGCATCGCGCAAGAGATAATCGATTCTATCAGCACCGAAAAAGTCCCCTGTTATCAATTCCGATACGATCTTTTCCCAAGGAGAAAACGTCTGTCCTGTAATTGCTTTCCATTTAGCTTCGCCGATTGAAATTTTTTTGATGTCTTCAATCAAGTTGCGTTGCGTCACATCGGGCAAGTAAGAAGGACTCTGCAGAAGTTTATCCCATACAGGCTTCAGATAAGCGCTATCAATGACCTTTAAAGTCATTTGCTCGTGTCCTAAGGGGCCTAAAAGTTCTTTTTCGGCAACATGAGAAAACGGTAGATGTCCTAAATCATGACAGAGAGACGCCATTCGTAAAACGCGGCGCCAATAAAGAAAGTCAGAAGAGCCTTTGCGAGGAACAAAATGAAAAACGTCAGGCCGCACAGACTTGCAAATCATATCAAACATCAAAGATGCGAGCATCATCACGCCTAGAGAATGCTCAAACCGCGTGTGCGTAGCTCCTGGATAAACTTGATAAGCTATACCCAGTTGATGGATATAATGAAGACGCTGAAAAGGGATCGAATCGAGCAGTTCTTTTTCAAATTCGTCAAACGGAATAAATCCATGAACCGAATCGTAGACCTTCTTATCAGCGTGTAAAAAATCTTTTACCATGGGACCCTTCTATCCCTAGTATACCCTACCGCCTTACTCAGGTCTAGGTTTGCTTTCCTGAATGTAGGAGGAAGTTACGCGAACAAACTCAGCTTTTCGTTGTAACTCCTTGATATTCATAGCTCCTCCATACGTCATACCGCTGCGAATACCACCCAAAATCTGATTGATTAAATCTTCAGCAGACCCGCTTACTGGCGCCCAAAAATCAATCCCCTCAGCCACTGTTTTCGCTTTCAATCCACCGTAAAATTCATTTTGAAAATCAGCAGATGCCTGTCCTCTGAATTTGGCTTCCATTCCGGATTTGTATTTTTCGTTCGCCCGTTTTGGGGCGGCGCTTTCTGTAGTTAGAGCAAACAATTTCCCGACCATGACAGAACTGGCGCCTGCTGCCAGAGCCAACACTACGTCGCGGCTAGTTCGGATACCGCCATCTGCGATGAGCGGAACCCGCAATTTTTCTGCAATTCGCGCGCATTCTTGAACGGCTGTGAATTGGGGAACTCCGAAGCCCGTCACGACCCGAGTTGTGCAAGCCGCCCCGGGCCCGATACCGACCTTAACCGCATCGGCGCCAGCGTTGACGAGATCGTGGTAAGCCATTGCGGTGCAAACATTGCCGGCGATCACTTCTCGGTCTGGGTGAGTTTTTTTCAGTTCTTGAATATGGTGGAACATACGATCGGAATGTCCATGCGCTACATCGATACACACGCCGATAGCTCCAGCGTCGAGCAATTTGCGCGTCTCGTCGAGTTTGCCGATTCCACAAGAAACAAACGCCTGGCCTTCAAAGCGCTTTACCCAACGCAGTTGTTCTTCGATGGAGGTGAAGCGATGAAAAATAGGAGTTGATCCTTGTTCGAGTAAAATCTCTGCAAGCCGTTCGCTCATCACAGTGTCCATATTAGAAGCCAAAATCGGAATGCTCATTTTTTTATGTTTTGACAGCCAAGTTTCTAAAGAAGGCTCTGTTCTCGAAGGAATATTGTTGAATTGAGGAACTAAGGCCACATCGTCGTAAGTGTATGCATCTCGCATGGTACATCCAAAATTTAAAGTCTAAAATTGTTTTGCAATCAGTCATAAAAGATAGCATTTTTTCCTATTCTTAGCGATGCTTTTTTGCTATCATGCTTCCTATGATTACTGTATGTATTCTTGCGAAAAACTCCGCGTCCACCATAGAAAAAACCCTTGCATCCGTACAAACCTTTGCCGAAGTCGTGTTGCTTGACAATGGCTCTTGCGATGATACAGTCGCGATTGCGAGACAATATCCAAATGTCCGCGTAATTTCTCATCCTTTTATAGGTTTTGGCCCATTGCGCAATGTAGCGGCTTCGCATGCGCTGAACGACTGGATTTTAGCTTTAGATACCGATGAAGAGCTCTCAGATGCTCTCATCCAAGAAATTGCATCGCTGCCATTAAATGCTGCGTGCGCCTATTCGATTTCAAGGCATAATTTTTACAATGGCCGCCATATTAAAGGATGCGGCTGGTATCCGGACCGAGTGATTCGTTTATACCATAGAAAAACTGCTCATTACAGTGATTCTCAAGTTCACGAATCGGTCAAAGGGTACAACATAAATATCACCCCCCTCGCATCGCCTATTTTTCACGTTCCGTTTCGATCCACCGCTGAATTTTTAGCGAAAATGGAGCATTATTCTACACTTTATGCCTTGCAGCATAAACATAAAAAAAAATCGTCTCCAGCCAAAGCCGTATTGCATAGCGTTTTTTCATTTATTCGTTCCTATTTTTTTCAAAAGGGATTTTTACTCGGAGCTGAAGGGTTTATTGTATCGCTCTATAGTTCTAATACAGTGTTTTATAAATACATCAAGTTGTGGGAAACAAACAAGACAGCATGATATCGCCAGCCATTGATAAACTTCTTTTTTGCATTTGGCATCATCAACCACTGCAAAAAGCGCATTCGCAGCACCGCTATATTACAGAAGTCTGTATGCGCGTCTTGAACGAATGCAAATCCCGTTATATCCCCACAATACGCGAAAATAAATTTGTTGAAGACCTCCATCGTGTCGAAAGGAAATTGTCTAACCAATTGAGCTTTGCTGCAATGAAGATGTTCAGGGAGCCCGATAAGGCATTTTCCTACTTTCATTATGGCGATAGCGCCCTATCCATTGATGTCGGTCCAATTCAAGTATCTTGCACAGCTCTGCAAGGCACTCGACCCAGAATGGAAGATACTGTTTTGTGTTCCATATTAACGCTGAACATTTGCGGACGAGAGGAAAAAGCTTATCTTACTGCCATATTTGACGGTCATGGAGGATCTACTTATTCAAGATATTTGGAACACTCGTTTGCGAAACACTTGCAAAACGAAATAAATATTATTGGAAATGAGAGAAGGTCTTTAGATAAAGTTACTATCTGGAATGCGTTAAAATTAACTTTTGTCCATATGCAAAAAAAATTGCTAGAAAGACTTGACACCCCTGCTCCTCGAGGCGGTTCAACGGCTATTGTTTGTTTGATTATTCAAGAGCAACTATGGACGGCTTGTCTCGGAGATTCTAGAGCAATATTAGTGGGCAAAGACAACTGTGTTCAATTGAGTGAAGATGCTTTGCCAACCGATGCGCGCTACCTTAAAAGCATAAAAAAACGGCACGGGATGGTCGAAAGAGGCCGCATCTTGAGCAAAAAAGTATCCTTGGAACCTGCGAGAGCTTTTGGGGATTTTGACGTGCCTGGAGTAAGCCAAAGACCCAAAATCACCGTATTTCCGTTAATGCTCAGTGACGTTGTCATCCTTGCCTGCGACGGATTGTGGAATGTAGCCGCCTCTCGTCAGATAGCTCAAGCTATACAGCAAAGAGTAGATATTTCTTTGTCTCAATTGTCCAATGACATTGCAAATAGCGCTTTTATATCAGGATCTCGCGACAACATTACAGTTGTCGCAATAAAACTGCGCCCCCCCCCTTCACGGTAAGGGTTCCCTCAAAATTATAATTAATTGCGGAGAAAAACTATCATCCTTATAATACAGGGCCGTCTAAGGAGATAAATAGTGAAACAAATTGCTTTTCTGACTCTTGCAGCCCTTTCATCGAATGCAACTTCCTACGAAGAGACGCTCTATCCTAATTGGCGTCAATCGTTTACGATCAAACATGAAGTCTTTCGAGAAAAGACCGAAATTCAAGATTTAGTCATTTTTGACAATGAAAATTTTGGCCGAGTGCTAGCTTTGGACGGCGTCATTCAGCTGACAGAAGCAGATCAAGCAATCTACCACGAAATCGTTGCGCATGTCCCTATTTTAGAGCATGGTTCAGTCTCTTCTGTTTTAATTGTTGGAGGCGGCGATGGCGGCCTTTTGCGCGAAGTTGTAAAACATAAAAATATTCAGCGTATCGTAATTGCTGAAATCGATCCCGAAGTGATTGCGATGTCAAAAAAATATTTCCCATCTCTTTCAAACGGAGCCTTTGAAGATCCTAGAGTTTCCATTGTAATCCAAGACGCCTCTCAGTATGTTAAAGACTGTCAGGAACAATTTGACGTTATCATTTCCGACTCTACTGACCCGTTCGGACCTGCGCAGGTTCTCTTTACGCAAGAATTTTACGGTGATTGTAAATCTCTATTAAAAAAGGGCGGTATCTTCGTGAACCAAAGCGGAGTGCCTTTTATGCAGGCAGATGAGCTTAAGCTCACTGTTAAAAACCTCAAACCGCTGTATAAACATTGCACCTTCTATACCGCGACTATCCCTTCTTATGTGGGGGGCCCTATGGCATTTGGTTGGGCATCGGATAAAAAATATCGCACGTCAGAAGAAACCTTAAGGGCGCGACTGGAAAATGTAGAAGGTGAGCTATATTATTACACTCCAGCTGTACACAAAGCGTCATTTGCATTGCCTGGCTACATGCTATCGATGATGAAATAAAACAAAATACCGGGTAGATAAGTTTTTGTAATTGGCTTTGTAACTGTTTTTGAGCTTTTACACGATTAATGCTGCCGGGTTTTCAAGATGTTTCTGCACTGTTTTGATGAATTTCGCTCCATCAGCTCCATCGATTACCCGATGATCTGCAGATAACGTAATATTCATTTTCTTGCCGATTACAGCTATTCCATCTCGAATGCGAATGCAATTTTCTATTCCGGAAACAGCTAAAATTGCAGCTTGCGGGGGGTTGATGACAGCGACAAAATCAGAGACTCCAAACATGCCGAGATTTGAAATTGTAAAAGAGCCTCCTTTATATTCTTCAGGTTGGAGCTTCCCTATTTTAGCACGAGACGCTAATTCCTTTGTTTCGACAGACAATTCTCCCAAATTCTTATAATCGGCAAAACGAATAATTGGAGTAATAAGTCCTGCATCCACAGAAACAGCGATTGCAATATCAATGGTTTGAAATTGGATAACAGATTGAGAAACCGAATTAAAACCGCTGTTGACTTTCGGATGTTCTCGCAGTGCTAGAGCGCAAGCTCGAATGATAAAGTCATTAATAGTGACCTTGAGACCGCTATTTTTTAATTGATCTCTCGCGAGACCGAGCGCTTCAGCATTCACTTCTTGACGAATATAAAAATGGGGTATGGAGCTTTTAGATTGTTGTAATCGTGCCGCAATTACTTTACGCATGGGTGAAAGAGGCGTTTCTTCATAAGATCCTGAAGCAATAGTGGGTTTTTCTCTAGGAGCAAACGAAACAATTTGGTCGGGTTGGGCTAAATTTAAATCCTTGCTAGTAACCCTACCACCCGGCCCGCTTCCTTGAACCGAATGCAAATCTAACCCCTTTTCTTTTGCTAGTTTTTTAGCAAGTGGAGATGCCGCCACTCGCTCTTTGCTTTCCCCTATTGGAAATGCAAAAGAATAATCTTGTATTGGAGGTTCTGGAGTAAAGGCTGGTTGTGATATTGACACCACAGGTTGAGAAGCTGTTTCTTGAGGTTGTGGAATAATTTTTTTCTCAGATACAGATTCAGTTGACTCTGTGGATTGGACTGTTTCAGGAATGTAACTTGCAAGATTTTCATTTTCTTTTACAGAAAAGATAGCTACCGGCTGCCCGACGACTGCATGAACTCCCTCTCCGATCAGAATTTTGCGTAAAAATCCTCGATCTAAGGCACTGTACTCTACCGTTGCTTTGTCTGTAGCAACTTCAAATAACAAATCTCCGTCTTGAACGAAGTCGCCTTCCTTTTTATGCCATTTAGCAATGGCACCTTCTTCCATCGTTGGAGATAATTTTGGCATCGTAACAGTAAATGGCATGACATTCCTCGCAATCAACTGAGTGTAGCAAATGTCCCCAAAATGATTCAAGAATCAGAATTCACTTGCGCGTAACACATTTCAATTGCTACTCTTTGCTCATGCCCGAGACCGATGTAAATGACATTTTGATTCATGCAACAGTTGCTCTGGATGAAACAATTCCAGGAATTCAAAATATCCCCCAAGGCGATTTTGGCGCCGCATTTGCGAAAATGCTTCTATCTTTGATTCTTTTAATTGCTTTGCTATGGGGTACTGTATACATTTTGCGACGCCTCATTCATAGACGATTGCAAAGCGGTAGTGCCACGCAATCTATTCAGGTCGTTGAAAAACGAATGATTAGCCCCAAAACAACACTCTATCTTTTAGACGTTGAAGGGGAAACAATTTTGATGGCAGAATCGCAACTCGAAGTAAAAAAGCTAAGCGCCTCTCGAATTCCCAAATCTACTGATTGATCATTCAAGACGAGTACTTTCTACAATCAGATGAGACTCTTCAGCCCTTACGATTGTCACATCTTCTCCCCTGCCAATCGGGCCAGTTAAAGATTGAGCCTGAAAGATTTTATCATCGATAAAAATACGTCCGGCAGGTGTTAATTTTGTGGCAGTTTTTCCTTTTTTTCCAACTAAATCTTTTGGATAAGGAGGGGGGATTTTTTTAGCCATAATATGTAATCGCCAGGAGGCAAATTTTACAACTGTAAAAATTGCTATAGATAAAACTAAAAAATATTTCACAAGGTGGGTTGCGCCGGGCCGCATCCAGTGAAAAACGTATGCGCTAGCTAAAAGCAATGAGCTGCCTATTACTGCCAAAATTGCCCCTGGAAAGAAAAATTCCAGATAAAGCAAAAATAAACCGACCAAAACCAATGTCCATACAACAATCATTTCCATTATTTTTCCTCATAAAAAAAAGAACAAACAGACTCTGCGGTATAGTCGAGATGTCTTTCCGTATGTGCTAGGGAAACAAACCACGCCTCTTGCTGAGCGGGAGGGATATAAATGCCGCGATTGAATAAGTAGTTGAAAAATCTCGCATAACGCTGTTTATCTAAAACCGAAAGATCCTTATGGTTGCGCACCCGATTAGCTCCTAAAAAGATCGTAAACATAGATCCCACGCGTTGAAGCGATGCATTTTTTCCTTCAAGAGCTTCGCTGATAGGATCGGTTAAACGACGAGATTTCGCTTCTAACTGTTCGTAAACGCCGTCTTTCTGCAACCAACGCAACATTTCAAGTCCGACTCTCATCGCTACTGGATTTCCGGCAAGCGTTCCAGCTTGGTAAACGCCGCCGATTGGCGCTAAGCAATCCATATATCGAGCCTTCCCCCCGACTGCTGCCACTGGCATTCCGCCTCCGATTACCTTTCCAAAGCATGTGAGATCTGGATCTATATCATAAAGTCCTTGAGCTCCGGTTAAACCCAACCGAAAGCCTGTGATCACTTCATCGAAAATAAGAAGTGCGCCAACGCGCTGAGTTTCACATCTAAGAGTTTCCAAAAAACCTTCGATGGGAGGCACAACGCCCATATTTCCAGCTACCGGTTCTACAATGACCGCAGCGAGGCCTTGAGTTATTTCGCTTTGAAAAAATAAACGCAACGCCGCTATGTCATTGTATGGAAGAATCAGCGTATCGTCAATAGCTCCTGGAGTCACACCTAAAGAAGTGGCTCTGGAATTTATAGATAAAACGCCCGATCCTGCTTGTACCAATAAAGCGTCGCTATGACCGTGATAATTACCTGTAAACTTTAAAATTTTATGACGCGATGTACAGCCGCGCGCAATGCGCAATGCAGTCATTGTCGCTTCAGTGCCTGAAGTTACAAAACGAATTTTTTCAATCGAAGGTACTAAGCGAACAATTTCTTCAGCTAAAAGCTGCTCCACTTCTGTGGAAATACCAAACGACAAGCCTTTTTGCATTTGTTCATGAGCTGCCTGAATAATAGCAGGATGTGCATGCCCTAAAATCAATGGCCCCCAACTGCCGCAGTAATCAATGTACTGATTGCCATCCACATCAAAAATTACATCTTTGCAGCCGGAATCTACAATCATGGGATCGATACCGACGCCGCTAAAAGATCTAACAGGAGAATTCACCCCTCCTGGTATAGCAGCACATGCTTTTTTATATATCGTATTGGATTTGTTTCTCATACGTTAATCCTATAAAACAGCTTCCCAATTTTCAAGAAAAATAATCGCGAAAAAAAAATAGCTTTGATAGATTGAGACAACTGAAAAATTACTTGTGATTTATGACGGTACACAGAATTGTAGATGCGGCGTTAAGCGCTGAGTATTCTCGTGAATTTGCTTTACTCTATCCTTTGAGAATCTATAGAAGAAGTTTGACAGATCAAGAGCTTTTGATTTTACAATTGAGTGCGTATCGATCCATCTTCTCGAAAATGGAAATGCAAATGCAATCTTTACTACCGCAACGCCATAGAATGGCTATCTCCTTAACCTTAGCCTTATCCTGCCGACTTCAAAAAATGGCTGGCCGAAAAATTGTGATGATCAAAAGAGAGCTTTCAAGAATCGATTTTCGACATATACAAAATTGGAATATGCAAAATGAAAATCAGACACAAAAATTAGCTCAGATACGAGAATTGATATTTCAGCACGACATCAACTCTTTGCGTACTGAAATGCCAATAGCGATGCAATTCCAAAAATCATTGAATGATATCATTGAACAAGAAAAAACTTTATACGCTGCACTTGCTCGCGGCACTAATTCATGTTTTATCCGAAGGGAACGCATCACAAACAGCCACAGACGGCAGCTATGCAAATTGAAAGCTCAGCATCAAAGCCTACAGATTCGAGAAATAAGAGAGCGAAATTTATCTTCTAAACGTCCATGATTAAAAGCTATTATACGTTGAACAAACGCACGCCAGCGATTCAATGAGTTTTCGCTGCCAGTTACATCATGCAAACGGTTTTCAACGTCAAACGAAGTAACATTGTCTCGCGAGAACACTGGAAATGAAACCTGAGATTCAAACGCGGCTTCTAGTAGTTGTTCTTCGAGTTTGTTCAAATGACTCGGTGATCTGTAAAATGGGACAAGACCTGCGTATAGACATTCAAACAAAAATGAAGGCCCTTCTACCAAAGTCTCTAAATTAGCAGCGTTGATTAGTGATTGCTTTTGCGATGATTCGAACAAAGGAGCAAATACGATTTTACAGGTTAGTCTAGGATTTTCTGCCGATTTAACAGGGATAATCTCTCCTTCGCGATCGACTAATTCAATACAAGAATACTCAGTGTGTTTTAAAGATTCTTTGATGATTTGGCGCACCAAGTATTCATCAGGTTCAAAAAGGCACCAGAACATTACCGTTTCTGAAGAACTCTTCATCTGCAAAATCGCAGCCATAAAAGCAGTTATTACACTTGGACTATGCGCGTAGCAAATGTGCAATGACATTTGCTGCAGACGATCTTCTTCTTCAGGAAACAAAGCGTGGAACTGACTTGGAAGTTGCGCTAATTCAGTTTTTCTATTTTCTAAAAGACGGGGTCTCAACAATCTATCGCTGTCTCGATAGGCCTCTGGAACAAAAACCCCATTGCTTCTTGGAGAAATACCCAATGTTACACATGTTCCGGGAGCTGTTTCAGATAAATATGAATGAAAAAAACCAAATTCGCCAACTAAGATCAATTTTTCTTTCGCTATATTTGTTAATTGGTCTGGAATGAAGCCTGAGTAAGGAAAGTAAATGGTGATTGCATAATCATCTAAACGTTGCAAGGTTTGTGCAGAATCTAAAATTTCCCAGTGTCTTGTCTCTTGAGCTGCTGCTATAGCCGGAGAATCTGGATGGTCGGGAGGAATTCTACCAGACATGCCATTCAATAATAGAGTGAAATCTACGGAATAACCAAATCGGTTATCGGGATGTAGTAAAATCCTTTTTACACAGTCTATGATTTTTTGAGATACAAACAAATCCCCTAAGCCACCATAACAGTCGCCTACGACAAGGATTCTTTTGCCACGTTCAGATGGCCTCTCAGACCATTCTGTGTATTGGATACCGCGAACCGAAGGAGTCGACATGTTTATTCCGTTTACTTAGGAATTATGATACGAGAATTGATTTTTAAAGTAAAAATAAACATAACACAATTAGTCTCAAAGCAAAGACGCTGCAGTTGAGATGCAGTGGATCATAAAGCACAAGTGTTGACGTATTCGCGTTTGACAAAACTCAAATTAGGATTGCTGCTCAACTTTGGAGAGAAACTTCTTCATAGTGGGATAGAAAGAATCGTGAACGATTTATAAAAACGTAAGTATCTTCGCGGCTTAGCGTCAAATCTTTGTAATTACTGAGTTTTGAAAAAGATTCTCTAAAAAAAGGGGCGCTTAGCCCCTTTTTAATTATTTGCTTGAATTGCAAATGATATAGATAATCAACCCTTGCGTTTGCGCTCATTTTCTGTGAGATAGAGCTTACGCAAGCGTACAAAATTGGGAGTGACTTCGACGAGTTCATCATCTGCGATATAATCGATAGCCTGTTCCAATGTGAATTTGCGAGGCGGTGTTAAAATAATATTTTCATCGCTTCCAGCCGCTCGGATATTCGTTAATTGCTTAGCTTTTGTTGCATTAACGATTAGATCGTTATCGCGAGCATGCTCGCCTACGATCATTCCTTCATAGACTTCATCGCCTGGTTTAACAAAAAGAGAACCTCTTTCCTGCAAGTTAAACAGACCGTAGCCATTGGCTTTGCCCATATTTCCGGAAATCATAACGCCGCGTAACCGACCGATGATATCTCCTTTCCAGGCAGCAAATGATTCAAAAATCGAAGTCAATACGCCTAAACCGGAGGTTCTAGTTAAAAAGTCGTTGCGATACCCCATCAGACCTCGGGTCGGCATTAAAAATGACATGGTAGTCAGTCCGTGCTCAGAAGTAATCAAAGAACGCAACTCGCCTTTGCGACGCGACAGGTCTTCAATGACCGTGCCTGAATATTCTTCAGGCACTTCGATATGCACTCTTTCCAAAGGTTCCATCACTACGCCATTTTCTACTTTCGTGATTACTTTTGGTTTGGAAATAGCCATTTCATAACCTTCGCGGCGCATTGTTTCAATCAATACCGATAAGTGTAATTCGCCTCGGCCGCAAACGCGGATGGAATCGTCTCGTCCAGGGACCTCTTCAATTTTCAAAGAGATATTGGCGCGTTTTTCACGCATCAACCGATCTCGGATTTTATTCATCGTCACGTGTTTTCCATCTCTGCCGACAAATGGGCTTGTATTTACCATAAATTCGACGGAAACAGTCGGTTCTGCAAGGGTAATTGGGGGAAGCTGAACCACGTTATCAACGGCGCATAAGGTGTCGCCGATATCGATTTCAGGAACTCCGGATATGGAGACGATGTCGCCGGCGCCGGCATCATCCAACTCCACTTTTTTTAAGCCGAGATGACCTTCAATTTTTGTAATGCGATGGTTTGTGTGATTGCCTTCTCGGTCTACACGGACAAGAGCATCCCCTTTCTTGATTTTCCCTTCTAAGATACGGCCTGTCGCTTGTCTTCCGGTGTAATCGTCATAGCTTAAAGTTGCCGCTTGCATGAGGAATGGC
Source organism: bacterium (assembly GCA_021781995.1). Classification (GTDB taxonomy): domain Bacteria; phylum Chlamydiota; class Chlamydiia; order Chlamydiales; family SM23-39; genus CAITMJ01. Next base: position 127,173 of record JAJXVT010000001.1, on the reverse strand, counting down.
AAATCTAAAGTCCCGGGAGGTGGTGGAGCTGCTTTTAAAATCAATTCAAACAGTGGAGTCAAGTCCTTCGGAGCATCTCCAACTTTTTCAATCGCATAACCATTAAATCCGGAGGCATAGATGTAAGAAAAGTCAAGTTGTTCATCGTTGGCGCCTAACTCCATGAAGAGATCAAACGTCTCATTCAATACGCGATCGGGATCAGCGTGAGGGCGGTCGATCTTATTCAAGACAACAATCGGACGCAGCCCCATTTTCAAAGCTTTGGATAACACAAATCGAGTCTGCGGCATAGGGCCTTCTTGCGCGTCGACTAAGAGAAGAACCGAATTGACCATGCCGAGCACGCGCTCGACTTCGCCAGAAAAATCGGCGTGGCCGGGGGTGTCGATAATATTTATTTTAAAATCGTTATAAAACACGCAAGTATGTTTAGCAAAGATAGTAATGCCGCGCTCTTTTTCTTGATCGAAGCTGTCCATTACCCGCTCTTCAACTTTTTCGTTGTCGCGGAAGATGTTTGACTGTTTTAAAAGACTGTCTAATAAAGTAGTTTTGCCATGGTCGATGTGGGCAATGATGGCAATATTGCGAATTTTTTTCGGATCGTACATTTTCCTTCGGGGGGTTAACTAAATTCGACCTAGCATACCAAATTGCTTTTTAATGAATCAATTGCTTCTTGCTTTAAAGATCAAAAAGCTCCTATACTGGAGCCGTTCTTAAGAGAAACGGACATGCAAATTGACGTACAGGGCGAGTTAGAGGAGAAAAACGATCTACGTGCAATTGATCCGTTTGAATCGAAAACAGGCCAGATTGACGATCTTCTCAAAGAAAAACTTGAGCAGGCTTTTCACAAACAAACTTCGAAAATCCGCCTGCACGACATCGCAAAAATCGCCTGCGAGCATTCCCCTATCGACTTGGCCTACGCCGCATCCCATCTGCCGCCCAATGTCCGCCCTGTTCTTTATGAAAATCTTCCTAGCCGCGATGCTAAAATCAAATTCATTGTCAACACCGATAGCGATACTCGACTTACTTTATTCAGACAGCTCGACGATTCAGAGTTAAAGAAAATTTTCGAAAGAGTGCCCACAGATGAGGCTGTTTGGTTATTGGAAGACATGCCGGAGCGCCGCTTTCGACGGCTCATGGATTTGATCGATTCCAAAAAAGCCGTGCAAATCATCGAGTTAAAAAGACATGACCGAAAAAGCGCAGGCCGGCTTATGACGTCTGAATTTTTTGCATTCACGATGGACATGACAATCGGCGAATCAGCGGCCTATATTCGCGATAACCCCCGCATTGATTTTACCAAGGGCATTTTTATACTCAATCACGCAGGAGAGCTGCAAGGATGCGTTCCGGCTCGCAATATGATTATCAATCCCCAGCACACTCCTCTTCGGCAAGTGATGCGCCCTGTTTTGCATAAAGTTACGCCCGATGCGACTCGCGAAGAAGTAATCGATCTAGTAGAACGCTATGAAATTTCTTCGCTGCCAGTTGTGGATATCGACAACTATTTAGTTGGTGTAATTGCTCATGAAGATGTCGTTGAGGCGATGGAAGATTTAACCGATGAAACCATTGCCAAAATGGCTGGTACCCACGATAAATTTACTTCTTACGACTCTGTTTTAAAACGCTTCATTACAAGAGCCCCCTGGCTCGGAGTAACGCTTCTTGCCGGCCTTGTAAATATGGGAGTGATGTCCTCATTTCTTCAACATGAAGGCGGAGTTTTTACATTTGCGCTATTTTTTGTTCCTTTGATCACCGGTATGTCGGGCAATATCGGTCTGCAGTGCAGCACGGTTTTAATCCGCATCATGGCCATGGGGGGATTTTCCATGGCATCAAAGCGAGAAACTATCGTAAAGGAATTGCTCGGCGGCATGTTTACCGGAGCTATTTTCGGAGTGGTCTGCGGGCTTGTTGTATACGTTCTCAATTCTGCATTTAGTTTTGATGTTTCTCCTATGTCCCCGGCACTCATGGCATCCATTATTGGCATCGGTTTGATCGGCGGATGTGCTGCTGGAACATTGCTCGGGGTTTTCTCCCCACTTTTCTTTTCTCGTATCGGCATAGATCCGGCAGTCTCTGCCGGCCCCATCGTAACTGCATTCAATGACTTTTTGTCGATGTCGATATATTTTCTCATTGCACTAGGAATCAGCTCCTTGACGAATTTTAGTTGATTCTATCGAAGCAGTTGCGCAGCAAAAGAGGTCTCGTGCATAATGCAATGCTATGCATAAAGATTCAAGACAACAAGTTTGGAAGATGTTTGATCGCATCTCTCCTACATATGACAAAGTAAATCGCATTCTTTCGCTTGGTCAAGATCACCGTTGGCGAAAAAAAGCTGCGGCTGAACTTCCCCCTCGACCGCATCTTGAAATACTCGACCTTGCAACCGGAACTGGAGATCAAATGCTAGCGATTTGCCAGCAAAATGTCGCCGTCCATCGTTTAGTAGGGATTGATCTCGCAGAAGAAATGATGAGTATCGGCCGAAAAAAATTTGATCAAACGTCATTTAAAAGCCGCGTGGAATTTCTAAGAGCTGATGCCGAAAAACTCCCATTCAAAAATGAAAGTTTTGACGCGGCTACTTTTTCATTTGGAATCCGCAACGTACAATCGCCTCCGCAATCGCTAAAAGAAATTTACCGCACTCTCAAGCCTTCTGGCCGCGCAATCATTTTAGAATTTGCTATGCCGCCAGCATGGATTCGCCCGTTTTTTCTTTTTTACTTACGATCCATTCTTCCCAAATTAGGCGCTGTATTTTCAAAAGATTTGGAAGCTTACCGCTATTTGAATCGCACAATTGAATCATTTCCAAGCGGAAGCGCTTTTTGCGATTGGATGCGTCAAGCTGGCTTTGTCAATGTGCGAGAAAAAAGGCTCAATTTTGGTTCAGTAGCTCTTTATATTGGAGAAAAACGATGATTTATTGGCGCTCAAGAGAGGGATTAGCTCCGCCTCTGTCGGCCGCCTATTTTATCTCTCCGTTTCAAGGACCGCAAATAGAACTTGGCCAGCCGATTTATCGCCTACCTCAACCGTCCAATCCCATTCCAGTTCTCCAAAGAATCGACTCGCCAAACCGAGATGATTGGTGCAAACTTGTAGAACATGCTCTTCAAGCTATTGAAAAAGGCTCTCTACAAAAAGTGGTGCTTGCCAGAGAAACGACGCTGATTTTATCGCAAGCTCCAGATCCTTTTGCTATCACAGCGGCTTTGCCGTCTGCAGGAGCAGCTCTTTTTTGCGCTAAACTTTCTGACACTCACAGTATTCTCGGTGCAAGTCCCGAGCGAATTTTGCGTCGCTCGCAAAATGCAATCTGTACAGAAGCTTTAGCGGCCACGCGTAAAAAAGGACAATCCCCTGAATGTTTTTTTCATTCAGATAAAGCCCGGCGCGAATTTCAATTTGTAGAAGATTACTGCGCTGAAACGCTCAAGCCTTATTGTGAAGAGAGCGTTGTTTTCACACCGCTGCAAATTCACAGCACTCATACGGTAGATCATTTGAAAACTATAGGTTCTGCTCTTCTTTCTCCCACGATTTCTGAGCGTCAAGCGCTTCAAGCGCTACACCCAACGCCAGCTTTGTGCGGAACTCCTAAACAAGCCGCTTTAGACTGGATTTGCGCTCACGAACCGTTTCACCGAAAGTTTTACGGTGGTTATATCGGGTGGAGCACCCCCGATCAATCAGACTGGATGGTTGTGATTCGTTGTTGCGAGCTCAATGGAAATATTGCAAAGCTCTACACAGGTACAGGTATTGTTGCCGGATCAGATCCGGCTGATGAATGGGATGAACTGGAAGCAAAACTTTCTTTGTACAAAGACATTTTCTTATGGAAGCGCTGATTGATCAACTCGTCCAGCAAGGCGTGCAAGATTTTTGCATTGGTTCAGGCTCCCGTAGCACTCCTTTGGTGCTTGCAGCGGCAAACCATCCGCAAGCCCGTATTCACAAACATCTCGATGAAAGGGCGTTAGCTTTTTTTGCTTTAGGCTGCGCACAAGGCAAATCCAAACCAACAGCCATCATAGCGACTAGCGGCACTGCGATTGGCAATTTGCTCCCTGCAGTAATGGAGGCACACCACTCTTCAACTCCCATCATCATTCTTTCTGCAGATCGCCCGGGAGAATTGAGAGACACTTGCGCCAATCAAGCGACAGATCAAATTAAAATCTTTCAAAACTTTACACGTTGGCAATTCGAGCTAGATCCGCACATGCCGGACAAGTCTATACGATCGATTGCAGCTCAAGCAGTTTTTCGGACAACGGCAGATTTAGGACCCGTTCATATCAATTGTCCGTTAAGAGAGCCTCTGTATCGCGACATACACATAGAATTTGGAAAACCAATCGAACTTCACATCGCCCCCAAACAGTTATCTCAAGAATATCCCTTGCCGTCTCGCGGAGTGATCGCCATTGGAAAATTAGCCAAAAAGCAAGAATTAGCGCCTATTTTAGACCTGGCTGAAAGACTTCAGTGGCCTGTTTTTGCTGATATTTTATCCAACGCACGCTTAATGGCTTCACGTGAACAAATTCGGCACTTTCACTGGGTATTGCCCAATGCTCCAAATCCTCAATGCATTGTTCATTTTGGCGACAGACTGCTTTCTAAGCGTTTTTTAGAATGGGCGCCACAGGTTCCTTACATCCATGTAAATGGACAGCGACACTGGTACGATCCAGCAGCTCGTATTACAGATCGAATTTACACTGATGTTCTTCCTCATTTTACAGCGCCCTTAGATCCCTCCTGGCTTCCTATTTGGTTAGAGCTCGATCGCAGCGCTTCTTTAAAAATCAATCAAACGATGGAACTAAGGTCATTTACCGAAAGCCAAATTTTTCATCACCTATCTTCCTTGTCATGGGATAAGAAGGCATTTTTTTTGGGGACTAGCATGCCAGTAAGAGAAGCCGATTGGTTTTTCTTTCCCAAAACAGGCTGCGCTTTTTTTTCTAATCGAGGGCTTTCTGGAATCGACGGCAATCTAGCAACCGCCGCCGGCCTTGCCGAAGGTTTGCAAAGTCCACTTGTGGCCTTTGTTGGAGATCTAACGGCTCTTCACGATCTCAACTCTTTACAACTCATTGAGCGATCTCGCTTTCCGATCACACTCGTCATTTCCAATAACGGTGGAGGGGGGATTTTTTCTCATCTGGCAGTCAAAAATGCCCCTCGTTTTCAAGAACTTTTTGCCTTTGAACATAGTATTGAGTTTCAAAATGCAGCCGCTATGTTCAAGCTCCCTTATTTTCGAATGACCCACCTGCAATGGCCGAAATGCGATTCTTCCTGCATTATTGAAATCACCAACTCACGCCCAGAAAATGCGGCTTTTCACCAAAAACTGACGAGCTAAATAAGTGTTTTTTATTAGGAAATGATTGTGCAATTTGGTCTAAAAAATTGCTAATTAATTAAGATTCTTTTAAACACCATTATTATGGTGAAGATTCCAGGATTCCGACCCTTCTCATTTTCGCCCTTACCCCCTCGACGCATCGCCAATCCAAGACAAAGTGCAAGCGATCTTTGCTCTATTTTCACGAACTCCCATACATTTGATCACAAAGTAGAGCAACTGGCAGCTTGGATGGAACAACGATGTCCCGAGCAGTGGGCGGATTTAGAAGTTTGGGCCTATACAAAGGCGGCAAAAATTCACATGTTGACCTCAGCCGGCGGCTGGAAAGCGTTGAAAGGAACGCAAAATATGTCAACTCCTATTGACGGCCAATCTATGGAAGCCTTTCGGATAGAGGCTGTCCAGCGTCTTACGAGCCTTGCCTTAAATGCTATGAAAACGATGGGCTTTGATCCTCCAGGAACACATTTGGCTAGTGGGACGTCCGGATGGGATTCTGACATCGACAGCGTTTATGAAGCTCCGAGCGGCATGTCAGAAGAAATGCAAATTGTAGAAAAGTTGATTATCGATACGGTATGTTGGCGTCTTTTTCAATCGCTGCCGGGGGTATTGCTCGATACCGAATTTTATGTGCGCCACTCAGCTTCTACCTTAAATACCCAAGAACAGCTCTTCACGGAAAAAGGACTCGCTGGATACGCAATGGTCGAACTCAATGCAATTGCCTTACAGATCTTACGGCAAAGCAATTCAGAACATCCAGAAAATTGCGGATTAACAACCGCCGGTCTTGAATGGTTTCGACAAAAACTTATCCCTCAATTATCGCCAACGATAGCAGAAGCGATTTCAAGATCTCTCATAGGCGTTATACAGATTGCGAGGCAGCTTCGATTAGAAGTCGTACGTGCGGTGCGTAGGCCTGCTGTGCCTTCTTCTGAACTTTCTCCAGATGCCTTTTTGTTGGCTTTTGAAAATACAAAAGCCAACACTTTAATAAAAATTTGCAGATATATGGATAAGCTACAAGCAAAACTCATAAGTTTGCGGCCGACGATTTTTCGAAGCGACCAGAAATTGAACGAAGAGCGAGATTTAATTCAGGTTCAGCTCGCAGCGTTAGGAGCTCTTAGAACTTGGTTTTTAGGTGAAAGTTACCTTACCCAGGGCGCTTTTCGCGATATTTGCGAAAGCCCAATAGGGCAAATGGCACGTCGGCAAGTCGAACGTATGCACACTGAACGCTACTTATCTCCTAATCAGCCGATAGGCTTTCATTTACAAACATCGCTAATAACCCCTGCTTCTGCATTGCAGTTAGCTTCTTCTGCCCTAGAAAATTTAAGCATGTATCAAAGTCATTTTCATCAACCATCAACTAGTGAACTAATTGCACAAGCTAAATATAGCGAACGCATTATATCCAGCGTATGTAGATTGGTTGCTCTATCTCGCTCTTCAAAAGTTTTAGAAAATCAGAGCACATCAATACAAAGGGAGATAACAACGCTCAGTGAAGAGGCTTGGAATTTATATTTTCAAGCTTCTGAATTAGAAACTCTAAAACGAAATCGAATCCTTTCTTATAGTGCGACTGTAGCTCTTTTAATGGAACATACAGGACTATCAGAAGATCAAATAAAATTAGTTTTAAGTCGAGATCCACAGAAACTTTTAATTCCTTTAGACGAAAGTATATTAGCGTCGGATAGGGTCTACATATTAATTATGGCTTTAAAAGAAGTTTTAGGAGTCGAATTATCTCCTGCCATTTTATCTATTATCAAAGCTCGCTGCGGAGTTCCAAAAATGAATTTTGGAGAACATCAAGATGAAACTGTGTTTATAAAACCAGATGAAGAACGTTTTATTTCAGATTGCATGTCGAGATCAAGAGAAATTACATTACAAAAATTAGATCTACAAACCTCAGATAAAATTCTTCGATTCAATGATTCTATCCAGCGCCTTGTATTTACCTCATATGCTCATAGTGTCAGTTGCAAAGTTATACCTCAACCGGGGTGGGTTTATGAATCTGAGCTGGACTTCAAAGCACTTCTTGCGTATTGTCGTGAAACATGAGCACATCTTTTTGGATTGACGAACACACTACTCTTCGACTCAATAAAACATTAGCGAGCAATGAAGAAATACAAGAAGCGGTTCGCAGTTTACCAGAAGATCTAATTCAAAGAATTCAAATTTTGATTTTTGATGGTGCTTTATTATTGCAGCAATTACCAAATATCTCTAACTTTTGCCACTTACAAAAATTGAGTCTGCGCAAATGCCACGACTTGACCCATTTGGGTGGTTTGCCCCACACGCTTAAGACACTCGATCTTTCTTATTGTATTCAATTGTGCGACCTTCCTGATTTAAGTTCGCTTTCCATTGAGCGCTTAGCCTTGGAAGGGGATAATGAAATTGAGTCTATCAACCTAGCGTCTACTAGAATTAAAGAACTGAACATCAGGGGGTTAAGAATTTCCTCCCTCCCTATTCTTCCTTCCACGATTGAACGACTGTATTTAGGTAAAACGCACATCTCCGCTTCGCAAGTCCAACATCTTTCCTCTCGCATTCATGTGGATTGGAGCGATCCAGACTCCAGCAGAGCCAATTGGTAAACTATGATCCAATTTCTGTTATTAGAATGATTTTTCTGCACGGTTTTCTTGGGCGCGCAAGCGATTGGAATGAGGTGCGAAAAAATATCTGCCAATCCATAGAGGTAGTTGCAAAACTTGAGCGCCCAGAAAAATCGATGATTTTGAGGCCGGTTGCGAAAGCGGCAGAGCTGCTTAATTTTGCAACTGCCTCCATAGCCTTGGAATACCCGTTTGATTTAAATGCGATCGAAGAACCGATTCATCTCATCGGCTATTCGATGGGAGGGCGTATTGCTTTAGATTATGCAATAAAAAACCCGCAAAAAATCAAGACACTCATTTTGATTTCCGCACATCTGGGACTTCCAGTAGAAAAACGCAAGCAAAGATGGCTGAAAGACTGCGCGTTGATGAAGCAAATTCAAAATACCCCCATTGACTCATTTATAACTCACTGGTACGATCAACAGCTCTTCCATTCACTGCGATCAAAGAGAGATGTTTTAACGATGCGCCAAACACACACTCCAGAAATATTGATTCACATGCTTCAATACCATAGTCTTGGCAAGCAAGATGACTATTCATGCTATTTACCCAAAAATACCCATTTAATCGTCGGAGAATTGGACCATGCTTATCGCGCACATTATAAAAATCATCCCCATACGATCATTCCCAACGCCGGGCATGCGATTCATTTAGAAGAACCACAGGCTCTCGCTCATCAAATCTCAAGGATTTTGACATGCTCATGACAGACAATTGGGTCAGCATAGGCCAATATACAGACATTAAATACCACAAGCTCGATGGGATCGCCAAAATCACCATCAACCGACCCGAGGTGCGCAATGCCTTTCGCCCGCAGACAGTAGATGAAATGATCCATGCATTGCAAGATGCTCGCCACGACGAATCAATTGGAGTGATTATTCTAACTGGCGAAGGAAAGCTGGCGTTTTGTTCTGGCGGAGACCAACGAATTCGCGGCAGCGCCGGATATGCTGACGATAAAGGTGCTCATCGTCTCAACGTGCTCGATTTTCAACGCGACATCCGCTCGTGTCCCAAACCGGTGATTGCAATGGTTGCAGGCTACGCCATCGGCGGCGGACATGTGCTGCACGTCGTGTGCGATATGACCATTGCTGCAGACAACGCCATTTTCGGGCAAGTGGGGCCTCGCGTGGGTTCTTTTGACGGTGGATTTGGAGCGAGTTATCTAGCGCGCCTCGTAGGACAAAAAAAAGCTCGCGAAATCTGGTTTTTATGTCGTCAGTATAACGCGCAAGAAGCCCTGCAAATGGGCCTTGTCAATACAGTCGTTGCTTACGAAGTCCTAGAACAGACAACCCTTCAATGGTGCCGCGAAATCTTAGCCCTCTCCCCTCTTGCAATCCGCTGCTTAAAATCCGCTTTTAACGCCGACTGCGACGGCCAGGCAGGCTTGCAAGAACTCGCCGGCAATGCCACGATGCTATACTACATGACCGAAGAAGGTCAGGAAGGAAAAAACGCCTTTTTAGAAAAGAGAACACCCAGTTATGATCAATTCCCCAAGCGCTCTTAAATCTGTTTTCCTCGCTTCTCGACCTAAAACCTGGATCGCCGGCATCAGCCCTGTCGTAATTGGAGCTGCTCTTGCTTACAAAGACGGTTCGTTATCCATCTCATTGTTTTTATACTCTTTGTTATTTTCGCTTCTTGTGCAAATCGGCACCAATTTTTCAAACGATTATTTTGACTTTTTAAAAGGAGCCGATAATGATCAAAGAATTGGACCGCCTCGCGCAGTTGCTATGGGATGGATTTCTCCTAAAGCGATGCACAATTTATCTTTATTAGCTTTTGCAGCTTCATTCGCTGCAAGCATACCGTTAGTTTTGGCTTGCGGCCTTTGGTCTTTAGCTTTTGTTATTAGTTCTATTGGTTTCGGCATGCTCTACACAGGAGGACCTCGCCCTTTGGGATATCTAGGTTTAGGAGAATTATTTGTGCTGACATACTTCGGTCCGGTCGCAGTATTAGGCACGTATTTTGTGCAACGGCACACAATTACACTCGATGCCATTTTTCTCAGTCTTTCTCCCGGGTTTATCGCTTCAGCGATATTGATCGCAAATAACCTGCGAGACGAAAAAACCGATCGCATTGCGAAAAAAAATACATTAGTAGTTCGTTTTGGAACTTATTTTGGCCAATATGAATATGCTGTCTGTTTAATCGCTGGAATTTTACTCCCTAACGCTGCCGGTTATTACTCCCCACTGTTTTGCCTAGCTTTAGGATACATTCTTGTAAAGCAAGCCTTCTCCGATGCAGAAAAAGCTCCCTTACTGCCTAAAACAGCCTTAGTGCTTGCTATTTTAACATTTGCAATCGTTTTAGAATCATGCAAATCCGCCGTTACAGCACCGTTTTAAAAAACGGATCGACTCGAGAAGGATTGATTTTACAACACGATAAAAATCTCTCTGAAGTTGCCCCTTTGCCAAATTGGAGCCAAGAAACTCTTGCCGACGCGTTTAAGCAACTAAAAGAAGGCAAGTGCGATAGTCCATCGGTTCGTTTTGGCCTAGCATCCTTAAATACCCCCATGCCCACACACCTCGATCTTCCAATCAACGCCTTTGAACAGTACCGCCCCGGATTTTCAGTGCTAAAACTCAAAGTAGGCCACCTTGGCCTTCAAGATGCGATAAAACTCGTTCAACGCCATCAACAAGTTCCCTTAAGACTCGATTTCAATCGAAAATGGCCTCTGAACAAGCTTCTGCGCTTTGCATCCCATTTTAACGCCTCGGACTTCGATTATTTTGAAGAACCTACCGAAAAGCTTCAAGACCTCATAATATTTTCAAATCAAACTCGATTTCCAATTGCCCTCGACGAATCAGCCGCCCGTTTTGCCCATGAGCCAATTGCCACCCTAAAAACCATCGTCGTCAAGCCAACGCTTACAGGAACTATCCCCACTCCACCGCCCGGAGTTGAGCTCATTTTTACTTTTGCTTATGAAAGCACGGTAGGCTTGCTGAGAATTGCCCAATTGGCCGCTCAATACAATCCAACACGCCCTCATGGTCTTGATTTTGAAAGCTATCTTTCCTCACATACACTTTTCCCTCCTCCCATCATTGAAAATGGACGATTTATATGGAATGCCCCCTAAGACAAGCAGCTTTAGACACCCCAAATCTCACTGCCTTAAAAGATCGCCATCAAAGTTTTACCTTCAAAGAGCTCGACGAACTTGTAAATACTATTCGATTTGACAGCCCTCGCTGCATCCTCATAGAACCGCCCAGTATCTCGGCAATACTTAAACTCTTCGCCGCACTGCGCCAAAACATCCCCTTTTGCCCGCTCAATCTTCGACTTCCATCAATCCAAATCGAAAAGCAAATACAACAACTCGCTCAAGCCCCTTTTGCCCAAGTGCTCTTATTCACATCCGGATCCACTGCCACGCCAAAACTTGCCCGTCTTTCACTGAGTCATTTTCTTTCCAATGCACGCGCCCTCATCCCCACTGTAAACCTCGCTCCAGAAGACGGCTGGCTCCTTTCTTTACCGCTTTACCACGTCGGCGGCCTTAGCATTGTATTTCGATGCATTTTAGCTCGCGCGCAAATCATCCTCAATCCAACGGATTTAAACATCACACACATCTCCAATGTCCCCACGCAACTCTACCGCAGCTGGCCCATCCATCCGAAGCTAAAATGCATTTTACTCGGAGGCGCCCCTATCTATGCTACCGAACCAATGCTGCCGATTATAGTCACTTACGGCCTTACTGAAATGAGCTCTGCTGTACTAGCGCAGAAACCAAAATGGAAAAACGGTCGTTTATACTTCGGACATCCACTTCCCGGCCACGAGATCAAACTCGAAAATAGAGAAATCTTCGTGCGCGGAGCTTCTTTATTTCACGGATATGCAAATGAACAAAATCAACCTTTCACCAAAACCCCCAAAACTCATTTGCAAGACCAATGGTTTGCTACCAAAGATCTCGCATCGTTTGATGCAGAACTTGGATATAGCATCATCGGTCGTAAAGACAATCTCTTCATCTCCGGCGGAGAAAATATTCAACCTGAAGAAATCGAACAAATCCTATTGGAAAATCCCGACGTATTAGAAGCTGTTGTCGTACCCAAATCAGATCCTCAATTCGGTACCCGCCCTGTCGCATTTTTACGCACTGTCCACTCCATCAATGAAAAACATCTTCAAATAACCTTACAACAATACCTTCCAAAGTACAAAATCCCTATCGAATTCCACCCGTTAGAGCAAACCGGTTTTAAAGCGGATCGAAAAGTCTTAATTAACTCATTATTAAAGATATGAGATACAACCTGGGCAAAAAAACGGCCTTGTTTTATAATCCGCTCCATTCCTCGGAGGAAACTCGATGCCAGAGACATTGTCACTGCGACGCATCTTCTACCGCTTCTTCCCCCGCAAGGCAGCCACAGCTGCCCTCGGATCTGAACCCAAGACTTGGAACCACTTGTCCGATCAGGAAAAAAAAGATTTGGCACTGCAAACCATTGCTCAAGGGGAACTTGCGCTCCTTCAAGGCAATCTAACAGCCCTTTCTTTATTTGAAACATCTGCCAATTTATGGCCCGAAAATCCGCGTATCTGGTACAGGCAAGGACTCGCCTTTTTTGAATATGGATCAGAGGAAGGAAAAGAAAAGGCCCTCCTTTTGGCAAGTAAACATTTTAAGATTGCCACCCAACTAGAGCCTACCCTATTTGATGCATGGGTCGCTTGGGGCAATGTTCTTCTTCAGCTCGGGCGCTTTCATGAAGAACACCATTTTCATTTAGAAGCCCAAAGCAAATATCAAAAAGCTCTTCGCATGAGCGAAGGCCAGCCAGATTCAGTGTTAGCCGAGCTACATTGGGATTATGGCATCGTCTGGACCGAATTAGCCACACATTCAGGCGAGGCTTTAGACCTTCATCTAGCCATTTGTGCGTTTGAACAGTCCCTGACCCTAAATCCGGACGTTCAAGCAGAATTTTGGCATGATTATGGAAATGCTTACCTAGAGCTTGGGCTTTTGATCAACGACACGCGCTATCTCGTAAAAGCAGTGGAAATGCTGCAGCGCAGCGTTGAAAAAATGGAAAATTATTTTGACGGTCGGATTGCATTGGCTGAAAGCTACGCGCAGCTGTATTTAAATTCTCAAGATGGCCGATATGCCGAAAAAGCATTTGATTGTTATGCAAAAGCTGTCCGCCTCCAACCTGCCGACGCCGATATATGGCTTTCCTGGGCGCAACTACTCGCTGAAACAGGGCGGTTAAATAAAGATCATAAAGCGCTCATTTCAAGCATTGAAAAGTGCGCCAGAGCAGCCAGTTTAGCGCCCAAAGACAGTGCAATCATGGCGCAGTGGGTCGAATCGCTCTCATATCTTGGCGCACAAACAAATCGCCTAGATCTTATCGTCGAAGCTGAGCAAAAAATTTTAAAGGCCACAGACCTGTTTCCTGACGATCCGGATCTATGGTATGCCCATGGCATTTGCTGCATGAGCTTTGCTCAATACTATGAAGATGCTGAGTACGATCACCTCGCTATAGAAAAACTGCAATATGGGCTTTCTTTAGATAGGACCAACGCAGAAATTTGGCATGCACTCGGTCTGGCCCATAAACACGCAGCCGATCTTACCGATGATGCGATTATGATCGAGCGAGCACCTCGTTTTCTGGCCAAAGCCATGGACCTTAAACCCTCTTGCCCTCCACTTATTTTCGACACCGCAGCAGCCTTTTTACACTATAGCGAAGCCATCGACGATTCCTCAGCTCTAGATCAAGCGATTATTTTATTTGAATCGCTACTGCAAAATCATAGAGCGGCGCTTTTACATCACCCAGAATGGATTTTCGAATACGGCTGCGCCCTAGAATGGCTAGGAGAATACTCCGGAGAAGACAAAGACCTACTCAAAGCCTTAGAAGCGTTTTCCCACGTTTTATTAATCGATCCCGACTTCCCCAAACTCCATTTACGCATGGCTCTTTGCACGATGCAATGCGGCCATCTAAGCACTGAACCTGAATATTATCGCAAAGCTATCCAATCTTTTAGATTGGCTGCGCGTCAGGACGAAGAAAATGAAGCGCTCTGGCTAGAATGGGGATTGTGCCTAATCCATTTAGCTCATCACACTATAGACAATGTGTTCATGGATCAACTCTACCTCGATGCAGAAAGAAAATTGCTCAAAGCAGGCCAGCTAGGCAACTGCTTTGCATATTATAATTTAGCCTGCCTTTATTCCATTTTAGGAAGAACACAAGAATCCATGTCCTTCATTTATCAAGCCCTCTCGGCGCGAGCATTGCCTTCGATGGAAGAGCTTTTAGAAGATGATTGGCTAGACAACCTTCGCTCTACAGATCTTTTTCTTCAATTCATTACAGCCCTTGAAGAAAAAATCCAAACTCGCGAACAGTAAACTCTCTTGTTAACGCGTAAAACGAGCGTTCTGCACAACTAAAGCAATCAATGTGATTCTATGACGAACATGAGTTCGCAAATCAACATTAACTATTCTTTGAGAAACCCCGAAAGCCCGATCAAATTCCGCATATAAAATACAACGGGCGGCTATTCTTTTATAAATTCGATCTCTTTTTGCCTCTGCCGTGATGCCCATAGCTGCAGAAGCAGCCGTATCCCAGAGCCTTCGCATCATACAATCGGCAATGATATATTCTCTTGTCTCATCTTGCACAGGCCCTGGAGCAATCAAATTGGCAAAAGTTAACGCTCTATCATGTTGCATTGCGTGTATTAAATTAGGAATTAAGATCTGGCGATAATGATGAGCGCGCGCCGGATGATTTTCTAGTTCTGCCAATACATTATTCCTCTCATCTTCTTGTAAAATACATCTTGCTACTTCCCTGGCTTGTTCTAATTTAGCTGCTAACATAAAAGCATCGCTAATTTGCCTAAGCATAAATACAGAGTCATCGGTTTGAGCTATACTTCGTGCAATAGACAAAACATCTTCTAAATGTTCATGATTGACTAAAGCCGGAGCTAACGTATCGATTCGCAGCATTCGATTATTGATCAAAGAAAAAACTCTTAAAACTTCGCGAATCTCTCGGCGCTCTAACCTAGCGGTTAACAGAAAACCGTAGCAAATATCGCGCGTATTTCGATCTATAACAATAGCAGTCCATTCCTCCGCTTGCTGCATATTTCCACTTTGAATTAAATTGGGCACAACAATATCTGCAATAACCACATTGCGCGCGGGGATTTGCACGATTTGCCTGGCCGCATTACACATCGTTTCTAATTGACCGGCAGCAGCAAGCGCTGGGATAATGTCCTTGGCGAAAACCACATCTTTCATAAACCCATCAGAGATTTGCTCAGCTTCAAAACAAGCTTCCCCCCACCTCTGCTGCGCAATTAAAAATGGAACAATCATATCTTTAATTATTTGGTTTCGCACTTCCTGTTCTACGAAATTCATACATTGCCCAAGCAAATTTAGCGCATCTTGTCTTAAAAAATGAGGAATTAGTTCTTTTAAAAAAAAGCCCTTTCGTTCATACGGGACGCTCATTCGTTCAATGCAATCGCAAAGAAAACGAAGATCATTATCTGCTAAAGCCGCTTTTGCTATTTCAAAACAAATTAAGTTACCAAGAGGTGGATGCACAACATCCTCTAGCATTTCTAAGGCAAGTGCTAAATTTTGTTCTGGAATTAACTGTTCGCAAATGCGCATGGACAGCCCGTCTAGATACACGCCAAGCCGCTCGAATTTCGCTAATCGCTCACGGGCAGCGCTAGAGCGAGCCAAAGATGCCAACTCACTCATTTGAGGCACAATCAATTCTCGATACAAGCTCCTCAATTTAACTATTGAAAACACTTGCCTTTCCAATACCGCGACCATTCCCCAAGATTGAAGAGAAATCAATGCGGGAATCCAAGATCTACAAATCCAAAGGTCACGCTCTTGTCGATTTGCAATCTGCCTAACAGCTCCGTAAAAGACCTCTTCTCTATCTTCGCAACTCATCATAGTCTTACATACAGATCGATAAAACCACAAACGCTCCTCATCTCTAGAAATAGCCTCTAAAACAAAAACAGAATTAAAAAACTCAGGTATTCTGAATACTTTATTTCGCATTTGAGCATAAGAGTTTCGGCGAAGAGCGTCATTTTCGATCAATTCAATCCATACAATAGCTTCGGAAAACACACGTTGAACGGCACATTCCAGCCCGATATATTGATGAATACGATCCCGTAATCTCGGCTGCAGGTGCGGCCTTAACTCTAAAAGAGCATCAAAACGTCTTGTTTCAACCAGATACGGAATCATTCGCCGTTCAAAAATCGACTCTCTTAAAGATTGTTTTTCGATCTGCAAAATCATCTGCAAAGCGATCTCGACACGTCCCCGAGCCAGCAATTCCTCCACTGCCCGATCTGGTATGTGCCACGCCGCCCCCAGAACATTTTCCGGCGTAATAGATGATAAAGCAGAAAGAGTCTCCAAAGCATAAACCCCGTCAATTCCGCGCAAAGATCGAATGTCCCTCGATGCGCTAAGAGCCTCTGGAATCCGATCTAAACGAACCATCTGCATGGCAAAATGAAATAAGCCTGCATCTTCTCGACGCGTATTGCGAACTGCTCTTAAATCATAATACAATTGAGCAATCACACAGGAACTGCGCAGAGGAGAAAAAAAAGACATTTTATCGCTCAAATTAAGATGGAATATAACTTGAGGGAACGCCCGGCGAGCCATCGATTCAAGAGATCGCTGCACTGCTGCAATTGCATCCAAAGCACAATCTGCTCTCGCCTTCAATTTTTGACGATTCGATAGCCAATTTGAATGAGCACCTGAGTTGACACAATGAATGAAAGAAATCGCCTCACGAGGCAACAGAAAACTAGCTACATGGACAACGGCATCTGTTGGGAGATCCCTTAAATACATGTTAAACCCATTTTTTTACGAAAAGCAAGTGTACCAGGTTAGTCAAATTGACTAGAACCATTTTCTATGTGTACATCTTTCGTAGAACCTGCTACTATGTACCTACCTTAAGAGAGACTAAAAATGGATAAAAGATCACTGACCTTCGTCATTGCTGTAAGCTTGTCATTTTATGCAATTCAAACTGTTTTCGATCTTTGGAGAGGCGATCCGCAATCAGTCAACGAAATATCAATGGCTGAGCCAATCAGTCGTCCCATCCCTGAAATTGCGCAGCAACAGACAGTTGCGACAGCGTCCACCGGAGATGAAGAATTTTATGTCCTTGAAAACGATTATCAACAATTGGTATTTTCCACCAAAGGCGGCGCTCTTGCTGAAATCAATCTCCCCTTTCAATCCAGCCGCGATTCTCAAAGCATCGTAAAAGAAATTGACATCGATCGAAGCATTTTGTCTCAATCCCCTCAAAACTCTCGCTTCCCCCTTCGCCCATATCACGCGATTATAGACGGCCGCGACACTGTTCGTTCTGAAGGATTTCTCGGCGGCTACTATCCCCTGCTTCGCCGCCCAATTTTAGATGTTGAAGGCAATGAAACCACATCCATTTCCCCTCAATATTACGCTTTCAACATCACTGCCGATCAAACCGGCAGCGCCAATACTCGTTTTAGTGTTGCAGAATTTTCTCAAAATCAAATTCGCTTTGAAGGAACTGTTGCAGGACGAAGAATCTCCAAAACTTATAGCGTACCCCAAGAGCGCAACGGACCTTATTGCTTAGAATTACAAATTCAAGTTGACGGCGAAGGAGAGGGTTTATGGCTTTCATCTGGAGTGCCCGACGTCGAAATTGTAGGAGGCTCTTACGTCCCTCAACTTAAATACCAACTTAAAAAACCAAACGGCGCTGAAGTAGAAGAGATCAAACTTCCCGACGAACAAGGCCGTATCGATCAAAACGTCAGTCCTTATTGGATCAGCAATTGCAACGGATTTTTAGGCCTGATAGTCGACCCTTTAAGCAAAATTGGAGTTGGTTATAAAGTTCAAATGATTCCCGGAGCCGTCGTCCCAACCCGTTTAAGCATCATCGATCACGCATACGACCTATATCCCGCAGCAAACTACCCTGCTTATACTACTGCGCTGCCCTTGAAAAGCGGCTTGACGAAATTTCGTATTTTTGCCGGCCCGTATGATGGCGCTTTGCTTAGTGATCTCGACGCTCTTTATGAAGAACCATCTAAAAATTACAACCCCGAATATTCGCTTGCCATATCCATTCAAGGATGGTTTTCCTTTATTTCTCAACCATTTTCAAAATTTTTATTTCTATTGATGCAGCTATTTTACTTGATCAGCAGATCTTGGGCTATATCTATCGTTTTGCTCACTATAACACTTCGAGCTATGATGTACCCTTTGAATAATTGGTCTATTCGATCCACGGTAAAAATGCAAGAAGTTGCGCCAAAGATCAAAGCGCTGCAAGATAGATACAAAAGCGATCCCAAAAGAGGTCAAATGGAAATCATGAACCTCTACAGAGAAGCTGGCGTAAATCCATTTTCTGGCTGCCTTCCGATGCTTCTGCAAATGCCGTTTCTTTTTGGCATGTTTTATATGCTCAAATCGAGTTTTCCCCTACGTGGCGCCCCCTTTATCTCGGGGTGGATCGACAATTTAGCTGCACCAGATGTTCTTTTTAGTTGGGGTCAACCACTTTGGATTATCGGTAATCAGTTTCATTTATTGCCAATTCTCACAGGTGTTGTCATGTACATTCAAGGAAAAATGACGCAAAAAACACCGAAAGATCCATCTCAACTCACTGAAGCAGAGCAACAGCAAAAAATGATGGGTACAATGATGTCTGTCGTATTTACTGCGATGTTTTATGGTTTTCCTTCAGGGCTGAATATTTACTTCATGTTTTCTACCTTGCTTGGAATCGCACAACAAAAATGGCTTACATCAAAATTGAAGGGATAATTTGAAAGAGTGGGAAAACTTTTTGTCGCATTTGGAGCAGCAATTAGGAGCTGCTCCTGTGGACAAGTGGATCCGACCTTTAAAAGTGGCGAGATTCGATGCTGCAAATTTGTATTTAGAAGCGCCCGATCCAATGGCTGCTTCCTGGTTTGAAGAACATGTACGTCATCGTCTAAAAAACTCTTTTATCAATTCAAATTTCCGTCCCATACGCGTACATCTAGAAACTAAAGAAAATCAATTAGCTAAGCCCGCCAGTTCCCCATCTCCCCTACCTATCATCAATTTTTATCCAGACTCGTTAGATCCTAGTGCTATACGAGAACAATTTATTCTTCAAAGTGGGAATGTGATGGCATATAAATTGCTTTTCGAAAGTCCTTCGATTCTTTTTAACCCCATCTATTTATACGGGGCTCATGGTTCTGGGAAAACACACCTTCTAATGGCAGCAGCAACACATTTTACGCAACAAGGCGTTCGAGCCCGCTATGTACACACCCAAACATTTACCGACCATGTTGTTGCTGCGATCCGCGCAGGCCAAATGCATCGCTTCCGCAATGCATATCGCGACATTGATCTTCTACTCGTTGATGATGTCGATCAACTCGCAGCCAAAAATGCTACACAGGAAGAGTTCTTTCATACTTTTAATACTTTACACACCGCGGGAAAACAAATCATTCTAGCCAGTCACCTTCCCCCATTTAAACTGAAAGAAATAGAACCACGTCTAGTTTCGCGCTTTGAATGGGGAATTTCCACCCCGCTTACATCAGTATCCATGAAGGAAATTATAGAAAAAAAAGCGAATCTTTGGCATTTTGAGCTCTCATCAGCTCTACAAGATTTTCTATGCACTCACTTTTCCTCAGACCCCATTACCGCTTTGCAAGCCTTGGTCATCCGAACCCAAACAACAACTGTGGTAACCCCGGAAATGGCCGCCGAATTACTCGCCGATATTAAAAAATCTGAACTACCAACCCCAGAAGCTCTAATCAAAACTGTCAGCGCTCATTTTGGCATTGCTTCAGAAGATCTAATAGGAAAAGCACAATCCCGCGAATTTGCCCAACCCCGGCAAGTGGCCATGTATCTATTCCGCCATTTTTTAAAATGGCCATTTCAAGCAATTGGAAAATATTTTGGAAGAGACCACTCGACCGTTATGTCTAGCGTCAAGCTCATTGAAAAAGGTATTGAAGCCAAAGATCCCGATCTAATTGAGGCAATTGGTCGTGCTACGCAAAAAAGTTAAATTAACTTGAATAAAATAGGGCTATAAGCCCCGCCCTTTTAGGGCGGAATAACGAAATTATCCGCCCAAAAAAATTAAATTTTGATGTATCGTTCGCCGGGTTTTCCGCCGACTGGTTGTTGCTGAGAAGGGTGAGCTTGTTGAGGCGTAGGAAGCTGGAATGGCCCAGGTTCTTCGCCAGCGCAAATTTTAGTAACAATTTCGCGCCATTTTTCCACTGTTTCAACGAAAAGGGCTGCGAATCTACGAAGGGCAGAAGCTTCAACTCCTAGACCCATGTCAATAACGCAGTGCATCAAAATCAACTCTTCTTTCAAGGCCACTCCAACGCCACCGCCCGCCATTTGACCGCCGAGCATGGAACCTTCCATCAGTCTTTCATAGAGCTTCAAGCGGATGCGATCATCCTTTGGGAGGCCATCTAGTACTGGTGAATACAGGTACAGGCGATCTGAGTTAGGCTCGTAGGTAATATGCAAAGAAAAAGCGTTGTCGATTCCGAGAATACAAGTATTGTTTTCGTCAAAATCTAGCCCCTCTAAATTCAATTCTTTGCCAAATTCACGCAGGTTTGCCTTGGCATTTTCAAAGGACATTGTTTCCTCCTAATGGATTTTCAATATTCTGAGAGATTAGTTACTCAGTATAATATAAAGCTTTACGGCGCTTATCATCAAAAAAAACGCCCAACTCACCTTAACTTATCATAAATCTCAGTTCTTCGCAAGTGCGTTTGCCTGAAACAATTTTACAATCGCTTTCATTGATTCAAAAAAGCTAAACACTGTAAAGAAAAAGAGATGAGCGATTTTCAACAAGTCCAGTCTTTTCCCGGTTCTATTTCGCCGCTTGGCCTCTCACAAAGAGGCTCTGACTGGAATTTAGCAGTTTACTCTAAAAGTGCTGAGTCTGTGTCGGTAGCTCTCTTTTCTCCAGAAAAAAGCGAACCTGATCTTTTGCTCGCTATGACCTGTTCCGATGACGCTTATTGGTCGATTCGATTGCGTAACATTCCTTCCAATGCTCTTTATGCCCTTAGCGTCATCGCAAAAGCAACACCCGAAAAAAAAACCTCAACACGTTGGTTATCAGATCCTTTTGCAAAAATCTTAGACGCTTCCCCCGAATGGGGAAAAAGTCATTTTATGGCTCCTGTTAGATCCCCTTTTATTATTTCGAAGGAATTTGATTGGAAAAATAGTCGGCGTCCCCAGATAGCTCCAAACGAACTCATTATCTATGAAATGCACGTTCGGGGCTTTACAATTCATCCATCAGCTCAATGTTCTAAGCCCGGTACGTATCGCGCAATGATCGAAAAAATTCCATATTTGAAAAAATTGGGAGTAAATGCAGTCGAGCTCATGCCGATTTATGAATTTGACGAGACCTCCAGCCGCTCGGTTCATCCGGTAACGGGGCAGCATTTACTGAATTATTGGGGTTATCAACCAATTTCGTTTTTTTCACCTAAAAGAAGCTTTGCTTCCAATCCAATACTTGGAGAAGCTGTAACAGAATTTAAAGAGCTAGTCCGCGCTTTGCACGAAAATGGCATAGAAGTCATTTTAGATGTTGTTTACAACCATACAGGAGAAGGAAAAGAAGAAGAAAAGCCGCTTTGTTGGCGTGGAATTGACCATGGCACCTATTACATGCTGGATTCAAATTCTCACGATCTGAATTTTACTGGGTGTGGCAATACGATTAATGCGAATAACCCGATTGTACAACAACTAATTTTAGAAAGTCTACGGTTTTGGGCAACTGAAATGCAAGTTGACGGATTTCGTTTTGATTTAGCCTCTATCTTAACACGAGGACCCGACTCGCATCCTATGGCTCACCCCCCATTGATTGAAGCCATATCTAAAGATCCTCAGCTGAGTCATTTAAAACTTATAGCAGAAGCTTGGGATGCCGCAGGGCTATATCAGCTTGGAGCGTTTGCAAAATGGGGGCCCTGGTCTGAATGGAATGGAAGATTTCGAGATATAACGCGCCGTTTTATGAAAGGTACAAATGGCAAAGCGGGTCTTTTTGCCTCTGTGCTATCAGGGTCGCAATTTCTTTATCACACTACCCCGACATCTAGTGTCAATTTTATTACAGCTCACGATGGGTTTTGTTTGCGTGATTTAGTTAGTTTTCAACACAAGCGCAATTTAGATAACGGTGAAGAAAATCGAGATGGCGCCAATGACAATGACAACTGGAATTGCGGCGTGGAGGGAATAACGCAAGATGTTCATATTGAGTTGTTAAGAGAAAGGCAAATGCGAAATTTTCTTCTTGCTTTGTTTCTTTCCCAGGGCATTCCTATGTTACTGATGGGAGATGAGTATGGACATACCCGGAGGGGTAATAATAACCCTTATGTACAAGATAACGAGCTCAATTGGTTTTTATGGGATGAATGTGAAAAAAATATTCATATCGTAAATTTTGTGTCAGATCTCATAGCCTTTAGAAAACATCATAGCGAACTGAGGTTGACAACACCTCCAAATCCTCAAGACATTCAATGGCATGGAAAAAATCCCAATGCTCCTGATTGGAGCTATGATTCTCGTCTTGTAGCCCTTTCTGTTGGAGCTATTTATGTTTGTTTTAATGCTCATCCTGTACCAATTGAAATTACTCTGCCTCGAAATGATTATCATCTAGTTCTCAATACAGAGAAAAATTGGAAGGATAATTATCTTAAAACAGATGGACCTATCGTAGAACAGGTTGTAACACTAGCGCCATACTCTGCAATTCTATTGTCGCTAAAAACATCACTCTCAGGTATGCAGTGAAAGTATGATTGAAATTTACTTTAAGACAATTCGCGATACTTCTTTTAATCAAATCGAAGAATTCCGCATAGGAAGTTGGATTTATGTGAAAGAAGCAACCCTAGAAGATCTAAATAAAATTTCTGAATTAACAGGGTTAGAACTTGCGCATATTCGAGATAGCCTCGATAAATATGAACTTCCTCGGACAGAAAGAGTCAATGAGGACATCTTATTTTTCATTCGCCACCCGAGTGAACTTGAATTTGGACTTTATACAGCTACTCTTACGATAATTCTTACAAATTCATATGTAATTACAATTTCTCCGCATCGCAGTGAAATTGTTGAGCAGCTTTTGTTAGCAACGACTCAGTTAGGAACCACCCAAAAAGGCAAGCTTTTATTGCATATTCTTTTGAAAATTACTCAGGATTACAATAACAATATTAAACGAGTACGCCACGCAATTTTAGACCATGAACAAGTTATGAAAGCAGTCGACAGCAACGTGATTATTTTGCTAACCAAAAACGAAGAAATCTTGAATCAATATTTGACAGCTTTAGTTCCTATGCGCAATGTCTTAGAAACTCTTTTCAGTGAAAGGCGCATTCATTTTTACGAAAAAGATTTAGATCTTTTGCAAGATTTGATGATTGCCATACGTCAATCTGAGGACGTTTGTCGGGTGAATATCAAAAGCATTCGTTCCCTTAGAGACTCCTATCAAATCATTTTCACAAACGATGTCAATCGCACCATTAAACTTTTGACAGCGCTCACCGTGATTTTCACCATTCCCGCTATTATTTCATCGTTTTATGGAATGAATGTAATACTTCCTTTGCAAACATCCACTCATTCATTTTGGTTTGTTATTGCAATCACCGCAATTTTTTCAGCCATTGCGGTTTCTTTATTTCGTCGCAAACGTTGGCTTTAAAGCGATCGCGGTTACTAACAGCTGCCCGACTGAACGCTTGAACCTTTTTGCGGGCGCGATAGTTCAGCTGGAGGCTGACCCGTTCCCTCTGAAGGAGTTTCTATGATACTGGGTGCTGCCTGTGGAGCGGTTTTCGTTTGAGTTTTAGGAGCAGGAGGGGCTTGAGTTTTTAATGCCGGCGCATTGCTTTTAGAAGGCCGAGAGCTTGGTGGGTAAGGTCCTAAATTCGGGTTGATTGCAATTTTTTCTAAATCCAGACCTCTTGTTGGAGGAACAAACAACGAAGTTTCGAGCGCTGGCGGCCGTGTCGATAATAAAACAATTTTATTAGATTGGGAAGGAACTCTTGCAAATGTAAATTGTTCAGCAGGGCCCAAAATTTGAGCTCCATTTTTATTTTGAATGGAAATTTCTCCTAAACTACACCCAAAAAACGAATTGTTTCCAACTACATTAATTTGAAAGATAGTCCCTCTGATCCCAAGCGTAGCTGTAGGAGTTTCAACCAAAACTCCATCTGGATTTTTTTTAGCTATGGAGCCGCTTAAACTGTTGATACCGCCTCTGCTGATTTTTGCTACAAAGTGATCTTTAAGGAAGGGAAATCGATATCTATATTTTAGGATTTGATATGTCGTTTGCGGAATTAAATTTACGATACTGCCATCGGTGAAACCGATTTGAGCACGCGCATTATCATTCACTGTAATGATATCATTTTCGTATATCAATGAATCCACTTGCAACACACGTGTCGCTTCTTGCAATCTGACGGCGTTTACAACGCCGTCAAGAGCTATGATTTTACCAATATCATCGTCAGCTATCGCTTGAAAAGTAAATAATAAAGAAATAACAATAAAACGAATCATTTTATTTGTGGTATTCACTTTGTTTTCACATTGATTTTCTTGGCGTGTGAAGCTTCTGATTTGCGAAAAGAAATTTTCATGACCCCATTGTTATAAATCGCTTCTGGTTCATCTTTTTCATCAATTGTTCCCGGGACTTGCACTTGATAAGAAAAAGCATGCGAAGATTTTCGATAATATTTTTTGTCGGGATCTTTTTGTTCTTCTGCACGTTCTCCGCGAATCAACAGCATGCCTTTCTCGAATGTCACTTCGACATCTTCTGGTTTTAAACCCGGAAGATCGGCCTCTACGCAAACATGCTTTTTATCTTCAAATACGGACAATCCCGACGTTCCCATGGGATCGAGCTCATCTTCCAAAAATGGAAAGTTGAAAAAGCGGCGGGCAGGGAATTTATGATCATTGTCTCTAGGCATAATGAACCTCCTTTTTTGGAAAAGTAGGATATTCCATAAAATCTAGCAACTCAAATTTGCACCCGCCTTAGGGATTGTCAAAAATCAATGTTTTTTTTACATTGACCTTGTCATGAAAAAACATTGTGCATCTTGTCTTCTATTTGCCACAGCTTCTTTATCAGCTAACATACCTGCGCTCGAAGAACCAACTCGCGATACGCAACAGATCTTACCTGCAGTAGCAACTCCGGAAATTACTCGTCCGATTAAAACCGCAAAGTACTTAATAGAGGTCTTGATTTTAGTTCCTGGAGGTGTGCCGCTTGACAACATCAAGCGCGAGCATGGAATTCATTTGGAGTTAAAAGAGAAAGAACCTGAATTAAAAGAACATTTAAGAAGCTATCTAAACCATCCATTAACACCAGAAATTTTAAATGCAATTAAACAAGACGTAATTTCTTATTATCGAAAAAAAGGAAGATATGTTGCAGTAGTCATTCAAGTGCAGCAAGTAGAGGACGAAGTCCTAATCATGCAAATTTTTCAAGGAATTTTAGATCAAGTGCAATACATTGGCCAGCGCTATTTTAATACCGGGGCTTTAGCACGCGGTTGCACTTTAAAACCTGGAGATCCAATTACTGAAAATAGCATCTTAGATTACGTTACATGGATGAATCGCAATCCATTTCACCAAATGCAAGTAATTCTAAGTCCTGGCAGCATACCCGGCACAAGTTCTGTAGAGTTTCTTTCTAAAGAGCGATATATTATCCGACCGTTTTTAGGTTCCGATAACACTGGTTATAAACTCAACAACCAAGCGCGATTTTATGGAGGTTTTAGCTGCGGCAACATGTTTTATTTGGGCGATATTTTTGCCTTTCAATATACAGCATCGCCGAACTTTCATACTTTCCAATCTTTTCTTGCTAGCTACACCTCATTTTTATCATGGCATCATCAACTCAATGTGTTTGCATGTTATGGCGTGGTCTACCCCAATGTCACAGGGTTTTCCGTTGAAGGAAAAAACGTTCAGATTTCGGCACGTTATCAAATTCCATTTCGACCCCTTTATGGTAATTTCCGTTCGAGTGCAACAGCTGGTTTTGACTGGAAATACATCACCAGCGCTTATTTTTTCGTAGGTAATGCGGCAGAAGCTGGGGTTACCCCAAATCAAACTATCAATTTAACGCAATTTTATGCTGAGTATGAATTGCTGCAAAAATGGCCAACGGACGCATTGACATTTAAAGTAAACGGCTATGCCTCACTTTGGAAAAACTGGCTTCCCTTTCAGACTACATTCGACTATAACTTGCAACGTCCCGGCAGCCATGTGCGCTACGCTTATCTTCAAGCCTCTATCGACAATCGATATCAATTTGAAAATGGCTGGGTTTGTCATGGAGTTTTTCGTGGCCAGTTAGCTTCTAATACGCTTCCTACTAGCGAACAATTTGGTTTAGGCGGAGCTGATACTGTGCGCGGGTATTACGAACAACAATTTGTTGCTGATAACGCCATCTGCGCAAATCTGGAACTTTATACACCTAATTATTCTTTATTTGCTTCACTCCCGAATGAACTTTCCTTTTTAGCTTTTTTTGATTATGGATGGGGACAGAATTATTCTTATGTTTCACCTCA
This sequence comes from bacterium, assembly GCA_021781995.1. GTDB lineage: Bacteria > Chlamydiota > Chlamydiia > Chlamydiales > SM23-39 > CAITMJ01. Next base: position 100,176 of record JAJXVT010000001.1, on the reverse strand, counting down.
ATTTCATTGGCAGCAATTAATGGGAATTGGATCTGGGGTGCATTATAGCATTATCCCCTATATGGCCGCCAAACTAGAATATGGATTTCAACTGCGTGGAATCCCGCAGGATCATGAATTGGGCAGGTTCCATCTTAGCTTAAACATCAGCTACTGAAGCTTTAAGGGGTTGTCAACCAATAGAGGTAGTTCTCTAATTGCGCGCAATTAGAGAACTACCTCTATAAACTAAAGCATTTTCCAGGTAAAGAAATTTTGCAATTTGCTCTATAAATTAAACACTTTTCAAGTATATATATTATATGATAAAATTTATTTTAATTAAGAGAGGTTTATATGACTGCTGCTATCCCCGCTTTGATTACCCCCACCACATCCACAGCGAGAGACTCAAGCGAGTCGATCTCATTAACAAAACGCATAGCTTCAGCTGCTTTATCCCGATTGCAATCTATCGAGTTTATCCCATTATTTATAGGAAAACCACTCGAAGTAATCAGGGGCGCTATTTATATATCTAGTGTGCCCTTTTTCTTAGCAAAAGCTGCGTTCTCGCTCGTAACATGGTCTATATTTGGTTTAGTCGGTCAAAACAGAATAATAGAACCTTTTGTTGAAGCTTCGATCAGCTCTTTTGCGGCATCAATAATTCAGTCAATTGGCATGATACGCCATTTTTTCCTCAAAAAAGGAATAACTTCTGACCAGTTCCTCGAATCAAATATACAAATATTGCAAGCGTTCTTTTCAAGCTTCACCCCAGAACTGTTGTGGAATGCATCGATGTATTTGTGGACGAACTATAAAGGCGTCGAAGCCATATTTAAGATAATAATTTTAAGACAAACCACATCTTCATTAGCAAGGAGTTTGTCCTAACTAACAGAACGATGAATGACTCACCATTTTTTTGAGTCATCGATCTGAATTTACACAATTATATGGACGCGATTGTCCTGCACGACTTGACAGTGTGCTAAGTTCATGCTACGCTGCGCAAACAGTAAGCAGGAGTGAACGCCATGATTCATCAGTTATCTTCGCGCAAGCGAGCTTTATATTTTTCTACAGTTCTTTTTGCGATCAATCTCTCTATTTTAATCTTCACTAATCATTGGTGGCCTGGAATCATGCTTGCAATCGGTTTGCCCTTTTCCTTGCGCCAATACCTCTTAGGCCGCTCTTATGACACCTTCATTTCTTTAATTGTATTTGTGGGAACTTTTGTCACAGTTTCATACGATATTTCTTGGCAAATCTTTCTTCCCGTTCTATTCACGCTAGGCGCAATTTATCTTGTTTTTCAGGAATTTATAGCCGTATTAGGAGAAACCGAAGAAGAAAAAGAAGAAGATATATCACATGAGGTGGACGAAAAAGATAAATCTCAGCGCTAAAAATTAAATTCTTAGCGCCGTTTTAGCTAACTTGAGCTGTTGTAAACTTAAGCGTGATTAGCAACGTTCAAGACTGCATTATTCATGGCATGAACGCCAGCTAACAATGACCCAGCTGTAATCGTGCTGACGTCATTATTCCGTGATAATGGATCGGTCGTCAGCGGATTCTGATTTACAGTCCCTATCGGAGAATGACTGCTTCCTGAATGTATCCCCTGAACCGTTTGTTGAGCAACGGCTAACTCTTGTTCAATCAACAAGTATCTTTGTAACTGGGCTGGAGTCATACACACCTCACTGTTTTAATTATATATTAATAATATTTTTTTGTCAAAACAACGAAAAAATCACTAAGCAATACTGCTAGTATTGGTGCCGTTGTTCATCTGATTTAAAAAACTGTTGTTCATACCAGCGACTTGAGATAATAGTATAGATTTTAAAGCAGCCGGATTTCCTATAGCGCCGCACAATTCAGACAGGCCTTGCATCATCTGTAAACCAGCATTGCCTATTCCCGCAGGATCGGAATTCCCCTGAACCACCTGAGCCTCAGAATTTTGCATTTGTTGTAGCAATTGTTCTGTAAACTTTAACGTAGCTGCATTCATGTTCACCATCCTCTACGTCAATTTTATCCCAAAATGCTTTGTTTGTCAAGTTTTTTTTGTAAACGCAAGCAATTGGTTATTAACAAGATACTTTGTAATCTATCCCCATAGAGGCCTTTATTTCTGCTAAGGTGGATCCAGCGACTAAAGAAGCCGTCTCAGAGCCCTTAAATAGCATCTTCCAGACCCCCGCCGGATCTTGAGAGAGAAGGCTCCTTTTATGTCGAATAGGCTCTAAGAAGGCCTGCAACACCTCTAAAAGGTACTTCTTTACAACCGAATCGCCTAGCCCCCCTCTTTGATAATGTTCTTTGAGTTCGAGGACCTTAGCCGGATCGGTGGCAAATGCGTCTAAGTACGTAAAAACGGGATTGCCTTCTACTTTTCCGGGGTCTTCTACACGTAGGTGATTGGGATCTGTGTACATGCCACGTACTTTTTTAGAGACTTCATCGGCCGTATCTGACAAATAAATTGCATTATTTAAACTTTTGCTCATTTTGGCTTTGCCATCAATACCGGGCAAACGAGCTACATTGGATAAAACAGCAATGGGTTCTACGAGCGCTTGAGTTTTGTACATGCGATTGAATTTTTGCACCAATTCGCGGCATTGCTCGATCATAGGCAGTTGATCATCCCCAACGGGGACGATATCAGCTTTAAACGCTGCGATATCCGCAGCTTGGGATACCGGATAAGTCATAAAGCCTGCGGGGACCTCTTCTCCATATCCTTTTTGCTGAATTTCCAATTTGACAGTTGGGTTGTGTTTGAGTCTGTTCCAGGTAATGAGATTGAGAAAATAAAGCATAATTTCAGGTAGCGCAGGCACCATCGACTGAATAAAAATGGTTGTTTTGCAAGGATCGATACCTACGGCCAGATAATCGAGAGCCACCTCCAAAATGCTTTGCCGAATTTTGTCGGGTTGATCGGCATGGTCAGTCAAAGCCTGAGCATCTGCCAGCATCACAAATTGCCTATTTTTTTCTTGCAATCGAACGCGCGCCGCTAAAGAACCGACGTAATGTCCTAAATGGAGTTTCCCGGTGGGGCGATCTCCAGTCAATATGGTCTTTTTTTCGTGCATACCCATCCCTTTTGAGGTAGTTGCAAAACTCCAGCCCCCAGCAAAATTGCCCTTTTGAGGCGGGTTCCGTAACCGGCCTCAAAATCATCAATTTTTCTGGGGGCTGGAGTTGTACAATTACCTCTTTTGTGAAAAACAATAGCATAAACTCGTTTTTTTCTTGCATCTTTTGTAGAAATTTGGGATGACCTTTGTCGTGAACGATAAGAAAAAAGCACCTGTTAAATTATCCATTCCTGCCAAAATTGGGTCATACCAAATCCTAGAGAGCCTAGGTCGCGGCGGCATGGGCGAAGTTTTTTTAGCGCTGGACCCCGATTGCGGCCGCAAGGTAGCCCTCAAGCGCATCAAACCCGAATTGCAAAAAAGCATTACGATACGACGGCGATTTTTGCGCGAAGCAAAAGTGGCAAGTTCGCTTACCCACCCCTCCATCGTGCCGATTTTAACTCTGCACATGGATCCGCCCGACATTTATTACACAATGCCCTATGTCGAAGGCCAAACGCTGCGCCAAATCATACGCACAACACGCGACCAAGAAAAAGCGGGCGAGCCTTTGCATCCCATCGGCCGCTCTATACCCGCTTTGGCCCGTATTTTCTTGCAAGTATGCGAAGCGATTGCTTATACGCATTCGAAGGGCATTTTGCATCGCGATCTAAAGCCGGAAAATATCATTGTTGGAAAATATGGCGAAGTGATGATTCTCGATTGGGGGATAGCCGACTTTATCGACAGTCTTGACAGCGATGAGAAGTTTCCCGAAACACGTGTACGCGAGGGCTTAGAAGATCTCACTCGTCCGGGAAAAATCACAGGTACTTTAGCCTATATGGCGCCTGAACGGCTCAAAGGTCAATCCTCTTCTGTGCAAACAGATTTATACGCTCTGGGCGTTGTTTTATATCAAATGCTTACCTTACAGCTCCCATTTCAACGCAAAACCCTCTCCTCTTTCCGAAAACAAGTAGGACAAGAGCGCATGGTCGATCCGACGGAAATGGCGCCGTACCGTGAAATTCCGCAGCAACTAGCTGCCATCTGTAATAAAAGCCTCATTCCCGCCCCCTCTCAGAGATTTCAAAGCGTTGCCGAATTGATTCAAGAGCTAAAAAATTACATCGAAGGCCGCCCCGAGTGGTCTCTATCGGCGCAACTCGATCTCAACAACAAAGAAGATTGGTTGCTACAAGAAAACGTATTGCTCGCCAAACATTTGGCAATCAGCCGCAGCCTAGACGTGACGCAATGGGCGGCGCTTTGCATAGCTCAAGCAGAAATGCAAGACAATGTGATGCTGCAGCTAGAAGTGAAAATGGGGCAAAAAAGCGAAGGCATAGGCCTGCTTTTGAGCATTCCCGCGCCCATTAGCCAAAATAGCCTAGAAGAAGGTTACTGCATTTGGCTTGGCTCAGAATCGCACCCATCTTGCAAGCTCTATCGCAACAACGTGCAACTCATGGAGGCAGGTAAATTATATCTAGCTCCCAAATCCTGGCATACTGTGCGAATTGAAAAAATGGATGATCACCTGAAGTTTTACCTCAACGGCAAATTGAAATTGAGTTTCGCCAGCCACTTACCTCTTGCCGGCAACCGCATTGGACTTTTATCGAAAGACGAAAAATTTGAAATCAGAAATTGGCAGATTTTTGATGGCAGCAACCACGTTACCGTCAACTGTCTGGCAGTACCCAATGCCTTTTTAAGCCGCAAATTATATGAAGTCGCTTTACAGGAATACCGCAGAATTGGGACCTCGTTTCCAGGACGCGTCGAAGGTAGAGAAGCTTTGTTTAGAGCGGGGCTCACTCTTCTTGAGCAAGGGAAAAACGAAAAACAAAAAACATTGCAAGACCAGCTTTTTCACCTAGCTCTCAAAGAATTCGAACATTTATATAAAACGCCCGGAGCGCCGCTAGAATACTTGGGAAAATCTCTTGTTTACGAAGCGATCGGCGACGCTGAAGAAGAGGCGAAATGTTTAGAGCTTGCCTTGCGTAAATTCCCAAAGCACCCGTTGCTGGCCATTTTAAAAGAGCATATCATTTATCGCATGCATGAAAGCTCTTTGAATCATCGAGAAACTGCCTATCGCATCATATTGCTTTCTATCCGCCATATTCCGGAATTGCTAGACAACCCAGATACGAGAGACCTCATTGAAAGCTTGCAGCAAAACTGGGAACCCCTCCCCTTCATTGAAAAAGCGCCCGGGCTTACACAAATCGCAATTCAATTGGCATTTTGGCTAGCTAAGGTTCCCATCTTAATTGAAATAGCCAAGCAGCTCATTCCCAATCTACCTGAACAAGAAATTACCCTTTGCAACACCCTGCATTGCCTTCTTGAACTCGAAGCATTCGATGAAGCAAAACAAATTCTTAACTCCATTCCTACAGGATGCATTTCGCAAAGCCGCCGCAGCTTCCTCAATATCGCGTTGCAAAACAACCAGCAAGAAATCAAAGGATTACTTAAAAATAGTAAAGCGTCGCTGCATATGCCGGAAGCTCGAACCGTCCTTTATCTTGCAAAAAGCGCGCTCAGACAAGAAAACCTCCTTGGCGCGCAAGAACTATTGAGCTCTCTTGGCAAAGCCAAGATTCCACCCGATCTCAAACCCTATTTTGACGCTTTGAAACTTTGGACACTATTGCTGGGCAAAGAATGGGAAAGCGCGCAGCGCTACGCTGCAGAGCTACCAGCCAATTTGTTAAAAAAAGAGCAATCTCCACTGCATTTTCCCTATGGCAGCCTTCTTTATGCAACCGTTGGAAAAGATGCGGCAATTGCCCATTTTGGAGACATTTTAGAAACCCCTTATCCACCCACAACCGCCCTACCCAGTTATTTTCTCACCGGAAGAATCAACGAAAAAGAAGGCTGGGGCAAAAAAGCGTTTTGGTGGGAAAAAAAAGAACTCTATCGACAAATCGATTTATTTCATAAAGCAATTGGGAAACATGCAAAAGCCAAAGACAATTGATAAAAAAATCCTCTACGAAGGCTATCTTAACCTAAACTGCGACACGATTGAAAAAAATGATGGCGAGCAGACAACTTATACCTATTATTCACTGCCCAATCCCGCCGTGGTCATTTTGGGTATATCAAAAGAGAGAAAATTTCTTTTAACAAAAGAATATCGCCATCCGATCAACGGCTATATCTTAAGTTGTTCTGGAGGGAAATTAGAAACAGGAGAAGATCCCTTGATTGGCGGAAAAAGAGAATTACTTGAGGAAACCGGATACACATCCGACGACATAACACTCATGGGCGCATGCCATCCGATCCCTGCGCTGTCAGATCAAAAAGTCTATTTTCTTTTAGCAAAAAATGTCTATCTAGTCTCAAAACAAAAACTCGATCCGTTTGAATTCATCGAACCCGTATGGAAAACGCAAGCTGAAATTCAAGAAGAAATTGCAAAAGCAAGTGCCATCGACGGCCATTTACTCACAGCCCTCAGCTTTTATCAGCTTACTTGAGCAAATTCCCAAAGAAAAGCGGCTGAGCAGCTAGCTCCTTTTTTTGACTTTTAGGATGAGATATTTTATAATCCGAGCGCTATGAGCGAATTACCAAAAGCATACGAGTCAAAAAACATCGAACTGAAGTGGATTTCCTATTGGGAAACAGGCGGCTTTTTTCAAGCCAACCCACATTCAGGTAAAAAACCCTTTGTCATCGTCATTCCTCCGCCCAATGTAACCGGTGTTTTACACATGGGGCACGCTCTTGTAGATACATTGCAAGACGTCTTAATCCGCTGGAAACGAATGCAAGGTTTCGAAGCTCTTTGGGTTCCGGGGACAGATCACGCCGGCATCGCGACTCAAGCTGTTGTGGAAAGACAGCTATTTGCAAAGACTGGAAAACGACGAAAGGATTTTACTCGCGAAGAATTTCTAAAGCACGTATGGCAATGGAAACACGAATCTGAAAGTACTATCTTAGAACAAATTCGCCGGCTTGGCAGCTCCTGCGATTGGTCCCGTTTGCGCTTTACAATGGACGAATCTCTCTCCCTCGCTGTCCGCACCTGTTTCAAGAAAATGTTTGACGACGGTTTCATCTATCGAGGAGATTACCTTGTTAATTGGGATCCTGTGACGCAAACAGCCCTTTCAGATGATGAAGTAGAGCACGAGGAACGAGACAGCTATCTTTGGCACATTCGCTACCCGCTGGATGATGGTAGCGGTGAATTAGTCGTCGCCACCACCCGCCCTGAAACAATGCTCGCCGATACAGCCGTCGCCGTTCATCCGGACGACCCCCGCTATCAAAAACTCGTGGGCAAGCAGATTCGATTGCCTTTAACAGGACGTTTAATTCCGATCATAACCGACCATTTTGTCGATCGAGAATTTGGAACAGGCGCAGTAAAACTAACGCCCGCTCACGACTTCAACGACTTCGAAGCCGCTCGCCGCAACGACCTTCCTATGATCAATCTACTCACTCCGGATGCCAAACTCAATGAGGTGGGTGGGGAATTTGCAGGATTAAGTGTAGAAGAAGCTCGCATCCAGGTCGTCGATGCACTGAAACAGCAAGGTTATCTCCTCAAAGCAGATCCGCACAAGTTCCGAGTAGGCCTCTCCTACCGATCCAAAGCGGTTGTTCAGCCTTATCTTTCAAAACAGTGGTTTGTTCGCATGACCCGTTTTAAAGATAAGCTCATTTCCGCTGTTCGAGAAAAAAGAGTCAAACTCATTCCCCCTCATTGGGAACAAACCTACTACCACTGGATTGAAAACTTGAGAGACTGGTGCATTTCTCGCCAAATTTGGTGGGGGCACCGAATTCCCGTCTGGTATGATAAGCAAAATCCTGAAAATGTGCTCTGCAGCGCAGAACTCAATCCCGAGCAAGTCGCGGCAAATCCTGATCGCTACATTCAAGATTCAGATGTGTTAGACACTTGGTTTTCCTCCGCTCTGTGGCCTTTTAGCGTTTTTGGCTGGCCTAATAAAACAGATGACCTCAAAGCATTTTATCCCACATCCACACTAATCACCGGACACGATATATTATTTTTCTGGGTAGCCCGCATGATCTTGATGGGCGAATACGTTATGAACGACGTTCCGTTTCAAGAGACATTTTTGCACGGATTGATTTACGGAAAGTCTTATTGGCGCATCGGTGCGGATGGCGCAGTTCATTACCTTTCCGCTGAAGAGAAAAGGAACTATGACCTCGGAGCTCCCATTCCATCGGATGTTCAAAGCAAATGGGAAAAAATGTCTAAATCTAAGGGCAATGTCATCGATCCAATTCAAATCATCGATGAATACGGGACCGATGCATTGCGCATGGCATTGTCTTCCAGCGTTACCTTCGCTCGGCAAATAGATCTGGACTTACGCCGTTTTGAAGAATACAAAAATTTTGCCAACAAAGTGTGGAACGGCGCACGCTTCGTCTTCCTCAACTTGGAAGGTTTAAATTCTAGCGATCTTGCAAAAGGCATCGACGAGAGCCTATTAACCTTAGAAGATCGATGGATTTTGTCCGTGCTCAACCGGACGATTGTAGATCTCAATCGTTATTTTTCAGAATATAGTTTTGATCGAGCTGCAACAAGAGCCTATGAATTTTTCTGGAATGATTTTTGCGCAGTTTATTTGGAAACCGCTAAGCCAGTGCTTTTCGGAAAACTTGGAACTCCGGAGCTAAAACGCAACAAACAAGTGCTATTGACGATCCTGCTCTCCAATTCCATTCGCCTCATGCACCCAATCACTCCATTTATTACCGAAGAGATTTTTTCACTGCTCAAGTCTCATTTTGCAACATTCCCCCCTAGCGCCGAACCCTACGCAAATGAAACATTGACAGCGCTCTCAGCCCCCGTCTGCGCCACAGCTCCTTACCCAACTCCTTGTGCAAGTGCCGATTTACAAATCGAAGAGACCTTTGCTTATATCAACGAATTGGTTCGATGCGTTCGCAATATCCGCGCCGAAATGCAAATTCCCCCGCAAGAAAAAACAGATCTCATCATTTCCGGTCAAGCAGACAACCTATCCATTGTCGAACAAAATCAAGCGGTTCTTTTGGCCCTCACGCCAACAACACACATTCATTTCAATAAGTCGATTGAAGGTGTTTTCAGTGCAAGCGGCATGGTCAGCAATTTAAAGCTGACAATTCCTATCCCTGAATCGATGAAACTCAAAGAGCGCCAACGCATCGAAAAAGAATTGGAAAAAGCAAATAAAATGCTGGAAGGCACTAAGCAAAAACTCAGCAATGACGAGTTTCGCTCGCGAGCCCCTAAAGAAATTGTCGAAAAATTACAATCCGCTCAGTCACTTACAGAGCAACAAATTGCAGACATGTCTGAAAAGCTCCGACGACTTTACTCCACTTGTGATTGATTTCTAAGCCAATTGCAAATCAGACCCTGCTTCCTGCGCTGAAAAGAGAATCCTTTTGCTCTTTAATTTGAGTGTTCAGCGCCTACTTCAAACGGCGTTAAATGCCCAATTTTGGCATTAAAATCATTTATTAACAAGTGGCATAAAAGAAGAATGTATATAAAAAACTTAACGTATTAAAATAAACAAAATTAATATAAAATATAAGGCAGTTGTAAAACTTGAGCGCCCAGCTACCTCTATTGGTAAAAAAATATACGGATGAACAAATGAGTCATTTGCCTTCGATTTCAAGTTCTGTCGATGCACCTTTACGAGCTAACCTCGCCTTAGAGAGATTTACACCACCTCAACGGGTAGATCTTCCAGCTCCTGAAAATCCAATAATTCCGCCAGCTCAAAATATTATTATAACAATTATTAAAAACTTTTTTTTAGTGTTGTGCCGCATCTTTCCATGGATAGATCGGATATATGAAGCTCTGACTCATCACCAAAACCATCAAGCTGAGCGATTGCAACACGATTTAAAACTGCTGACTGAAATTGCAAATATCCGCCCGGATCATGGGCGGTTCACTATCCGCGAAGCTCTAGAATATGTGACGACAATTCTCAGTAAAGAACAATCGGACGCTCCGGAATCTATCAATTTTATCAACAGACTTTTAGAAGCGCAGAGACGCTGTAATGAATTATTTATATTACACGAACAATTTTCTTTGCCAAAATTAGCAGAGTTATCTGAAATCTGGATCTCACAAATTGAAAAATTGTCTAAAAATGAAATATTACTTGTCCCCGTTGGTTATTACATGGCTGGAAGGCGAATCGAGGCGCTTTTAGAAATCAAACGAACAGACTCATATGATTCGCTAACATTAAGATCATTTTCAGCAGCGCTGATTTCTGCAACTCCTGATACTTTAAATTTATTTGACGGTGCATCAGACGTTGACGGATTGCGTTTTCGAGCAACTAGAAGAATCATCCAAAACATTTCTTTTCGCATGTTGCGTTGCGCGATCCCCCGGCTCATCGGATTGTGTACAGATCCAACTTATCGGCAGTATGCACCAGATCTAGAGCTTAGTTTTGATAGTTGGCAACAAGCATTTATCGACGCGCTCAATTTTTCAGGAAGCTCCTTAGTTGAGCAAGAAGCTGTAGTAGAATTTACAAGTGATGTGGAACTAACTCATCTAGATGAGTTAGTCGCTTACGCAAGCTCCAATGGACATCTTCCGAACGATAGTGCTGCTCATTATGATTTAGCGTTTCGGATTGGCGCTTTTTTTGATGTTTGCCGCACGCATCGAGAACATCTGCAAAATGAAAAATTCCGCATACTTGCGCAAACCACTGCATTGTCTTTACTTCAAGCGCTTGAACGCACAACTGGAGTGCAAAACGCTCAGGCTCTTTGCCATGAATTAACCGAGCTGTTGCAAACAATAGCAAATATTGCACCCGAGGTTTCATTTCCAAAGACTGGATCGCCCGTATCCGCGCCTATTCTTCTCTATGCACCTCCAGCCAACCCTCAATTAATTACAGCAAATTCTGAATCATTTACGTTCCGCAACATAGATACGCCTTTGGTCACCTTAAACAAGGAAAACCCATTACAAACTTTTGAACAATGGATTTGCCGACTACAATCTCTATCCAAAATAAGTCCTGAACTAGCCGCCCACGAAGCCTATTTAATGACGCAGTGGTTTCCGGATGTTGATCATCCTATCTGGAACAATTGCACTAAAAAAGAGGCGCAACGCATTATATCCACATGCTGCACGATGTTTCACATCATCATCAAAGGTTATCCACGCGTTAAAAATCAGTATGGTTCTTTGCACTATCAACTGCCTGTCAATATACGTGTCGCTCATGAATTTCTTTGTACCTACACCGCTCGAGTTTATCTCAAAGTATATCCTCACAATTTAATAGCAAAATTATTCGGAATAGAACATTTCTATATGCATCCAGGATCTATCTACTCGTTTGATATGCTCTCGTGCATGCGCTTTTCGCACGCTTCTCCGAACATCCGACCTGTAGAATCCGTTAAATGGCACGCAAATCAGTTGGTATTGGATTTGAGTCTTGGAAATCTCCGACTAACAACTTTGCCCCCTTTAGAATCTGAAAAATTTCAAAGAGCTCTTAGAGATACTGCTCCAATTCCTCCTAATCGCGCGAATGGCCTGACTGAATTACAGAACCCAATTTGTCCGAAGGAAATTGAGCAACTAGTATTTTCTAGACGCGAAATGGGGACAGATATGAGCTGGCCAAAACAACTTCAATCTTTTCAGAGTAAAATAAATAGCCTTTACGTATCACCCCAGGTTTCTCGAAATTCCGATGATGTGACTACCGCCCAAGTGTTTAGTTTTAGCGCCTCAGATTTAATGTGGTTAACTTCATTAGGACTTACACAAGAAGAGGCAAAAAAAATAATAGTTTTCGCAAGATTTCATAATCGCGATCTCAACACAACCTCCTACAAATCTAGTATTTTATGGGAATTGTTTTTAGACAACACTCATTTTATAGAAATTCCTGCCCTGCAGTGGTTATTTTTCACAATACAATCAAACGTTTACTTCACATATGACAATTCATTTACACAAAATTTAACAAAAAGAGTGAACCAGCAAATAGCCAATTGTATCGCGCGTGAAAAATGGGGGACAGCAGCGTTTTTATATCAAACAGCAGCTAGAAAGTGTCCACAGGTCACACGTCTTGATGAAAATCAAATGACTCAATGGGCAGAAGAATATCTCACAAGGTTTGATACCATCTCGCTTAAGCAGATGTATTTACTATTTCCAATTTTATTAGATCAGTATTGGGAAAAATTTCTGGATGATCCCAATTGCGAGTTTTTTAAAACCCCACGGGTACAACAAAGAATTTTAGCGATGATCGGTAGATTAGAGCTATTTCCACACGTGAGCGATCTCATTGAAAAAAATCAAAAAATACGCTACCTTGCGCTACGTTCATGGGTTCTTACGAAGGTCCAGTCATCTCTTCAACCAGATCTTGTCAATGATTTTATAAATCAAATCGTTTTGTGGATAAGTCCTTCGTTAGAAGCGCGTAATTTGCAATGGGAAATTGCTACATTTCCTATCTTATACGCGAACTGTGCAAATGGGCGGTATCGACTTAATTTATCCATCGGACAATTAGAACTAGATTTAGGAAACTCTCAAAGACTACCTGCATTTTTGACTTGCCATCAGGGGTTACTGAAGCATTACGGCCAAGAATTATTTGATGGACAATGGCAGGGATATCGAGGTGCAAAGCAACCGGATGCCATGGGATTTGTACATGCCCGCCACCCACATTTGCGAATACTGGTTCTCAACTCAGATTTACAGCCAGTAGTCCAAAGACAAATTGATGGCATGTGGATGAATTTGGTTCATTTTCCGTCGCAAAGCAATTATGTATCCCCTAATCATGACGAAAATGCACAGGACATTCCGATTTTACCATGGAACTGCGCTCTTGCTGTAGGCAATCGCAAATGTTATGTCCACCCGCAAGGAACAGCCATTTATGTCATGCCGCAAGAAGGCGATGCGCCTTATGCAATCATCCAAATTCAACAGCCGCTTCTGGGATCTGCTAGTCAGCTATTAGGATTTGCTAGTCCGCGAATTATAAGCATGCAATTGTGCGAGTCCAATACAGAAGTTTTATCCATTTCCGCGGAATATTTGAGATCATTTTCCTCGATTGAAGAACCTCAATACCTTTTGACGACAGGAAGGCTCGGCGCTCTTTTGCAAATTGAATATAGCCGCTACCGCATTGTCGGCAGCGACCTTCCCTTAATCTACGACATATCAGAAGATCAAATTCGATGCCAAAATTTTCCGGGATATATCCTAAAACCTTTCGGAACCATCGCCGGACTGCGAAATTTTGACGCTGGCACATTACCGCTGCCGAGAACATTTACGCAATACCAGCTCCTCGAAAAACAAGATCGGCAAAAAGTGCTCATCCCCATGCGGCGCATATCTCGTTTGCAAACGCGATCCAAATGTCAACTACCGCAATCAGAGCGCGCTCCTCTTTTTGGAGTGGAAGCGTGCCCGGTCTTTGAATATGATTTAGATCCCCAAAGCAATCGGCTGCGAACTCAAACAGCCGAAGGATATATGTACCTTGCATATCTATACTGCATTCATTGGGATTATGCAAACGCTGCTGTAATGTTACAAAAAGCACGTACAAGCGCCGGATATGACAAACGCGTTTCGCAAATTCTTTCTTGGATCCGAGAAATAGACGGCCGTGGGCCAAATGAAGTAGCTATACTTTTGAAATGGGAGCTTTTTGCTGAAGAAATTCAATCCGATCGCGCTCTGCAATTGCGCCTTGTTCCTCAAACGAAATCTCTGACTGATCCCATTGTACGTAAAGAAAAGCTCCTGCGCATCGCTGACCTTTATCGCGCTTATAAATCGGCAATGCAAGGTCAAAATTTGCTGGCCTTAACTGTAGAAGAACTCGACATTGTCCATAGATGTATCGAAGAATTATTACACCATCACGGAGATGATGCAGTAGAAGCTCCCTTACCTCGACTAAACCAAAACGGCGCAAGCCCGTCTGCGGTGGTCGAGCAGCAAGAAATAGACGTTACCGATATTGCTCTAAAACTCTGGACAGAAGGAGCAACCTCAGAAAGCTGGCGCACGGTGCAATCTCTTCTATCTGAAATTTTACAACACAACCCTGCTGCAGATGAAGCGCATTTATTAAATTACTTGGAATTACGAATCAAAACCCACGTAACCGGAGCTTTAAAAAAATACTTATTAGATCTCATCAAAAAGCAAGAAACTCAATTTCGCGATTCTCCCTATAAATTAGCTGACGCTAGAAACGCATTTTTAAAAGTCCGATGGATTCTCTGGTGGCAGAGAATATTTGGTTCTAAAGTATCTAGTCGAAATCAAGCGCTGCAACTTTATGAAAGAGCCCTACGAGAGGTGAGCTCTTTAGATGAGCTTACTCTACGAAATCGCGTCCGTCAATGGCATAATGATCCTACTGCAGATGAGCAGCTAAAACAAATTGCCGTATTATGCGATCGCTATTTCAATTTACGCGGTCGCGACGCGCCCGCATGGATGAGAAATACAGAAGCTCTCGCTCATAGAGCATTTCCCACCATGCAAAGTCAGTTGTACGCAAACATCCCATTTTACATTCTAGGTTTTGTGCCAACACCCATCACCTGGGCTTTAAGAATACTCGGCCCTGTCATTTTACTCGCTGCCTCTAACGGTGTGTTTTCAATGGCGTGGAATGCTACTCTAGGAATTCCTCGCGAGCAACCTATCGAGAAATTTATTGGAAATCAAACCTATGGATTTTTCGGAAAGCAACTTATTAGTCAATTGAAACAACTGTTTAAAAACAACTCGAAAGAAGCGATTGTTTTACCAGCTCGTTCACCTGCACAACTGCGCTTACAACAGAGCTCGGATGTCCCTGCTATTACAATTAAAGACCGGTACCAATTCCTGCAGCCGCCACATGAAAAGCGTAACGTCTGCAGGATAGGTGAGCCTCGAGCAGGGCTTCGCGAAGCTAAACCTTTGTGCTACGCCCAGAATGTATCTGCCAAAATCATTGCAATGTCCCCAGACGCTCCCTATTTTGTAGTTCGCGAAGAGCGAGTTCTCTCTGAAGACAGCTTCTTTACTAATTTCACCAATGAAGATTTTTCCCGTGTAGTCGAAGAGCATCGACAAGCGTTCAACGCTCATCCTCAGACGCAAAGAATCATTGAACTAACAGACGCGACTGCTACTTTATTGCACACAGCTCTCATCGGAAGAAAAGACGCGTTACTCATGGAGCAAAGACACTTACAAGCTGCAGTTCTTACAAAATTTGAAAGTTTTATCGATCTACCTCTTTATCAACGCACAGCTCTTCGCTACTTAGGAGAATTAGAAAAACCTACGATAGATACTGCAGTTGGGTTATGGCGAGAGCGTGCAACTGTCGTTGAATTCAATCAAGACCTAAATCGCAACATTTTACAATACATTCTTTGCACTATTGAACTTCAACAAATTGGAAATGCATTAACAAAATTAGCAAGTTGGGAGTTAGAGAAGAATGCATCGGCTCTTGAATCGCTTTACGATACCGTCCAAGCGCAAAGACATTTTTCGATTGAAGATCCGGATGGGCGGGATTTGCTTTTCTTAGAATATATAGAAAAACTCATTTTACGCCGCCAGCAAGTAGAAGTTTTTCGCGAAATGATCCAAAATCCTTGCGCAGCAAGGCAACTGAGAATGGGCGATGGCAAATCCAAGGTACTGCTGCCCTTGCTTGCTAAGAGCAAAGCAAACGGAGAAAACCTAGTTATCGTACTTCTTCCTGAAGAGTTATACGAAACAAATTGCCGTGATTTAGAACAGACTAATCGGAATTTATTCGGGCAAGTAATGCATCGTTTTGATTTCAGTCGAAGAAGCGATACAAGCCCTGAGACCATGACTTCTCTACATCAGCGTTTATGCAAAACAATAGACTCCCGCGGGTACATTCTTTCGACAAAGCGTAGCCTTTTAGCTTTCCGCAATAGCTATGTCTTGCTACTTACAAAAGCCGGCGATAAAACACTATCTAGAGTAGAAAGAGAAAACGTACTTGGATCTCTCATTGCAATGGGTCGCATAGCTCACTTGCTTTTGCATCACGCGGATGTAATTGCCGACGAAATACACGCTTGTTTAGACATTCGAAAGGAAGTGAATTTTTCTATGGGCGATCCCACACCCATAGACTCAATAAAAATTCAAGTTGGATCCAACTTGCTGCGTCTGATCATGGAGTCTGACGATGTTGAATTGCATGGGCTTGCAGTTGACTTAAGACACAATAGCCAGGCTGCAATTTCAAACGAAACAAAAAGAAAGCTTCTTAAAAGATTAGCTGTTGTATATCTTACCCGCTACAACATCGCTTTAGATGCGATTTCTCAAGATGATCTCGTTGAATACCTAACGGAAAAAGTCACTGATGACAATGAGTTGAGATCAAGAGCTGTTGAAAGAACAGTTTTGGCTTTAGAACTGCGTCACTCCAATCTTTTCCAAGAAATCGCATCTTTGAAAGCCTTTTTACAAAGAGGATTTGCAACCGTTTTATCGCGCGTCGGAAACGTTCATTTCGGCAGAGATCCTATTTCTCGGCAATGGACAATTCCTTACAAAGCAAACAATACGCCTCACATCGGGTCTGAATTTGATGATGATATTGAAAAGATTTGCTTCACGCTCGTGGATTATCTACAAAACGGAGTGAGCAAAGAACTGATTACAATACTTGTCGAGCAATGGTTGAGCGAAGCGCAAAAACAATTATTGTTAGAGAAAAAAACAAACCCGCTCTCATCGATGAGATTAGATCAAACAACGGCGGCAAGACAATACCAAAAATTTATGCAAAACATTGGCATCGCTCAGGCGCCGCAGCTTGAATTGATAGTGGAAAAAGAAAATATAGAAGCTCTCATTTGCCATATCAATACACACGCTAGACAAACATTTGCAGAAAAAATTGTTCTTCCTCAAATCAAACAATACCCACTACAAATTCACTCCACTTCATTAGATGTGCCAGATATAGTAAAAAATTTTGGAGGCTTTACAGGAACTCCATGGAATCTGCACTCATATCACGACAAAATCACCCCTACGAGAAATTTACCTGTCGACGGATCAACCTGGGCCATCATGCTCAATAGACGCATCGATATTCAAGTGTTTGAATTCGACCCATTATCCCCTTCTGAATCATTGCTCCAAGTCATTGACATCCCATCGCATCGATACCAGGCATTGATTGATGCAGGAGCGTATTTACGCGGAATAGAAAATCAAGAATTTATAGCTCATTGTTGCGCACAAGGCGCTAATGCAGGGATATATTTCGATGCAACCGGGCGCATCGTAAAAAAAACGCGCGAAAGCGGCGATATTTTACCATTAGAATCAGCTGCTCACACCGCATTGAATCGCAACTTTACTCTTTACGATCACCCTCATATTGTAGGTGCAGATATTGCGCAAGCTCCAGATGCACAAGCTCTTGTCACAATCGGGGAAAACACATTTATTTCAGAGTTATTTCAGGCTGTCTGGCGGCTGCGCTCTTTGGATAAAGGTCAAACCATCAGCTTTGCTGTATCTCAAAAAGTGCAAAAGCAAATTCTAAAAAAATCAGATCGCCCCTTAACAACTACTGATATTTTACAATTTTGCGTTATCAATGAAGCGATGCGCGAGTCCGAAGACAATTTTCGCGCAGAAAGACAAGCCATTGAAAGCATGCCGAAAAGAGCAGCCCTCTCGCATTTTACAAATCAAATTCAGCAGGGCGCGCCAAATCGAGAACTTATTCTACTGGCAGAACAATTTTCCCAAAGTTCTATATTTACCAAAACGCGCCCCTTAGGAATGCCCGGTTACCGCCAATACGCAGCTATACAACGATTAACAAGCCCAATCACTGTGCTAAGCCAAAGTGTTGATCAAGCACAAAAATTAGCTCGTAACCTAGATTCCTTTTCAGAGCTTCGCAATATGCAAGTTCGCGATTTTGAAACAAGAGTTTATTTATATCCGAAGCTCGTCGGCAACAACGAAGAGAACTTGACAGAGGTGGAAGCAGAAACTCTTCAGGAAGCTGAAGCCCAAACAGAAACCGAGCAAGAGATTATTCAGATCGCTCAAACAGGCAGGGATCCTATTTTTAATGGACCTTACTGTAAGTTAACCTGGTGGCACATCAAATGTATAACCGACAAATCCACAGATCATAGTGGATTCTATCTACTGCGGGATCTACATGCATCTTTACCCTTTTTCGATGATAATATTTATGTATCAGAAAATTTAGAGCGACAATTACTACCTATAAGGGCCTGTCTGATAAGCGATTGCTGTGATCCATGTGCTGATGGAAACACATACGCAAAATGGAAGCAATGGTTTTCTGAAGGAAATGGAACCCACCACTTGGCTCCCCAATCAGTGTATTACTCAAATCGCGTACCCGCATTTCTTGCAGCGATAAGCTATAATACCCAAACTAAACGTTGGACGATGATTTTACCATCTCTTCATGATGGGCTAGATCTCTATGCAGACGCAGACCGATCTCTTCCCTCCTCCTGTTCTTTTCAACTCATCACAATATCTGCCACAAACAAGCCACTAATAATACAGTCACTTCACGAGAGCTCTCTTCCAAAACCAGATGATGATGATGCTCGCCGTCAATTTATGCGTTTGTATATTCAAGCTAAATTATACAATGGCGAAATACATTATCCATATCCAGAAGAGCAAACAGCGATTTGCTCATGGCTTCATGAAGTGGGAAAAGAAGAATATCAAGGATATTTTGAAGAACACATTTTACCATCGCTATCGCCTGAAAAACAAAGTTCTTATAGACATAGTTTTTTATATCGAGCATTTACGGGAAACGTCTATGCAGATTTAGATGATCAAAAGGAGAACGAGCTTTGAGATTTTTAAGCGCAAAGTTGGCGAGCGGCGAAGCGTTCTGAGCGCTATTTTCCAATCGTAAGCACTCATTTCTGTATTTGAGGTTTGTCCCGGTCGATTTCCGAAAAGCAAATGGCCGCAAAATTCCCCTTCTCCCTCTTCTACCTCAAATTTCAATTGCATTTTCCAGTCTAAAGACACGATTTCCACTGTATCGTCTAAATTAAAAACCGTTCCCCTTTCTCCATTAATTAAAATCTTAGTGTCAGAGGAAATATCGCAATAAAGAGCGCATTCGATTAAATCATCTCGCCCCATCTCATATTCAGAAGGAAGATCAAGAAGCCATCCACCATCGATTTCCTGAGTAGAAAAGTCCCCCTTTGGCAAGACAAGTGAGTGTAAAGTAGAGCCGCCCCATAAAACACGAAAAACGCAGTCAGCAGCAACAGAGCTTTGAAACAATGCAGCTGAAATCTTCTTATGAAATACCTCAATAGGACCTAGCGCCGCTAATTGTATTTGTCGCGGATCATCTTTTAAAAGCCTCGGAGAAAAACAATCCATCGCAGCCGCCGCAGCCCATTCAATCAAGTAGCAATCTGGTTCAAAATGCGTTTGTCGATCGTGCTGCAAATGGCCGCAATAAGCTTGCAATCCCAAATGAAAGCAAGAACACTTTGGCACCTCCGTCAACTGCTTTGAAATTGAATATTCCCACCAATCAGCCGGGGTAAAGCCCCCAGTTTCAATATCTCCTACATCGCAGCCATCTCCCATTGCAGCGCGCATAGCGCGATAGCGCAACGCCCACATCGGCGTGAGTTTCCCTTCCTCCAGCCTGCGTTGTGCGAATTTGAGAGCCATGTGCAAAGACGATTCGAGCCGCATCCGGCACTCAGAGCCTAAAACTGCGCCAAACTCTCGCAGAAGCCAATGCAAAATAGGAGCAGCCTGTAGCGAGAGATTGGCGTTATAAGCGCGAGGAAATTCATGCACATAAGTAGGAAAATTGCCGTCAGGATTTTGGAAAAATAGTAATTTTTGTAAAAGTTCTTTAGCCTCGGCGATGCTTTCAGCCTTCTTTTGTCTGCATAACGCAAGCGCAAAGCACAAATTATCGTACACTGGAATCGTATCGGTAGCTATAGGATCGCCATGATGCAAATGGACAAAACCGGTGCGAGGGCTTTGCCGTTTTCTGGCTGCAGTTAGACAAAGATCTAAAGTTGATAACATTTTTTTGTCCAAAAGATCCATTGTCCACCAAAAATTTCAATTTTAAAGCCAACCGCGTCACAATCAGGCCTGCCAAGGGAGGATTATAAACTAAGCTCAGTATGTCCACAACAAGATGCTCGCTCCCTCTTGATCATTTTCAACCAGCGGAGTATGCTTTCACAGATCATGATTGCTTGTGTAATCCCAGCTAGATTTGATAGCAGCCGATTTCCCGGAAAGCTTCTCGCCATAGCCAAAGGTAAAACGATATTGCAACGCACTTTTGAAAGAGCAAAAGATTGCTTTGATTCCGAGCAAATCTTCATTGCAACAGACAATCGAGCAATTTACGACCATGCGCAACAAATCGGGGCTCAAGCCATCTGGACCTCATCTACATGTAAAAATGGCACTGAAAGAATCGCTGAAGCTGTCCGGAATCATCCCAGATTACAGCAAGCTGAAATCGTCGTAAACCTCCAAGGCGACCACCCAACGACTGACCCTCATACAATCCAAGCTGCGGTCGAGCTCTTGCAGCGAGACACATCGAGCTGTATGTCTACTGCGGCAGCGCCCATTTGCTGCGAAAGAGATTTCCGATCTCCCCATATCGTAAAAGTTATCATCGACAAAGATTGCAACGCTCTTTACTTCAGCAGATCACCTATCCCGTTTTGCGCCAATGGCTTACCGCAAAACGCTCTACAACACATTGGATTGTATTGCTTTCGGCGCAAGTTCCTTTTAGAATTTATGGATCTGGCGGCTACTCCCCTGCAACTTTTAGAGGATTTGGAACAGCTAAAGGCACTTGAAAACGGCTATCGCATCCAGGTTGCGCTAGTCAACGAACCAGCTCTTGGGGTGGATGTTCCTGAAGATTTAGCTAAATTGGAAGCACTATTATGTCAGTAAAATATATTTTCATCACAGGCGGCGTCGTTTCATCTCTGGGCAAAGGCTTAACTTCGGCGGCTATCGGTTA
This sequence comes from bacterium, assembly GCA_021781995.1. Taxonomy (GTDB): domain Bacteria; phylum Chlamydiota; class Chlamydiia; order Chlamydiales; family SM23-39; genus CAITMJ01. Next base: position 78,890 of record JAJXVT010000001.1, on the reverse strand, counting down.
TTTATTAGAAATGCGCGGCGTCAAAATCGCCATGCTAAAACTCGATCCGTACCTCAACGTCGATCCGGGAACTATGAATCCTTTTCAGCACGGCGAAGTTTATGTGACAGACGACGGAGCAGAAACGGACCTGGATCTCGGACACTATTATCGTTTCACCAATACTCCCCTTTCTCGAGCTTCCAATGCAACATCAGGGCAAATTTACGATACTGTGATCAAAAAAGAAAGACGCGGAGATTATTTAGGCAAGACAGTTCAGGTAATTCCCCACGTCACAGATGAAATCAAAGAAAAAATTTTAGCTTGTTCAAAGCAAGAGCCTAACATTCGAGTGGTATTAGTCGAAATTGGCGGAACAGTGGGCGATATCGAATCTCTCCCCTTTTTGGAAGCAATTCGGCAATTTCGATACGAACACCCGCAAGATTGCATCAACATCCATTTAACTTATGTCCCATATTTGAAAGCAGCCGGCGAAGTGAAAACAAAACCCACTCAGCACTCAGTACAAGCTCTGCGGGAAATCGGCATTATTCCAGATATGATTTTATGCCGCTGCGAAGAAGCCCTTTCCCAAGAACTCAAAGAAAAAATATCGCTTTTTTGCAACGTGCCTAAAGATGCAGTTTTCGACGAAAAAGATGTGGACCACACTGTATATGAAGTGCCGCTTGATCTACATCGGCAAAAACTCGACGAGAGAATTTGCCAGACGCTTCATCTGCAGACGCATGAGCCCGATTTAACTCGATGGAACCAACTGCTGCACGCCGTTTTAAATCCAAAAGGCAAAGTCGTAATTGGCATCGTTGGCAAATACATGGATCACCAAGACGCCTATAAATCTGTCTTCGAAGCGCTCCATCATGCAGCGATCGACGCCGGAGTAGGTTTGGAAATTCGCAAATTCGAATCAGATCGAATAGTCGAAGAAGGCAGCGTCGAAAAGGCAATCGGCGGGTGCGACGGTTATCTCGTTCCAGGCGGATTTGGCGAAAGAGGCTGGGAAGGAAAAGTGCTTACGGCCAAATATTGCCGCGAAAAGAAAATCCCCTATTTTGGTCTATGTCTCGGGATGCAAGTGCTGATCGTCGAGTTTGCGCGGCACGTGCTCGGGCTAAAAGAAGCTCACTCAACCGAAGTCAACCCCAACACTTCCGAACCTGTCGTCTCTATGCTTTCCCAACAAAGGGGCATTCAAGATCTCGGAGGCACTATGCGCCTTGGCAGCTACCCATGCGCGATCAAAAAGGGATCTTTGGCGGAAAAATGCTACGGGGCAAATTTAATCCAAGAACGGCATCGGCATCGCTACGAATTCAACAACGCCTACAAAAAAGCCTTTGAAGACAAAGGTATGGTCTTCTCAGGCACTTTAGACCAAGGGCAGCTATGCGAAATTTCTGAAGTTTCCGGACACCCCTGGATGCTCGGCGTTCAATTCCACCCAGAATTTAAGTCGAAATTACTCGATGCCCACCCCCTTTTTCGAGATTTCATTCGACACATTGCTACTGGTAAAGGGCTAGCATGAAACGCATCCTCGCCATCGATTTCGGCCTAAAGCGCATTGGACTTGCCATTACAGATGACAGGCAAAAAATCGCATTGCCGCTTGGCGTGGTCGAAGGAGGAAAGAAGCGCGTCGAAAACATACGCAAAGCTCTTAAAGGCAAGGAGATAGAAAAAATCATCGTAGGGTTGCCGCTATTGCTAAACGGCCGAGAAGGAGACATGGCCATTTTAGTCAAAGCCTTTGCAGCCGAGCTTGAACAAGCCTTTGGCGTTCCGGTTCAATTGGTCGATGAGCGGCTTTCGAGTAAGATGGCAGACCGAAGTTTGTCCGAGCTGCAGCTGACGCGCAAAAAACGCACAGAGCAGTTAGACACAACTGCAGCTACCCTCCTTTTACAGATGTTTTTATTTTAAATTTTGTGATAGGTTTTAGATATGCCTGATGATTTTTGCGAAGCTTGCGCCCCCCCTCCTCACGATCCAGTGCGAATGGCTAAGAGCGCAGACCCTTGTATTTTAGTAATTTTTGGGGCCACCGGCGATTTAACCGGACGCAAGCTTGTGCCCGCTTTATACAATTTAGGATTAGATCAGCTGCTGCCTACAAAGTTTGCCTGCGTTGGATTCGCCAGGCGGGAAAAAACGGACGAAGAATTTCGCAATGAATTGAAAGAAGACGTCAACAGTCACTCTCGAGTCCGCCCGGTCGATGAAGAATTTTGGGAACAATTTCAACAAAAAATCTATTACCATCGCTCTGAATTTGACGACGACGCCGGCTATGAAGCGCTAGCTAAAAAATTAAACGAGCTCGACCAAAAACTCGGGACAAAAGGCAATCGCGTTTATTATCTTTCCGTACAACCGAAATTTTTTGCACCTATCACTGAAAAACTCAAGCAGCACAACCTCATTTACGACGTCCACACTGAAAAAGATCGTTATTCCCGCGTCATTATCGAAAAACCCTTTGGCCACGACTATCTCTCGGCAGATGCGCTACAAGCTGATATTGCAAAGCACCTAGATGAATCACAGGTCTACCGAATCGATCACTATTTAGGCAAAGAAACAGTGCAAAACCTCCTTGTTTTCCGCTTTGCCAACTCCATTTTTGAATCTTTATGGAATTATAAACACGTAGATCACGTACAAATCACGGTAGCAGAAGACCTCGGCATCGGCACTAGAGGCCATTTTTTTGACGAAGTAGGCCTTTTAAGAGACATTGTCCAAAACCACATGATGCAGCTACTTTCTCTTGTAGCAATGGAGCCTCCGGTCAACTTATCGGCAAATGCAATTCGCGACGAAAAAGTCAAAGTACTCCAGTCGATTCGACCATTTAGCCAAGAAGATTTTGAACAATCTGTAGTTCGAGGCCAATACACAGCGGGCTCTGCGCACGGAGAATCCGTTCCCGGATATCGCGAAGAAAAAGATGTAAATGCAAAATCGACTGTAGAAACTTTCGTCGCCATGCGGCTATTTGTCGATAACTGGCGCTGGGCAGGAGTTCCGTTTTATCTTCGAGCCGGAAAACGATTGGCAAAACGAAGCACCGAAATTGCAATCACATTCAAAGACGCCCCCGGCGTTTTATTTCAACACGGAAAACAAAGAAATTGTCCCAACGTCCTAGCCATCCGCATTCAACCCGATGAAGGAATTTCAATGAGGATGAATTGCAAAGTTCCCGGACCTTCCATTCCCATCCAAGCAGTCAAAATGGACTTCAGATATGGTTCCTATTTCGGCAAAACCCCACCTGAAGCCTATGAACGATTGATCCGCGAATGCATGGTTGGCGACAGCACCTTGTTTGCCAGAAGCGACGAAGTTGCCGAATCATGGAAGATTTTCACACCTCTTTTACAGCACTGGGACACACACACACCCGCAACGCTGCCGACTTATGCAGCGGGCTCTTGGGGACCTAAAGTCGCTGACGAACTCATGGAAAAAGACGGACGCCGCTGGAGGATGTTATCCCTATGATATTAGATGGATCGATTCACTCTTGGGACGAACGGCGAGACATCATAGCCCTTTCCACCGAAGAAGAAGCTGTCGCTTTTGCTGCCGAGCATTGGATTCATACCGCACAAAGGGCCATTCAACAAAAGGGCCATTTTTTCGTCGCCCTTTCCGGCGGCTCAACTCCGCAGAAAATTTACGCGCAGATTGTCTCTAGATACAAAGACGCCATCGACTGGACCAAAGTTCATTTGTTTTGGAGCGATGAACGCGATGTACCTCTCAACCACACCGAAAGCAATTATTACATGGCTATGGAAAGCGGGTTTAAAACCCTGCCTATTCCTCCAAACCAAATTCATCCCATGAGAACCAAAGCAGATACAGTCGCCTCTGCTGCAGACTATGAAGATTTACTGCACAGAATTTTAGGACCATCGCCTTTTGATCTAGTCATGCTTGGCATTGGAGAAGATGGGCATACAGCCTCTTTATTTCCCCATTCCTTGGCCCTTCAAGAAGAAGAAAAATGGGTTGTTTCCAACACAATTCCCACCACCGAAAAAAAACGTATTACTTTTTCTTTTAAAGCAATTCACCATAGCGCCCGCATTGAAATTTTGGTCATTGGCCAAAGCAAACAAGCGATCGTTCCGTTAGTCCTCAACAGCGCAATCCGCTCGCCTTTTCCAGCAAGTGCCATTGGAACAAACGAAGTCAAAGCTCTTTGGATTCTCGATCGAGCGGCTGCCCACCTTTTATCGGATTCCGAGCGCTCGTGATCGTCTTAGGCATTGAAACCACTTGCGATGAAACCGCGATAGCACTAGTCAAAGATGGCGAAGAAGTCTTGTCTAACGTCATCGCATCTTCAGCAGATTTGCACGCCCAATATGGCGGAGTATTCCCAGAGCAATCATCCCGCCGCCACATAGAATCCATCATTTCCGTCCTAAAAGAGGCTTTGGGAACTATTTCTCCCGACAAAATAGATCTTATCGCCGTTGCCAAAGGCCCAGGCCTAGCCGGTCCGCTTCTCATCGGCATGCAATTTGCAAAAGGCTTAAGCATTTCTTGGAAAAAGCCCTTTATCGGCATAAATCACGTCGAGGCGCACCTTTACGCCGCCATGATGGGCGCTCCAAAGATTTTTCCCGCATTGGGCCTCGTTCTTTCTGGAGGGCATACCATGCTCGTCAAAATCCATGCAATCGGACATTACGAACTCTTGAGCACTACCGTAGATGACGCATTAGGGGAAGCGTTTGACAAAGTTGGCGTTCTTTTAGGCATGCCATATCCGGGAGGGCCTCGAGTGGAAGCTCTAGCTAAAAACGGCCACCCCCGTTTTGCCTTAGCCAAAGGCGTCGTTAAGGCTAAACCCCTAGACTTTTCCTTTTCCGGACTAAAAACCTCAGTGCTTTACGCCATAAAAGGGCAAAACGGCAAATCTCCTATCTCGCTTTCCGAACAAGATAAGTGCGATTTGGCCGCCTCATTTCAAGAAACAGCGCTAAACGATGTTTTGAAGAAAGCACATATTGCAGCTGCTACCTTTGATTGCCACGCCCTGTATTTTGGCGGAGGAGTTTGTAATAACGGTCGATTAAAGGAAATGTTTAACAACTCTTTCCAATCTAAAATCCCACTTTTTTTCCCAAAAAAAGAACTTACATCCGATAATGGAGCAATGATCGCAGGGCTAGGTTATCGGCAATTCATCGCTCGCGGCTGCGGGGACCCTCTCGATCTAGAGATTACTACGCGCATTCCATTTTAATATCGGAATATTTAAAATAAACTTTACGCAGAAATCAATTTCAAAATAGAATATAATATTTACAGCCGGTTACAAAAACGCTTTCGGCTTTGTCATTGGTTTTTTAAATAAAGAAAGGAGAATTATGGTAGCACGAGTAGACGCGAATCAATTCCCACAGCCACCGGCCCACGAAAAAGCATTGTTCCAAATAGCCATGGTAGTAGGAGCTGTCGCCATAATTGCATTATGTGCCGGACTAAGTTATTATTATATACCAAATCAAATTGTAAGCGGGTTGATTCTATCATCCGCGACAGTCAAAACAATTGGACTTTACTGTCTGTATAGCAGCGCTGGACTAGCGTCTATTGCTGCACTTGCCGCCGCTGCTTGGGCTATTTGCGCAACCCAACGAATGCGCCTAAACGAAGCTCGAGGGTAAAATGCCCCCCAAAAGGGCGATTTTAACGAGTAAATGAGTTTGGCAATCGGCTCTTGAAGCAGTTTTGCACTGTTCCCTTGATAAAAAGACGCCTTTTCAGTTAGAATCTTTTTCAACTTTTAGGAGTATGTTATGGCAAAGAAAGGCGCACGCGAGATCATTAAATTGAAGAGCACAGAATCGGATGAGTGCTACTGGACAGTTAAAAATAAAAGAAACACAACGGAGCGGATGGAATTGAATAAATTCGACAAATCGCTTCGCAAGCACGTTACTTTTAAAGAAGCGAAGTAATTTTGTTTGAGCTAAAAATAGCTCTCAAATACCTCGTACCTAGAAAAAAGTCGTTATCAACAGCGATGATCTCAATGATTTCGGTTATTGTGATCTCGCTGGTCGTTTGGTTGGTCTTGGTTTTTCTTTCAGTCACTTCCGGTATAGAAAAAAATTGGCTGACAAAGTTAACAACTTTGCACGCTCCACTAAGGATCTCCCCAACAGAAGCTTACTACCATTCGTATTACTATCAAATCGATAGCATATCCTCCCAGTCCAATTACACGCCTAAAACGATTGCCGAAAAAGCTTCATCCTTATCATCAGACCCCTATTCAGCAGAAACAGACATCGAAATTCCTTCTTATTGGCCCGAAAAAAAAATCAATACCGAAGGCAGGTTTCTCGATCCGGTCAAAGAAGCTGTAAAGCAACTTGATTTACTCAAAAACAAATCTAAATTTATCTATCAAGATTACGAAATAGCCGGCGCGTTGCTAAAACTCGAAGTCGAACATGAAGGACGAACCTCATTTTTAAGCCAAATGAGCTATCTTTTATCGCTATCCGATCAAAACCCGCACCTAGCTGATCTTCTACTGCCGCCAGGAGATGAAATCCCCTATGCAGCACGCATAGTCGAAGGCAAAATCCTCCTTCCAGCTGGATCTGATACACCTATCTTGCTATCCAAAAACTATAAAGACAGCAAAGTTCAAATAGGCGCTAGAGGCACGCTAAGCTACTCCGCCCCCACAGCTGCCACTTCGCAAGAACAAAGAATCCCTGTTCGCGTCGCCGGCTTTTACGATCCAGGATTACTGTCCTTTGGCAATCGCTGCCTGATCGTTCCAAGCGAAGTAACGCACGCCATTCACGCCTCCTCGCAGACGTTTTCTCCTGACGGAACTCCTACTAATGGAATTTTTATCTGGCCTCAAGAGGATCAATCGATCGATGAATTAAAACTTGTCATTGCAAATCAGTTGAAAAATGCCGGCATCGATGAATACTGGCAAATTGCCTCATTTGACGAATTTGAATTTTCAAAAGATCTCCTCAACCAATTTCGCAGCGATCGAACACTCTTCACTTTGATTGCAGGAATCATTCTTTTCGTCGCCTGCTGCAATATCATTTCTCTATTGATACTCCTAGTCAATGACAAGAAAAAAGAAATAGCTATCCTGCAATCGATGGGAGCCTCTGGAACAAGCATCGCCCTTATTTTTGCCGTTTGCGGGGTTAGCATGGGACTACTCTCTTGCGCCGCAGGAAGCGCTCTTGCGCTAACGACACTCACCCATTTAGATTTCATCGTAGCTCTGCTTTCATCAATGCAAGGTCATAGCGCCTTTAACCCCACTTTCTTCGGACAGCACCTGCCCAATTCCTTAAGTGCAGATGCCCTACGTTTTGTCCTCATCGCAACGCCGATCTTATCGCTTTTAGCCGGTCTGATCCCCGCAGTTCAAGCTATCCGAATCCGCCCAAGCGTTGTTTTGAGGTCAGAATGATTTTATCGGCCAAACAACTTTGCAAAAAATTTTCATCTCCGCACACCGTGGAACTACTTCGGGGCATTGATTTACAAATCGCAGCCGGAGAATCTATCGCTATTACCGGTCGTTCAGGAGAAGGAAAAACGACCTTACTACACATTTTAGGCACTCTCGAACCCTTTGATTCAGGAAAGTTAATCATCGCCGGAAAGCCCATCGAATCTGTAAATTCAGCTCAGCTACGAAATCAATTTTTAGGATTTGTCTTTCAATCATTCAATCTTTTAGAAGATTTTTCTGTGCTCGATAACGTTCTTATGCCGGCTAGGATTGCGCGGACAAATCCATCGCCAGAACACGGATTACGGCTATTAGCAAAGGTGGGACTGGAACAGCGCGCAGACTTTCCGGCAAAACTACTTTCCGGAGGCGAACGACAAAGAGCCGCCATCGCGCGAGCTCTATGCAATTCTCCCAAAATTCTCTTTGCTGATGAACCAACAGGAAATCTAGACCGCGCTCACGCAACAGCAATTGGCCAGCTGCTCTTTGATATCGCGCACACTGAAAATATGACCCTGATTTTAGTCACTCATGACCAAGAGCTCGCAGGCCGCTGCCACCGTACCTACGCGCTGTCTAACGGCATTCTAGTTGGCTAAACAAGTCATAACAAGTCCCCAAAAATCCAAGAATGCCTAGAACTTCCGTAGACCCACAACTCCGATGTAATGATTGTAAAAGTCGTTAACATACACGCCCGAAGGAGAAAATATCCCAACGACTACGGGGATTTTGTATGTACGCCATGAATACCATACACGATATGAAAACTTCTCTACACAACGAGTCATAGTCCAGCGCCGTTCCACTCCGGTGTCATCTCCGAGCCATCGACTTCCATCGTATTGATTGATGGCAAATATGACTGCGGCTACGTCTACTGCTTTAGCCAAACCGGGATACCCCGCTTCGTTCAGTTTTTGTATTTGTTCGGCTTCCGGAAGAGATTTTCCAAAAATTTCTTTCCTCATAACGGCATAATATCCGCCACGTGTAGGAATATTTTTAATTTCCCGTAATGCTTCCGTACGGTTAGGGGAAAATCGCAACCCTGCCCTTTCTACTGTCGCAAGACTTAAGCCCTCAGGGATCCAAACAGGCCTGTGGTGCGTATCGCATACTCTACGGGTTGGATCCACTGGATCAGGATTATACCAATAATCGTAGAATGCAGGATCAATGGGCCGAACTTCGCCGGCATCTACCCCTCTTGAGTTCCAAAAATTAGAACCAAATACACCAATTCTTTCTGTACCAGCGACAAACGTAGCGATGAGATTTGCTACATCCGGTATCAAATCTGGAACACGAGTAACCTCTTTGGCCACAGGCCTAAAATCTATCCAATCTTCAAACTCCCTCTCTCTTGGTCTCGCCGGTCCTGACGCCGCTGCTGCTGACATAAAATCCCCTATACAGTATAATTAATATATACAATTATATGCAATTTTACAAATCAACGCAAAAGCTAAATACAAAACTGCTTTTTTTACAAAAAAAATCGATGATTTTGCAAAAGACGGCTTACAAGATAAATTGACAGTATCTATCCCAAACTTTAGCAATTAAAAATTGACGATTGAACCCAAATTGTTCTTTAGAAACTCCGTTGCCTGGAAGAATTGTTGTTAACGGTCCAATTGGCTCAAGAACGGAAGTCAATTGTGCAATCGTGTTCTCAGGAGCAATCTCATTTCGAGAATCTACAATCAAACACGTGGCTGCTTCAGAGTGTGGAAGAGATTCAAATCGCAACAAATTATCAAAATGAAAACCTTCATCCCGATGTTCAATTTGCGCTAGGCCAATATGTCCTAACTTGGATACAAATCCTCCATTTTTGCCTATCACAGATCCAAGCGAAGGATGAGGTCCTATCAAAACCGTTTTAATCCCTTCGCTATGATGAAGTTCTTTAAGCCTGGCAGCTACATAGCTAGTGCCGCAATATCCTTGTACCACGATGTTTGTGGACTCAATTCCTGAACTTCTCAGGTGTTGGTATACACATTCTGCATCCTGAAAAAAACCTTGTATTTCAGATTGCTTGCTCCATTCGAAAATTACGTAATTAAAACCGTATAGCAAATGTTTGAAAATTCGTTTTTTATCTGTTTCTTGCGATAGGCCAAAACCATTGCACCGAAGAATCCACTTCAAATTAGCGCCGCTTAACACGCGGGGAATGAAGAATTCATCGCGATCTTCTATTAGAGGAAACCCATAGGAGTGCAATTGCGATTGCAAATCATTCCATTTATCAGGCGTCTTAGCAGTGATGATTTGCCGTTGAACATCCAAGCGGCCTCCGAGTTGCTCAATCCATTGAGCAAATGCAGGTGAAGCGAGCCATAATCGAAAACTATTCGCTCGATAGGTTGTCAGGGGAATGTTTTCGCCGTTTCCCAATTCTATGGATTGAGTGACAGCGCCAATTTGCGTCAAAAATTGCCGAGTTTTGGCTAATCGATCTGGCTTCATAATAACAAAAGGAGCGGTTAAACCCTTGCAGCGCATCCACCCATTTCCAATGCTTGCCACTAAAGGCATAATGATTTTTTGAGAAAACCACCCCTGTAAAGCCGCCTCCCGAAAGACGCAAATCTTAACGATATAAGCGCATAAAGGAGCTATTGCCTTGCGAAATAAATCAATCAGCGGTTGCAGATGGGAACACTCGATTCGGACTAAGTTTTCAGAAGAAACGGCAGATCTAATAACTGTTGGTGTCATATATAGCTTGTATGATAATATATACCCACATAAATGGTAAACAATGAATTTACACAATTTACAAACCGCTGTTTCTGATGAACGATTGTACGGCCACAGCCTGATTCAGCCGTGGCGCTGGTCAAAAGCTGCGTTTCAAAATGCAACAGCCCCTTGCTCCACACTTAGAGTGCAAGAATGTTGCCTCAGAGTCTTTGCAGCGCTTGGCGCCATGACAGCGATCGTCACCCTTCCTCTAGCAGCTGTAGCCATTGTTTGTAAATGGATCGATCTAGCGCGAAGAATGGACACATTAGTGCATAACTCTTCAGCAATTGCCGATACAATCCCCCTGATTTTAAAACCATTTAGCCGAACGGGTGATCGAACAGTTTCGCGGATGAACGCCGAATACTGGGGATGGAAGGCTAATCTGCCGGTTCTTCATCAAGATTTTTTTGGAGCTGATTTTTTTCAATTTTCTACAAGTGGACTAAAAGGTCTTCTATACTTCAAACAAATAGTGACTCTAAAAGCGCCAGAAGATGTAGAGACAATGATAGCAGCAGATCATGCTAAATCTATACTGTATCAGGTGCCGTTTTATCCTTACTCTAGAGATTTATCAAGAGAATCTACCTCTTGCAGCTACCCAAAATTTACTACAGATTGGATAGAGTTTCAGCCGCGTGCAAGGCAGTTACTTCAAACAGTTGGCGCACTCTATCAATATCCCTTCCCCAAGGATAGCTATTACATTGCAATCCATTGGCGCGACGGCGGAAACTTCGACGATGAAAGAACTAAATCTATCCATCCCCTCAAGCTTCCAACAGCTGAATTTTACATAAATGAGCTCAGACGATTATTGCAATCAGACGCAATTGCTCCAGATAAACGCATCCATATCCACGTATTTACAGACGCTCTAAACCCCGAAGCGGTGTGCGCTCAAGTTGCATCTGTGACAAATGAGTGCGATCGAGACATCACAATAGGCTTCAGACGAAAAGCAACTTTAAAAGACGACATTGCCAATATGGGACGCTTTTCTGCTATGATTCGATCCGACTCGAATCTTTCAGGCCCTCTTTGCGGAGTCTCTTCGGTCATGCAATATGAAGCATTTCCTTCAGCTGCCCGTGTCGACGATGACAAGTGTATGATAGAGATCTCTGAGGTCACCGTGAGAAGAGGCCGAGAAGATGTGAAATTAGAGACCCACTATCAAAAACCACTCAGAACCGCCGGCATGCCGCGTTTTGTGAGAAATTGGTTTTGGCGCTATTTCGGAGTAGAGGTCCGAACCTAAGGTACTGAGGTAATTGCAAAACTGCTTTACCTGGAAACATCGCGAGCAGCATCTCCCATCACAAACTTCCAAAACACTTCGCGTTCTTCCAGAGTTGAATCCGGCGGCGTGTAAGTTTTTAAAATATCTAACTTTTTTTTGTACACAACTCGAGAAAAAGGACCTTTCACGAACAATTGATACTGTGCTATCGACGCTACCCCCGCCGCAGTAAAACAAGAGAAAAAATTACCCAACTGTGTTAGATAAGAGGCCGCATTGACTACCTTAGCATCTTCTAAGGAAAACAAGTCTTTAGATGGCGCGCTCGTAACTAAAATGACATTTTCCATCAATAAAAAGCTAGAAAAGCTCAACGTTGCAAACAGCACCGTCCCCAAAATAGCTTTAAGGCCTTTTTTCCAAACCGAATTTGTTTTCAACTCCACTAATATTTCCTGAATACCCTCTTTAGCAATTGCTAAAAATGCAGTGTCATTCCTCACTCTTTCAACCATGAGATTCAATTCCTGATATCTATGTTGATAAATACGGCCTAATGAAGTTTGTACATCGGGTTTTAAATGGTAATCATCAATTTCTAACATTTGCAATCGGGCTATATATTTTTGATAAATATACTCTCTTACAGGATTTGCTAAAACTACCCCGTCTTCCTCCACAATGGCCGTATATAACTTCTCTAGATCCTGCCTTTGAGCTTGGCAATGAGCAGAGCGCAAAGAAAGTAAATATGCTCCATAAACGATAGCCGGAAAATCGGTTAAACAAGCAAAAATCGCTCCGGAATTTGTCAATAAATTAGAGGAATCAAGACGTCTGGATTCATTGGAAGAAAAAGAACCGGAAACATCCCCTTTTACAACTAATACTACGCTTGCGTAGGAAGCAAAAAATGCAATCGGCAATAAACAGACAGAGATCCCCAACGGGGCCACTTTTAAAATACGTACAGGCAAAACACTTTGATTGAGCTTACTCCACCAAATTGCGCCGGTTTTCAACCAACCCGTAAATATTTGTGCGCGAGCAGCCCTTTCCATTCGCATAGTCAGCATGGCAGCTTGCTGTTGAAAAATAAAATCAGGATCTATCCCGACGTGAACTTCGGATAATTCTACAGACGAGATAGACATGTAAACTCCCTTAGCAATTGGATCCGTAACTAAGGCTACATGTAGCCTTCGATACATGTCAATCAAAAAAGTTTCGCACAATCTGTAAAATGCGTATACTCATCCGAGAGCGAGCCAAGAATTGGAAATAACCATTCATATGCAACCATCAGATCCTTTCATCACAACACGAGAGCGCCATTTACAAGAAATAGCCGAGGATTATGTCGAACTAATTGCCGACTTAATTTTGCAAAAGGGTTGCGCTCGCACATGCGATCTTGCAACGCGTTTGGGAGTCTCTCATGTAACAGTTGTGAGAACGGTCAAGAGGTTGCAGCAGCGCGGATATTTACAAACACAACCGCACAAGCCAATCCTGCTCACTAAAGAAGGAGAGAAGCTCGCAGCTTTTTCAAAATCGCGTCATGCGATCCTGTTAAAGTTTCTCATGGAGCTTGGCGTGCCAAAAGAAACCGCTGAAATCGATGCTGAAGGAATGGAACATCATATTAGCTCAATTACACTAGAGACATTTCAAAAATTTACAATGCACGCAGAAAGAAAATAAAAAAAACATTTAGATGCACCGGAGAAATGCAATGCGAATATTGATCGTGGGAACGGGTTATGTAGGTTTGGTAACGGGGACCTGCTTTGCCGAAATGGGACACACCGTTACATGTCTGGACATCGATGAGCAAAAAATCCAAAAATTAGAGCAAGGAATCATTCCAATTTACGAGCCAAACCTCGATGAAATGGTAAAGCGAAATACCGCTCAAAAAAGACTTGTATTTACAACTGACTACAGCGAAGGGGTAAAAAACGCGCAAGTCTGCTTTATCGCCGTTCCAACGCCATCCGGAGAAGATGGGTCTTGCGATATCCAATATGTAGAACGCGCCGCTAGATCCATTGCGCAAAACATGGATGACTACAAAATCATCGTCAACAAATCGACAGTCCCTGTCGGAACTGCGGCTTTTGTAGCTAAAACTGTAAATGTTGCCCTAGCCCAACGCGGAGTTGAAATTCCATTTGACGTCGTATCAAATCCGGAATTTTTAAAAGAAGGCGCAGCTATTCAAGATTGCTTAAAACCCGACCGCATCATCATCGGATCAGATTCTCCAAAAGCCACCGAAATGATGAAGGAAATTTACTCTGCTTTCACATTGAGCCACGACCGCATTTTAGTAATGGATATTTTGTCTGCTGAAATGACTAAATATGCTGCTAACGCAATGCTAGCAACTCGAATTTCATTTATGAACGAAATCGCCGACATCTGCAAAAAAGTGGGGGCCAATGTAAATGAAGTGCGCAAAGGCATTGGCGCCGACAATCGCATAGGCTACAGTTTTCTTTATCCTGGAGTCGGTTATGGGGGCTCATGTTTTCCAAAAGACATTCGAGCTTTGATTTCCAAAGCCAAAGAGGTAGGGGCCAACGCTTCGATTTTGGAAGCTGTTGATGAAGTTAACTATAAGCAAAAAAAGGTTCTCGGCGAAAAAATGATCCGTTATTTCTCCAGCCGAGGAGGGCTAAAAAATAAAACTGTCGCAGTCTGGGGGTTATCATTTAAACCGGACACAGACGACATGCGAGAAGCTCCTTCACTAGATCTTTTACACCAATTACTCGAACAAGGGGCTCGCGTTCGCTTATTTGATCCGGTAGCTATGCCCAATGCAAAAAAATTAGTGCCCGAACATCCTAACATCACTTGGTGCAACGATGAAGTAGAAGCCGCTTCAGGAGCTGATGCGATTGCTCTAGTAACCGAGTGGAAACAATTTAGATTAGTTGATTTCAAACCAATTCAAAGCAAAATGAACGGATTAGCATTTTTCGATGGTCGCAATCAATACAAACCAATTGACATGAAAACCAAAGGTTTTGATTATATTAGCATTGGAGTGCCTGACGTACTCCAACATACGTGAGGAACCGATGGGAAAAGAAGCGATTTTAGTCACCGGCGGCGCTGGTTATATCGGCAGTCACACGTGTAAGGCTTTATCCAAAGCGGGCTATCTTCCTGTTGTTTATGACAACCTGTCTACAGGTCACGCATATGCTGTGAAGTGGGGACCGTTTGTTCACGGAGATCTCGCGGACAAAGCTAAACTAAAGGCGGCGATCGCCTCATTCAATCCCGTTGCAGTTTTACATTTTGCCGCAGATGCCTTAGTAGTCGAATCCATGTTTAAGCCGGCTAAATATTATCGCAATAATGTAGCCGGAACGCTTTCTTTATTGGAAGCGATGTGCGAAGCCAATTTAAAGGCTTTGGTATTTTCGAGTACTTGCGCAACATACGGAGAGCTGCAATTTGCGCCAATGACTGAAGCTCACCCCCAAGTGCCCATCAATCCCTATGGACGAACCAAATGGATTGCCGAACAAATGATGGCCGAATTTGACACAGCCTACGGTTTAAAGACCGTAGCGCTGCGTTATTTCAATGCTGCCGGCGCTGATCTCGACACTGAAATTGGAGAAAATCACACTCCTGAATCTCACCTTATCCCGATCGCTATACAAACAGCTCTAGGCATGCGACCCCAAATGAAAATTTACGGAACTGATTTCCCAACACGCGACGGCAGCGCCATTCGCGACTATATTCACGTTCAGGACCTAGCTTTTGCTCATGTATTAGCTTTGCAATTTTTACTGGAACATAAAACCAGTGATCAATTCAACTTAGGAACCGGATCTGGTACCTCAGTTCTTGAAATCGTGCGTGCAGTCGAATCTTTTTGCTGTAAAGAGCTCCCAGTTCATCTAGAGTCCAAAAGAGCAGGCGAACCTCCCATTCTTACAGCTTCTGCAGAAAAGGCTACCCGCGTTTTGGGTTGGACTCCTCACTATTCAGATCTGCCTACGATCATTGAATCAGCCTGGAAATGGCATAAGTTATTGCATGAAACTAGTCTTTTACTCAAACGCTTAGAGGAATCAAAATGTTTGGCGGCGCTTATATCCTGAGCTTAATAGCCCTTTGGCTTAAAAGCGTATCTGCCTCAACTCTCCCTATCCTTCCTTTTGCACCGTTCCTGACTGTAGTTTTACTCAAACGTTCATTAGCGAGCTCTTTTATTTTAGCCGCAATTGCCGGATTTCATGTCGATTTGTTATCTAGCGATCCTTTCGGGATTCATGCACTTGGATTTTTTTTCGCCATTCTTTTTTGCCATCGGCTACGTCGTCTTTTTTCCTATGATATTCTCAGCCAATTCGCAATTTTTTCTTCCATCATTTCAGTCACTATGACTATAAACCATCTTTTCTTACTTTTTCTCTTTGACAGAAGAGTCCCTTTTGATCGATTATGGTGGTTAACAGATTGGATTTTCTTTCCTGTTTTGGATGGTTTATTTGCCATAGTTTGGTTCTATGGCCCCCTTTTAGCAGGTCAAAAACTCTATCGCTATTGGATGTTTTATTGGTTAAAGAAAAAGAGTCTCTCTCAGAATTAACGCTTACGGCTATCGAAGCTGCATTACTGGCCGGTGACATATTGCGACAAGGATACGGCACGAGATTTGCTGTCGATCTCAAAGAAGGTGCGCAAAATTTTGTCACAGAATATGATCGCAAAGCAGAACATGCTATCATTCAATTCATTCAATCCATTTACCCCGATTCAAATTTCTTAGCTGAAGAAAGCGGTTTGTCCGGCGCATCAAAAGGCGATTTAACCTGGATTATCGATCCTTTAGATGGGACAGTAAATTTTGTGCGCCACATACCTTTTTTTTCAGTCAGCATCGCGCTTGAAAAAGCAGGTCAGCTATTGGCTGGCGTCGTCTTTCAACCAATGAGCCAAGAACTATTTACTTCCGAAAAAAACAAAGGCTCATTTTTAAATGGCCAGCGTTTACAAGTAAGCTCTACGACATCTTTAGAAGATTCCATGCTTGCGACGGGATTTCCATACAATTTAAAAGAAAATCCCTTTCACTGCATTGAACATTTTGTCGATATTTTAAAACATGGAATTCCCATTCGCAGAATGGGAAGCGCCGCACTTGATTTTGCCTACACAGCAGCCGGACGTTTCGACGGTTTTTTTGAAGTATCACTTTCTCCTTGGGATTGCGCAGCTGGTCAACTTATTTTAGAAGAAGCCGGAGGAAAGGTTTCCGGCTGGGACGGAAGCCCTTTTGATTTACGCTCAAAAACGCCAGTGCTAGCCACTAACTCACACATTCATCGCGAGACAATCCAATTGTTAAACAAAAGGCGTTCTCTATGATACGCGCCCAACTTCTCGATGGCACAAAATGCGCCTCCGACATCACTGTTCAAATTGCACAGACAGTGGCTATGATGCAAGGACGAAAACCGGCCATAGCTTTTATTCTTGTCGGTTCCAATCCAGCTTCACAAACCTATGTCCGTATGAAAAAAAAGGCATGTGCAACTACGGGAATTAACTCGTATTTATTAGAATTGAATGCAGCAATTTCTTCTTGTGATTTGCTCAATCAAATCGATCGTCTGAATAAAGACCCCAACATTGATGGCATCCTTGTACAACTTCCTCTGCCAACGCACATAGACGAAAAACACATCATGCAAGCAATCGAACCGACTAAAGACGTGGATGGTTTTCATCCTATTAATATGGGGAAAACACTTTTAGGAGATTTATCCGCAAGAGTCCCTTGTACCCCGCTTGGCATCCAAACTTTGCTTGAACACAATAAAATCTCAGTTAGCGGAAAGCACGTCGTTGTAGTCGGAAGAAGCAATATTGTCGGAAAACCATTAGCTGCGATTCTCGTACAAAAAAATCCTCGCTGCAATGCCACAGTCACGCTGTGCCATAGCAGCTCGGAACATCTTTCTAAACATACATCCTCTGCCGATATTTTGATCGCCGCCGTTGGAAAACCTCATTTTATCACGCAAAACATGGTGCGGCCCGGTGCTATCGTCGTAGACGTCGGCATCAATCGCATCGATGGCAAAATTATCGGTGATGTCGATTTTGCTAATGTTGCGTCCGTCGCATCTTGGATTACTCCAGTCCCCGGAGGAGTCGGTCCAATGACGATTGCCATGCTTTTAAAAAACACTTTAACATGTTACCAAAACCTGTGAAAACTGCAATATTTGACCTCGGGAATGTAATTGTTTTCTTTAGCACGCCTAAGATGATCGCACAACTCGCTTTGTGTACAGGACTGTCGCAGGATCAAGTGCGGCATCTTTTAATAGACCGCAAACTACAAAGCCTCTATGAATCCGGCCAATTGACAAGCGAAGATCTCTACCGAGCCTTTCTTTCAGAAACAAATAAGAAATTTACGCGCGAAGACTTATTTTACGCAGCCTCCGACATTTTCATTCCCAACACGCCGATTTTCCCCTTGATCGAACATCTAAAAAAACAAGGCATACGATTACTGCTATTATCCAATACCTCCGAAGCTCATTACCATTTCATTGCTCCCAGGCTACCTATTATCCAGCTTTTTGATGCTAAAATTCTCTCTTATCAGGTTCAAGCAATCAAACCTCAAAGCGCAATCTACCACGAAGCCCTTGCCCAAGCTCAATGCAAACCCAAAGAGTGCTTTTATACAGACGACATTCCCGAATACATCGCTGCCGCGAAAACGCACGGCATTGATGCAGTGTTGTTTACCGATGTCGCCGATTTGAGTCATCAACTCGCTGTCCGTGGCTATTAGGCGCTGGTGTAAATCGAACCACAGCTGGAATTCGAGTTGCAAGATTTCCATTTCTTGCGCGCATTCGCCTAGAATAGTCTTGTAATATGACAAATAAAACAATTTCCAAAGACACTAAATCCGGTATAGACCGCATCAACGTACGGCGAGCCAATTCATCAACCGTGTGGATTAGATTAGCACGGACCATTCCTCCCCAAGGGCGAACCTTGTCCCTACCTACTCTATTGATTAAAACTTCTACCATAACCCCATTCAATTCCCCAACGCTGAAACAACCGTCTAAAGCATTAGCATGCAGCTGAAACCCATTAACCGTAGTAATACCTACGTGATACGCATCCTCGTTCGGCCGTCTCGCCGATAAATGGATGAGCGCGATATCATCCCAACTATTTAACTGCCATATATTTGACGTAGGCGAGTTCATCGACCCCATTTTCTGGCTCCTGTTCAGTTCGGTTAGTAACATAAAGAGCATCCTTACGCAAGTTTTCTTGTGTATAAGGCCCTTTGTCTCTATGATCGAACTTAAACCGACGTGTGTTGAAATCGATGCCACCAAAGAAAAAAACTACTAAGCTAGACAAAGTTGCACAAAACTTAAGCCGGACGCTCCTTCAATTTATCTCTGGGAAGCGCTACAACCCAATGACTATCAGGGAGTTGGAACTGCAACTCAACATAGCTCCTATGCACAAAGAACGATTTAAAACTGTTGTCAAAGAATTGATGCAATTAGGTCATCTTGTGCTGAAAAAAGGCAAGCTCGATATCCCGAGACCCGAACAAAAACTTTGTATCGGTCCAATTTCCATACATCGCAAAGGTTTTGGCTTTGTTAAAGCAACAGAAGGACCCGATATTTTTATTCCCAAACATTTAGTGGGCGAAGCGGTGGATGGCGACACAGTAGAAGTGCAAGTGTCACCAGTGGTATCCGTTAAAGGACCTGAAGGAGAGGTCGTTGCCATCGTAAAACGAAGCCGCACCCATGTTGCCGGCATCGTTTTACATAAATCTCAAGAACATTACACAGCATATGCTCCTTTAATCGGAAAAGAAAAACTACTTAGCATTACAGCCAAAGGAACTGCTTTAAAAGAAGGCGATCGAATTATTTGCAAAGTGTTGAATTGGAAAAATAACGATGATCTTGTGGAAGGAGAATTGAGCCGAAAAATCGGCCACATATCCGACCCTTCTATAGACATCGATGCTGCCATTGAAGAATTTGGCTTGCCATCTACTTTTACCAAAGAAGCCATTGCTGAAGCCAAACGATTTTCAAAGCGCGTAACTATCGACAACAGCCGTCTTGATTTGACTGAAGAACAATGCGTAACTATCGATCCCGATACAGCGCGAGATTTTGATGATGCTATTAGCTTAACTCAAGATACAAAAGGGCATTTTCATTTAGGCGTGCACATTGCAGATGCAGCTTATTACGTACGTCCTGGATCGCACCTCGATCAAGAGGCGTTTATACGTTGCAACTCGACTTATTTTCCTGGTCGCTGCGTCCCTATGCTGCCCGAAGAGCTGTCCAACGAACTTTGCAGCTTAAAGCCAAAAGTTCAACGACTCACCATCTCCGTCCTTGCCGAATTTGATCAAGAAGGGACACTTATACAATATAAAATTGCCCGCAGCGTTATTAAAAGCAAAAAGCGTTTCACATACAAAGAGGCTTATGCTGTTTTGCAAAAAAAATCCAAGAGCATTTACAGCCCATTATTGAACCGCATGGTGGATCTCTGTAATCTGCTCAAACAAAAGCGTTTTGAGCGCGGCAGTATCGATTTTGCGATGCCTGATGATGTCATCTTAGTCAATGAAAAAGGAGAACCTCTTCGCATTGAACGAGTCGAATATGACATCACCCATCAAATGATTGAAGAATTTATGCTTAAAGCTAATGAACTAGTGGCAATTCATCTAGCTAAAAAAGGGAAAAGTCTCATCTATCGAATCCATGAAGAGCCCACCGCTGAATCATTCCAAGATTTTTACACCCTTGCCCGTTCTTTAGGATTCCAACTCCCAACCACTCCCACAAACCACGACATTCAGAAATTGTTTGCCAACGCGAAAGAATCCCCTTTCGCAGGCCAACTTTCAGTAAGCTTTATACGCAGCATGAGACTAGCGCAATATTCACCCGATAATATCGGCCACTACGGCCTAGCTTTAGAACACTACTGTCACTTTACCAGTCCTATCAGACGTTACACCGATCTCATCATAGAGCGTCTGCTCACAGACGAATTGCCTGACAACACAGATATTCAGGCCGTCGCTGCAGCATGTTCTGAAAAAGAACGCCTCTCATTTAAAGCAGAAACGTCTGTCGTCAATTTAAAAAAGATGAGACTTGCACACACATTTTTTACACAAGATCCATCTCGCATATACACAGCACAAATCACAAAAATTAAACCATTTGCTTTATTTTTTGAAGTTCCAATATTTGATCTTGAATCATCATTGCATATATCTCAAATTGGAAATGATTATTTTGAATATAATCCACATAAAATGAGCTTTCGAGGAGCTCGCTCCGGCTTAACCTACTCTATTGGACAAACAATTCACGTCCGTCTTGATAAAATCGATTTTCTCATGCAAGAAACTCAATGGATGCTAGTCAATGCGCCAGATACAATTGCAAAAAAAGAGCGTAGACGAAAATGAAAAAATATTTTTTAGCTGGATTGGCAGCCCTTTTGCCTGTCGCTATTACTGTATATGTTGTTAGATTTTTATTTGATTTTCTCACACGTCCCTTTGTGGGCATCGTCACTCCTATTCTTTCTAAAGTCCCAATTGGATCTTTCGGCGGCATCTCTTCTGACCAATGGATACACCTCATTGCGCAAATTTTAGTTTTGGTTACTATTTTTTTATTTTTACTTATTTTAGGCAGCCTTGCCCGCCGTTTTTTCTTTGACGCTATGATTCAGATGGGAGAACGCGTACTACATAAAATTCCACTTTTTAACAAAATCTATAAAGCGACAAGCGATATCGTCAAAACCTTATTTTCCCCAAGTAGCAGTTCATTTAAGCAAGTCGTGCTTCTCGAATTTCCCCATCCAGATTGCTACTGCCTAGGTCTTATCACAAGTTCAGCGCCACAAACTTTTAGCAATCGTTTGCAAGACGACATGGTCACAGTCTTTATTCCCACAACTCCCAATCCCATGTCCGGATTTATGACAATGAGCCCAAGATCAAAACTGATCTTGCTCGACATGGAAAGCGAAGATGCTATTAAATACGTAGTTTCTTGCGGAGTGATTCACCCGAAAAAGGTAGTACAATGAAAAAAACTCTCATGACAGGATTAATCACTCTATTGCCACTTGTACTGACAATTATGGTTGTGATTTTTTTATTCGATCTTTTTACCGAACCATTTTTGCCTATCGTCACCTCTGCGCTTACATCACTTCACATCACCCTTCCAGCTCACACAACGATACTCGTATCTCGACTTCTTGGACTTGTATTATTAACAATTTTAATTTTGGTTCTCGGAGTAATTGCGCGCCACATTGTATTTAAAAAAATAGTCGATTTAACACACCACTTATTTTCTAAAATTCCCATTGCCAAAACAGTATATCAAGTGAGTAAAGATCTTTTTAATGCGATTTTATCTCCCGATGGAAAACAGGCATTCAAAGATCCTGTCTTATACCCCTTTCCTCATGCTCCCTATTACGGAGTAGGATTTCTCACTGGAGAAGCCCCTGAAGAATGCAATGCGTTAACAAAAAATAAATTAGTTTCCATTTTTGCCCCCACTGCGCCTCATCCTATTTCTGGTTTTCTATTTTTAATTCCACAAGATCGCATACATCAAACTGAAATGAGCAAAGAAGAAGCTATTAAGTTTATAGTATCTTGCGGCGTCATCTTGCCCGAAGAAAAGGAATTTCACGATGACCACTTATAATACGCGTGTCGTTCTTTTTCACGCTCGTTATACGCAACAAAAGCTCACATTTTTAGTTGAAACCGCGACGTTTCATTTTAATAAAAAAGAATCTTTATTGATTTTAGTCGACGATGATAAAGCAGCCCAATTTGTCGATGAGTTGCTATGGAAATCCCCCCCTACCGGGTTTCTTCCTCACATAGTTGCACAAGAAACAACTCCTGAGCTATTAACGATCACCCGAATCAAAAGCAACCTCAACCAATCAAAAAATGCTTTTAACCTATGTTCCATTCCCCTTATGATTGAGGGCCCGTTTCGAATCATTTACGATTTTGAAGATCTCACCTCTCCTAATAAGCAACATTTATCAGCCTTGCGATTTGAAGCTTATAAACAAGCTGGCTACACTATCGAAGCCCGTTAAACGAACGAGCCTCTTACAAAACCTACACCCTCCCTTTCTCCACCAGTGCGATTGAGTTGGAAGATAATTATTGTCTTCTGAGAGTAAAATCTGTATAATCCTGGCTTGGTTATTTTTTGAGGACGACTATGACACGCATGAGCAAACAAGGCGAACGGAGAGCTATCTCCCCACGCCGCCCTAGCCCCCCCAGCCTTAAAACGGGAGCTAAAAAAGATAATTTAAAACAAGGCTATAAACCACACGACAACGCAGCTCCTTCTGACGCTGTGGCTGGTCGCTTTATCCCAAAGGTAAGATCGGTATGACAAGACACACAAGCTACGGAAAATCTTCCAAAGGCACAAAAAAACGCAATGTCCTCAAACGATTCGAGAGGGTAGAAACTCTCCGTAAATTGGGCCGTTGGGTAGATGGCAAAAACACAAAAGTTACCGGCCTTCCAAAAACACCGGTTGCTTAATGTATTTGTTGGGCGTCTATGAAAATTCATATTAAAGACGCCCAATCTTCTTTAATCATTCAAAAAAAACAAGTACGCACCTTAGTGCGAGCTATTTTAACTTCTTTTGACTCTTCACATAACGAAGTCGGTCTTTATTTCGTTTCCGAAGAAGAAATTTGCGACATGCACGATCGATTCTTCCAAGACCCATCCCCTACAGATTGCATCTCCTTTCCCATTGATAACGAATACTTAGGCGATGTTTTCGTCTGTCCTCAAACAGCACTAGCTTACGCAATGAAAACAAAAAAAGACCCATATCAAGAACTAGCTCTTTATATTATCCATGGATTATTGCACTGTCTGGGCTATGATGATATCGCTTCTTCAGATAGAAAGACTATGCGAAAAATGGAAAAACGTTGTATTGCTTTATTAAAGGAGCAACACATTTTACTTGGCCCATGACCTTCTTATTCGAAACCCCCATATTACCCATTCTCTTCCTTCTTGGCGAATTGCTGTTAACCTCGTGTAGCACTGCGCTTCTTACTCTCGGAAAATTTAAATCAAAAGAAATTTTTCGCACAGAAGGCTCTCCTCTCTTTTTCTTTCGACCCTTCCTACACCATTCCTCAAAGACACGAGAATGGGAGAACTTTTATTTTATTCTTTCCATGAGTCGACAAATTTACATGTTGGCTTATGCAATTTCAGCCCTTTATTATCTTATTTCCGCTTTGCCCAACCTAGAACAAGCCGTTTACGACATCCCCCATCTACATAACTGGCTTCCACTTATTTTAGCAGCAGGAGCTATCATTGGGGTAATTTTAGTTCTAGACTACGTATTTCGCCTTATTTCTTCCGTATGGAGTAAATTGTCGCTTCATCTCTCAGCCCCATTTGCTTCACTTTATTTACTCTTCTTGTTTCCAATTGTAAGCCCTTTGTTATTTTTATCTAAAGAGCTCCTTCGCAAGCTTCAACTCCAGGAAGAAAGTGCAGAACTGTTAACAGATAAGTCTAAATTACGCGATTTGATCCAAGAATCCGATCTGAAACAGCATCTTGATTTAGCAGACCAAAAGCTCATTAATTCGTTTTTTTCATTTAAAGAGCGGGTTGCCAAGGAAATCATGGTCCCTAGAGTAGATCTGTTCGCTCTTGAATCAGACACCTCTATTCAAGACGCTGCAAAAATTTTTGCCACGGAAGGATATAGTCGAATTCCCATTTACCGAGATACACTCGATCATATTTGCGGCGTTATTCTATATAAAGATCTTTTAAAAACTTATACTATGAAAGAACCCAATTTACTAGCGCCACTTCAATCCATTGCTAAACCTGTTATTTACACTCCTGAAAATAAAAAAATTTCACAACTATTACAAGAATTTCGCACAAAACAGATTCATCTAGCTATTATTGTTGACGAATATGGTGGGACCGAAGGCATAGTCACGATCGAAGACATTTTAGAAGAACTCGTAGGAGAAATTGAAGACGAATACGATGTTGGAGAAGATCAGGACATTGCAGAACTGCCCTCAGGCGGATGGATTGTCGATGCAAAAATCTCGATCATCGATCTGGAAGGCCAAATCGGAATTCAAATCCCGCAAAATCCAGAATACGAAACTTTAGGCGGCTATATTTTTCATTTAGCAGGAACTATTCCTGCCAAAGGCTGGCGCTTATCCCACGATAATTTTGATTTAGAGGTTGTTTCTTCAGACGAACGTTCGTTAAAAAAAATTAAAATTATACCGCGGAAAACTACGCCACTCGCAGAGTGAACATAGGTACAATTTTTAATACCAATGGGATACGATCCCAAAGAGGCATATAACGTTCCCTCACAATTCGATACCCTTCAAAATTACGAGTTCCCACATCCACAAATATCGATTGAGCTGTTGCATATGCCAAATGAAACATGCCGTAAGCTGCAATAACGTTCGATCCAAAGAATGAAACCGCAAAGGCTGTAATAAAACTAACTGATGCAACGATCGGATCATGCAATATTAATTCAGTTTTCCAATCAATAGAGGTAGTTATTTCTAACAGTTCGTTAGGAGAGCTTAGTTTCCCGACTATCGCATTAAAAACACCTAAGATTAAACCTTTGGTAAGGACGCTAGAACAGAAAGTAAAACCAGATAACGCCCCCCAATATACCCCGATGCAAATCCAAGCACGAACCAAAATCTGCAAAGCGAGTGAAGCGGCGCTCAACACCCTTTCATGACACGCATCTCCCATCCAATTAACAAAAGGAGTTAATAACGGCCTCACAACACAGCCAACCATTCCAGGGCGTAACAAGATTCTAGAGACATTCATCATCGCAATTCACTATAGTCATTATTTTCGTAGCATGTGATAATACATCCTTCCTCTTTAATCTTCAACTCGATTTTGTACATTTTTAGGGCTGAAGGCCTCGAAGCGCCGTCCCTTGCAATAAATCCTCAAAAAAAATATAACGGTCGAGGTAGTTATTTAAATTGGTATGCAAATTCACTTTTACGAAAAGGGTAAAATCAGGAGTTCTCATGATTTCTTTAAAACACTCCGCTGTACTCACCTGCTTGCTTATGACGCAAAATGCTTTTAGCGCAGCAAACGATTTTGTAATCGGGGGCATAAACCAAGACGGCACTTGTTACGCCGCTTTAATCACCCCTCCAAACGGGACTATAACAGCACTTTCAGACATCTCCCCAGATCAAGGGTTTGGAATCCTAAGCGTATCCATCAACATCTCTGGCTCGGGAATCATCGCAGGAGAGGCTGGAGGCAAATTTGGCTGTTATATAGCTACCTTCGGAACTGACGGTGTCTTACACACATGTAACAATATCCCGACATTGGCTCAGATGTTTAGCGCATGCATCAACGATAAAGGATTGAGCTTGGTCGGAGGATATTCCTATGACACGGGAAAATCCTATGTAGCCCTGATAACAAATAACACCGCAACCCCTGTAATCGGCACAGATATACTCAACACAGAAGCTTTATCGGTAGCTCTTAATTCTAGCGGCAATGGTATAGTCTCATTTAACAACGGTACCGTTATGTTAATTCCACCCAGTGGGCCGGCAGTCCTGGTTAGTGGAGACCTTACCGCAATGCCCGTAAACAGTGTTGCAATTAACAATTTGGGCGTTGGATTAATCGGCGGAGGGACGGTCTCAGCTCCAGGATACGCCGCTCTCGTTTCGCCTAATGGCATCGCCTCAACCCTTTCCGGAACACTTCCGATAAACGGCCCCATCTCTTCGGTTGCAATCAACGATGCAGGAGAAGGGCTTATTGGCGGGTCGAACTTCCCGCCCACCGGTTATGCTGCACAGGTATCTGCGCAAGGATCGATCACAGAACTGGATGTAAGCGGTTCAAGCCATATTTACAGTGCAAGCATAAATAGTTCCGGCTCTGGCATTTTAGGCGGCGACTCAGCATCTAACGAAGGTTATATAGCTCTAGTTACTCCCGGAAGACCTATACAACCGATTACCATTTCTTCTATAAGTCAAATCAACAGCGTAGCCATAAGTCAATCTGGGATTTCGATTGTAGGAGGTGAAGCAGGTATAACTGGCACAGGCTATTGCGCTTTAATTGCGCCCAATGGCAGTTTAACACCCCTGACAGAACTTCCCGGAATTACCTCAAATATTAATTCCGTCGCCACACCTAGCCCATTTCAAGCAAATTTCGCAACGCCATCTTCTGTAGGCCCTTATACAGGCGCTGCTACCACCTTACTTTCTGCTGCCTATGCCATGAACTCTCATTTAGCAACACAAATTCACTCTTGGACCAAACGTTTCTCTATCACTACTGCTGATGCAGGTGAAATTGTATACACAGCTAATTGCCAAACTAAAAGTCCCATATCTCCTACCCCCACATCAGAGCGTTATACAGTTTGGGCCGCGCCGTTTGGCTCTTACATTCACCAAAAACAGAACCATCAAATCCCTTCCTTGGATAACTCTATAGCAGGCATTTTGGCAGCGTTTGATTACCGTGGAGAAAACACCTTAGCCGGAGCGGGATTTGGCTATGGGTACAACTCGCTTCATTATGGGCAATTACAAGGCCATAGCCGCATTCAAGAAGAGCTTGCAGTACTTTATGGAGCCTATAAAAAGGAGAGATTTTGGCTTGACATTGCTTTATGGGCAGGTCTTTACCAAACACACGGTTCGCGCTTTAGCGTCTTTAATCTTGTCACATCAAAAATGTATACACACGGTTGGCTTTGCTCGCCTCACCTCGAACTTGCTTTTCCTCAAGAATCGGCGTCAGGCTGGTTCACAACTGAACCATTTTTCATGTTTGATTGGGTCAATAATTGGCAAGCAAGCTTTACAGAAACAGGCGCATCAGGACTCAATGTCGCTATGCCCCATTTATACAACTCTTTATTGAGATCTGAACTCGGATTGCGTTGGTATCAATCACTCCAATATCAATGGGGACGCCTACTTATCGAAGAAAAAACTAGTTACATCAATCAAGCCCCGTTTCACTTTCATAACGCCACGACCTACTTCGTCGGTGCTACCTCCACTTTTCCCATTGCAATTGGATCGACGCAAACGCAAAACCTCTGCGGTATAGAACTGAGAGCTTCCCTGTTTCCTACTAAAGCGACTCTACCTTACGCCACCTTCGATTTTCAGGGACAATTTGGCAATTTAAGCCAGACTTATTTTGGAAATTTAGAAATCGGCAAAAAATTTTAACGCAACTCACCTACCGCCCTTGACTTTAGCTACTGAAGTCAGGCAAAATGACGTGTTTGCAAAAGGAAAAATTTTATGCGGCGCTCTATCTGTCATTGCGAACCAAGCCATGCGCTAGCCGGAGAAACGGCCACCTGGAAATTTGTTTATACCACCGCCAATCAGCTTCCCAAAGGAACTAAAATTCGTTTTGATTTAGATAGTGGAGGGAAATCTGTAGATTGGCAAATCCCCTCAGCTAATCTCAAAGAAAAGTCCAATGTCATTTGGGCAGAAATCGATGAGTCAAAACCCATAGCAGCAACCGAATCTGCTAATTCGAAGCCAGGCATTCATTCTTTTGAATTCATCGTTTCATCCGAATTAAAACCGGGAGACCAACTATCTATTTTCATAGGATCTCCTGATAAAGACCCTCGCAAAGGTAATTGCTGCCAAAAAATCGTTCAACGCCGCCGCCCTTTTTCTCTATACATCGATCCAAAAGGAAAAGGCGATTATAAAGAACATGAAGTATTTCATTTTGATGTAAGAGGCGGGGAGCTAAAAACTTTACGAGTAATCGCCCCTTCTTTAGTAGCTCGCAACAAGCGCTTCGACGTCATCGTCCGTTTTGAAGATATATATGGCAACTTAACTTCAAACGCTCCCGAAGGGACTCTCATTGATTTAAGTTATGAACACTTAAGAGAAAATCTTAACTGGAAATTATTCGTTCCTGAAACCGGTTTTATCGCTCTACCTAACCTTTATTTTAACGAACCAGGTATCTACAAGATACAACTCAAAAATCTCCACACGAAACAAATATTTCTATCCCCTCCAATCAAATGCGTTCCTGAAGGATCTTTAAACCTTTTTTGGGGTACATTACACGGGGAATCCGAACGTTTTAATTCCTCTACGGAAATCGAATCGTTTTTGCGATACATGAGGGATGACAGAGCGTTACAGTTTATTGCAACTTCCTGCTTTGATTCAGAAGAAGAAACCTCGGCGGAAACTTGGAAAGTAATCAACCAACAAATAGCCGAATTCAATGAAGATGATCGATTTGTCGCTATGCTTGGGTTTCAATGGCAGGGAGAACCAAGCGAAGAGGGGCTGCGCCATTTCATTTACTCAAAAGACGCTAAACCAATTTTACGTCGAAAAGACACAAAGAACAATTCATTAAAAAAAATTTTCAAAACAAATAACCCTAAAGAAATGATTTCCATTCCATCATTTACGATGGGCAAGCCAACTTGTTATAATTTTTTCGATCACAACACAGAATTTGAACGCGTCGTCGAAATTTACAATGCTTGGGGATCTTCCGAATGCACTGCCAAAGAAAAAAACGCACGTCCCATTCAAGGCAGTGGAAAACAAACCATTTCAGAAGCTGCAGAAGGGTCGATTGTCAAAGCATTGAACAATGGCTGTCGTTTCGGATTTGTTGCAGGCGGTTATGACGATCGTGGACCGTATGCGGGATTATTAGAAGCAAAACAAACACGTTATTCTCCCGGTTTAACTGCTATTTTAGCCAAAGAACACACCCGGTCATCTCTTTGCGAGGCATTACAAGCTCGCTCTTGCTACGCAACCACTGGAGAAAAAATCATCCTCGGCTTGCAAATTGCTGGATTTCACATGGGATCTGAAGTAGACACTAAAAACCGCCCCGGTTTAGAATTCAATCGCCATATCGTAGGCTATGCAATTGGCGTAGAATCGCTTGCTGAAGTTGCCTTAATCCGCAACGGAAAACTTTTTAAGACCTTGTCTGCAAACGGAAAGGAAATCGATTTTCAAATTGACGACTCCGATTTACTTAGTTCAATCGCTTTAGATCCGAAAGAAGATCACCCACCTTTTGCCTATTATTACTTGAAAGTAACGCAAGCTGATGGCCATATTGCATGGAGTTCTCCAATCTGGATTGATCTAACCTCAAAACCAGCTGGACAGATAATTAAGCGCATCAAGAAAAAATCTGTATCGATCTAGGATCGAAGATGGCTAAAATCATCCTAGGATCCCAATCTCCACGGCGATGCGAGATACTAAGTTTTTTCAGTATCCCGTTTCGCCAAGTCAGTTCTGATTTTGACGAAGCTTTAATCGCATTTGATACGGATCCCGGAACGCACAGTTGCGATATCGCGCGCGCTAAAGCCAAGATCTTAAGCGAGCAATACCCCGACAAAATCATCCTAACAGCCGATACAGTTGTCTATTTTCAAGGGCGTTCCTTAGAAAAGCCAAAAGATTTAGTGCATGCTCGAAACATGCTCAGAGAATTGTCAGGTCAATGGCATGAGGTACACACTGGTGTTTGCGTCGCAACCGGCGACCACTTTTTTTCAGATTCGGAATGCACCCGAGTTTTATTCACCGAACTTACTGATAATGAAATAGATACATACATCCAAAAGTTTCATACTTTAGACAAAGCCGGAGGCTATGCGATCCAGCAAGCTGGTAGTTTGATTGTCAAAAGAATCGAAGGATGTTATTACAACGTCATGGGGCTGCCCCTGCAGACAGTACGGCGCCTCCTAAAACAAGCGTCAAGGATCGATTTATGGGATTATTTCAAATCAGTTTAGCGATAACAGCTCCCATGCTGATCTTCGCCGCCACCCCTGCAGAGGTCAAAATGCAGGCTTTATTCCTGATGCAGCAGCATAAAACTGAAGAATCTATAGAAAGATACCGGCAGTACACAGCTTTGATAGGGCGAAGCGATTTTGAAATGTTACAGCAAATGGGATTGTCTCTTTTGCAAAAAGGGATCCAAAGCGATGATCATCAAACCTTTTTGATCACCCTATTTGGAGCCGGTCTATCCGGTTCGAGCAGCGCTCTGGACATCTTGGAAAAAGGCCTTTCCCATCCCGATCCGCAAACGCAAATTCTAGCTCTGCATTTCATTGCAAAAATCGATGACGATCGCACGGATGATATGTTGAATAAAGCTATGAGTTCAGACTATCTGTCTACTCGTATGGAAGCTGCCTACTTCCTTTCTTTGCGTAAATCCCCGCGCGTCGTAGGTCAAATTGAAGGTCTGATGTTTCGACTCCCTCCGGCATACCGCCCATTTTTTCCATCATTGTTTGCTCTTATCGGAACCCATGATGCCACATCAGCGCTCGCGCGCCTCCTCGACGACCCCGATTTAAATGTTCGCATTGAATCCATACTTCAAGTAGCGCGTTTAGGCCGCGATGATTTTCTCCCATCGCTGCGCAAGCGCTTAACCAACGCCCACGTTGCAGAGTTGGAAGCGAGCTTATTTGCCCTTTCCACTCTAAAAGATTCCGCCTCCATTCCGAAAATCAAAAGGCACACCACTTCCAGTATCGATACAGTCCGCCTCGCCGCAAATCTTTGTCTATATCATCTAGGAGAACGAGCTTTTATTTCACAAATCATAGACCTTGCTAAACAAAAAAACCCATTTGCCATTGGAGCTCTTGGAGACATCGATGCTACCGATGATTTACTCGCGCAATTCGCCTCATCTTCCGATTTACAAGTACGCGTGAATGCAGCGCCGGCACTTTTATCCAAACGGGATCCTCGATGCCTTACAGCGCTTAAAGAAATTCTCATTCAAGATGCTAGAGATCTCGCCTTTCAACCGTATAGTTCAGTAGGCCGATCATTTACCGCATTTAGAGCTATACCCTCAGCTGAACTGCGATCTAAAGACCCAACCGTTGACTTATCCTATTCTATAGCCATTCGAGAACAGCTCTTGCGCGAATCCATCCATCTACCAGAGAGTGCATTTTTAGAACTTACCAGAGCCCTCTTTCAACACCAGCAAAACGATCTAATTCCATCGGCTATCGCTCTATTGGAAAATTTACAAACTGATGGCGCCATCCAAGTTTTGCGAGAAGGAACGGCCAAACTCAACTCTCCCCTCATCCGTGATTACTGTCATTTAGCCCTATATCGTCTAAAATTAGAAGGACCGCATGAAGAACATATTTCTCGATGGGTCATGCAGCAAAAAGATGCTGAGCTTATCCGCCTGCGCCCGATCCTTCCTTGGAAATTTCGGATGGAACAGGAAGAATACTCCTTATCTCCCGAAGAAACGTCTAAACTTCTCATCGATTCATTTCTTTCCATAGCCTCGCGGCGCGAAGAAAAAAGTATAGCATTTTTATTAGATGCAATCCTTTATGGAAATCCCATAAACCGCTATGCCCTCATGGGTCTTTTAATGAAGGCTACAGAATAGCGAGAACATCTTTCTAAAAACCTAAGCGTTAGGCTACAATCGCACCATGCGATTTTGGTTTTTAGCATTTCCACTCTCTCTTTGCGCAGCCGTTCAAATGCAAGTAGACTTGCGCAATCCCATCTATAAAAACGGGCATCTCTATACAAATGAAGGCGGGGTCATTACAAATAAAGAAATGCGCATCCAAGCCCAAGAGATCGACTATGTTAACACCAATGGAATCCATAAAATTTTCGCAAAAGGCGATTTACTCATACAATTCAATGGCCGAGCTTATATTGGCTCTGAGCTTGAATATGATTTTGATCAAAAAGCTGGCATCATAAATAACGGAAAAACTTTTTCGTCCATCTGGTATGTGGGAGGCGACCAAATTTTTTTAAATCCCGACGGTAGTTATAAAGTAAGTAACGCATTCATAACCACATGCGAAAATATCGATAGTTCATGGGATATTCATGCTAATTGCCTCAACGTTTTTAAAAACGATCTAATCGAAGCAAACAAGGTCCGTTTTCGCCTTTACCGAGTTCCAGCCCTATGGCTTCCCTCATTCAAAGCTAATTTGCATAAATTTAAAGAACCCATTTTACATTACGGCATCAATTGGGATAAAGGACAAGGTCCCAGAGCCACCGCTCGTTATCGGTTGTATTCTTGGAGTGATTTTGAACTGTATGGACGCGTTGACTATAGACTCAGTACCGGCTGGGGAGGCGCCTTAGAAACAAAATACGCCCCTACGGGATACCCCACTAGATTCACTTCACGCAGCTACCTATCTACTGACCGCTTAGAAACGGCTCCAGACAAAATGTTTCGATATCGTTTACAAGGGTTATTCAACACAGCGAGCGATAATGGAAACACTACGGTAGATGTCAGTTGGGATAAATATAGCGACGTCCGTATGCCAAGCGACTTTCCCTCAGATGATTTTGAAGTCAACACCGCTCAAAAAACCATTTTTTATCTAAGAACACAACAAGATCAATTTATCTCTTCATTAAAAGTAAGGCCACGTTTTAACGCCTTTGAATCCATTAAACAAGATTTACCAACAGCGTACCTAGCAATTCACCCTCAGGTCCTAGGCAAGACCGGTATTTATTCAGATTCGGTTGTCAAAGCTTCTTATCTAAATTTCCAATATTCAACACAACTTGAACACAACCTAGCTAGCTATAACTCACCCCGCGTTGAGCTTCGACAAAAATTCACTCGCCCCGTTCACTTGGGTCCGGTTAGTATCACACCTCAAATTGGAGGAGTTGGTATTTTTTACGGAACTTCCCCCTCTTCTACGCCCAAAGCTCTCGCACTATTGAGCTATGCAGCTAGAGCGCAAACTCGAGCCTCTCGAGATTATGCACGTTATAAACATCAAATTGAGCCATATCTTGAATTCACCGGCCTCAGCACACCTACCGTTTCCCCTAACGACCACTACATTTTCACTATTCAAGACGGCTATCATCAAATCAATCAATTACAAGGCGGTATCAGAAATCTATTTTTTTCAAAAAAAAGAAAAGGAAAAGGTCCATCGTTTAGCGCAGATCTTTTTGCAAATGCATTTTTCGCAGATTTCACCATACCTCAACTCATCCCACGCATCTATCTCGATTTAAATTGGAACCTACCCTCAGTTCATTTTTCCGTCCGGAGCTGCTGGAATTTTTGGAATCAAGTGCTCGACTACACAAATGCAAGACTGCAATGGACGATCAATGAAAATATAGCGTTTGCTCTTGAAGGGCGCTACCGCTCCCAATATGATTGGCGCAAAGCCGATCACGACAATTTCATCTTAGATGTAACACGAACTGAGTCAGAGTTATTGCTTTCACCGCTTTCCGATCGAAGAGCCACTATTCTCACACATTTTTTTATACGCCCCACACCCTTTTGGGAGTGCCACATTCAATCACATCATGGCTTTTACCGAGAAAATGAAAAACCCTATAACGAAGTAAAAGTAGACCTTTACACCTGGATTAATTCAGCTTTAAAATTACGCATATCCTATAGCCACTTAGATCTCGATGATCGAGTGACCGCGGGCATCTCCCTGTACAGAAAATAGTTTATAAAAGAACTTTATTTACATGACATGATTACAAAATTAAGTTATAATAAACCATTAACAAGAAATTATTAAATGAGCACACCTAGAACAAGCGCAGAAACACTTCGTTGGCAAGAGCTAAGCGAACTAGATCGAAGAGAGGTCATTAGCGGGACACCTGAATTTCGCACGAACACCGAGAACCAATTATATTATTACTACCCTGAAGATTTAAGCACTTTTACTGAAACTCAAAGAAACGTAATAAAAAAAACAACCTCAGTTTATCTAACAAACCATTTCGGATCACCTAAGAATTGGCCCAAATTTTATCAAAGACATTTGGTTATACCTACACAACATCCAATCGCACTCGACCATGACCACAACATCACAAATTTATTCGCAAAAACAATGGGAATCAGCGTTTCGGCGCCATTGCCAACCAGATTCACTGCAGAACAAATAGAGTGTTTTAACGCAGTAAATCCAGCCATTGCTCCTTTTCTGGAAGCTCATCACATGGCACCCCATCAAATGGTATGCTATTATTGGGCTTTACTTGAGCTAGGCGCAATCGATGAATTTCTATCATTGTATGGAAACACACATAAAAAAAATCCAATATCCATCCTTGAACTTCTTTTGGAATGGGGATACGCCCTCGTCCCTCTAGATCAACTGAAAGAAAATGACCTCGTTGTTTATTATCAAGGAAATCAAGATCTTTCTCATTTTGGTTGCTATCGACATACGAATAGAGAAGTACAATCAAAATGGGGCGCAGCGCCACATATTTTTACCCATCCCCTAGCAGTAGTTCCAGGTTCATATGGGAATCAAATCCAATTTTACAGAAAAAATCCCGACGCAACCCCGACTTATCCTTATAGAGATACTATCTTAGAACGGATGATAGAGTGGGATCGAACTACAAGACCTGCAGCCCCTGCGTCCTAGGATCGGCCGTCAGCATAACGTTTTTTAATCGCTTGCAATTGCGATTCAACTTTTTTACGCGAGTTTCGATCCAGACGATCAACTATTAATACACCGTTGAGATGATCGTTTTCATGCATGGCAACGCGCGCGCGAAAAGAGTCAAACCGACTTTCTATCCACTCACCTTTCAGATTTTGATAACGAACATGAATGAATGTAGGTCGCATGACCTCTACGCTTAAGCCAGGCAAAGAAAGGCAACCTTCAGACATCGATGTTTTTTCCTCAGATGGCTTAGAAAGATGTGGATTGATAATCACCTCTGGATCGCATAAAACCATCTCGCCATCTTCTTGCTCTTTTTCATCACGCAAGATAAACATTCGCAACGAACGGCCAATCTGCGGCGCAGCCAACCCCACTCCATTAGAATCAATCATCGTTTCAATCATATCTTCCGCTAACTGAATGATCTCAGGAGATATTTCATCTACAGGCAGAGCGCGTTTACGCAAAATCTCCGCATCATACTTAACCACTTCAAGTTTCATAAACTACAATCAGCCTTCTTCTTCCACTTGAACAGAAGCAGGCGCCGATAGCTGAGAGCGTCCTAAAGAAGCTGTCCAGATGGACAATATCAAACAGCTTATAATAAACGTACCAGATAAATACGCGGTAAAGCGTTTCAAAACTTCTGCAGTCGACGTTCCAAATAAAGAATCTCCAGAATCGCCCCCGAATGACGCGCCTAGTCCCAAACTTTTCGCTTCCTGAATAAGAATCGAAAAACTCAACACAACACACATCAAAACAAATAAAAATAAACAAACAAAAAATAAAGAAGTCATTATTTTCCTTTTTTCAACTGACAATGAGAGGCTATTTGCGCTAATATATTGGCTTTTAATGAGGCCCCCCCAACAAGAAGTCCGCCAATTTCTTTTTGAGAAATTAGCTCTTTTGCATTATCCGCTTTGACCGACCCACCGTATAAAATATGCATCGAGCCGCCATCTTTTTTACCGAAAAGATCAATCAAGCACTCACGGCATATTACATGAGCTTCTTCGGCAATGGCAGCGGTGGCAGTTTTTCCGGTTCCGATCGCCCAAACAGGCTCATACGCCAATATGACTTTTTCGAGAAATTCTGGCGCTATACCCTGAAGACATCGAGTAATTTGTTCACGCAAAACCTCTTCTACCCGACCTGCCGAGCGCTCCTCATCCGTTTCACCGACGCACACAACCGCGATAAGATCATCCTTTAATGCGCGAACAACCTTACGTGCAATGAATTCATTGGATTCATGAAATAAACGCCTTCTTTCGGAGTGGCCTAAAATGACAAACTCAGCACCAGCTTCTTTTAGCATTAGAGCAGCTACTTCACCGGTAAAAGCTCCCTCGCTCGCATCATTCATATTTTGAGCTCCGACAGAAATTGAACTACCTTTTGCCGCTTTAGATACTGTCGAAATCGCAGTATACGGAACTGCTAAAAATATTTTGACATCCATGCCTTCAACCAACGCCAAAAGCTCTTCTACAAAACGAGCCGCTTCATGCGCAGTTTTATACATTTTCCAATTAGCAACGACAATAGGTAGCTTAGCCATGCGCAACATTCCTTTCTCACCAAAGATACTCCAACAGCATGAAACAAACAAGAACTTCTTGAATGCCTACGCCCTGGCTTGTAACCACTGAGCTCTTGATTCATTTCAAGCACACGATATATGATATAAGGCCATGCAAGACATAACTACCGAAATCGCCAATCGCCGCACCTTTGCCATCATTTCCCACCCGGACGCCGGCAAGACGACACTCACTGAAAAATTACTGCTTTATTCAGGCAAACTCCACACCGCAGGTATGGTTAAAGGAAGAAAAGGGCGTAAAGCGGCCGCTTCCGATTGGATGGCCATGGAGCAAGAACGCGGCATTTCGATTACTTCTTCTGCCATGCAATTCGATTATAAAGGAGTGATTGTCAATGTATTAGACACGCCTGGACACGAAGACTTTTCCGAGGACACGTATCGTACACTGACCGCCGCCGATTGCGCCATTATGGTGATAGACGCCTCTAAAGGCGTCGAAAAACAAACGCGCAAATTATTCGAAGTCTGCCGACTGCGTCAAATTCCAGTTCTTACTTTTATTAACAAGATGGATATGCCCGGGCGCGACCCGCTCGAGCTTATGAATGAAGTTGAAAACGTCCTGCAAATTCAGTCCTATGCAATGAATTGGCCCATCGGCTCTGGACGTGCATTTCAAGGGGTAGTGGACCGTCAAGAAAATCAGGTGTTGTTTTTTTCCAAAACGTCCATTGGCGGATCTCAAAGAGCTGGCATTGAGCGACAAGCGCTTGATTCTCCCGAAACCAAGGATCGAATCGGCCAAGAACTGTTTGCCGCGATTCGCACTGAATTGGAGCTATTGGAGATGGCGGGCAACGCATTTTCCCAGGCTGATTTTCTCGCTGGAAAAGTCACCCCGGTTTTCTTCGCTTCGGCGCTGACCAATTTTGGCGTCGAACCATTTTTTGACGCTTTTATTCACTTAGCGCCGCCTCCACACGCACGCTCCGCCATCAAAACCGACGGAGCTGAAGTTCTCATTGACCCTTCGTCCCCCTTCAGCGGCTATGTTTTCAAATTGCAAGCCAATATGGATCGACGCCATCGAGACAGTATGGCCTTCATCAGAATTTGTTCGGGAAAGTTTGAACGAGATTTAGTAGTCAAGCATCAGCGTTTGAATAAAGAAATTCGCCTCTCTCGTCCGCATTCGATGCTTGCAGGGGAAAGAACAACGGTTGATATTGCCTATGCAGGCGACGTCATCGGAGTGATCAATCCATCGATATTTGCCATCGGCGATACCCTATCTATTCGAGGGGGATTTTCTTTTAAACCATTACCTCAGTTCCAACCGGAAGTTTTTGCCAGAATCTCTCCTAAAGATGTCGGAAAGCGCAAAGCTTTTGACAAAGGCTGCCAACAGCTATTGGATGAAGGTGCAATTCAAATGCTGCGTTCCATTGGGCAAGATACCGATGTCGTATTTGCTGCAGTCGGGCAGCTTCAATTTGAAGTTATGCAATATCGTTTAAAAGATGAATATAACGTAGAAACATCGCTCAATCGCCTGCCTTATGATTGCAGCGCATGGATCATCGGAGATCTTTCAACTTTTTCTAAAACAACCAATTCACTTCTACTTCAAGATAGGCAAGGAAGACCTATCGCTTTATTCCCATCGCTGTGGGATAAGCAATATGCAATACGCCAAAACCCCAAACATAAATTAGCCGATATTTTAGACGCGGAATCGTCTGCAACAAATGAACATTTTACCCGTTAGTCACGGCTCTTCTGCTAGCACAACATCGACCCAAATAGTTCAGGTTATTGAAATCGCCCTGGCAGCAATTCGCAATATTGGCACTGCGCTTGCGCACCTCGATATAACTTTAAAACAAACGTGGGTCGTTGTTTTAGAGGCAGTGAACCAAAATGGACTTGCTTTAGAGTATGCGAATTCATCTCATCGATCTAGTCGACACATCGTCCTCCGCGCCATTAGTCAAAACAGTCTAGCTTTGAAGTTTGCAAGCGAAGAATTGCGATCGAATCCAGAAATTGTCAAAGCTGCAATTGCGCAAAATGGACTGGCCCTAAAATACGCCCACCCCGATTTACAAAACGATTTCGACATCGTTTTAAAAGCGGTAAAGCAAAATGGAAACGCATTAGAATTTGCCAGTCCCGATCTACAAAAACGACGCTGTATCGTTTTAGCAGCGGTTCAGCAAAACGGTTGCGCATTAAAATATGCCCATCCAATTCGTCAAAAAGACAAAAAAATCGTTCGATATGCTGTGCAACAAAATGGTTATGCCCTGCAATTTGCTCACAAAAAATTACAAAACAAAACAAATATCGTCATAGAAGCCGTAAATCAAAATGGTTTAGCTCTTCGATTTGCCAGCGTTCGGTTAAAAAAATCGAATTCCATCGTGACGACGGCGTGCGAAAATGAAGGCTTAGCAATTCAATATGTAGCAAGAGCTTTGCGAAACCAAGAAGACATTGCACGGATAGCCCTTACCCAAAACGGCTTAGCATTAGAATTCATTCGTTTCCGATGGGGAGATCATCCACAATTAGTCTCTTTAGCAGTTGAACAAAATGGAATGGCCTTAGAATTTGCTGCCTTAAATTGCCGAGAAACCATTTCTATTGTAACACGTGCTGTTCAGAAAAATGGACTGGCATTAAGATTTGCCGGAGAAGTATTGCGTTGCAATCGTCAAATCGTCGAACTAGCAATCGAACAAAACGGCATGGCACTGCAATTTGCAAGCCTGGATTTGCAAACAAATCATCAACTTGCCACAACAGCTGTCTCCCGAAATGGATTGGCATTGAATTTTCTTAGTCCATCTTTACAAGCCGATAGAACCATTGTCGCTTTAGCCGTTCAACAAAATGGCCTAGCCTTGGAATTTGCATCCACAGCATTAAAAACCAATTTGGATATTGTCCTGGCCGCCGTTCAACAAAATGGCCTAGCCTTGGAATTTGCATCTGAAACCCTAACTAAAAATTCCCTTATCGTAAACGCCGCAATGAGGCAAAACGCAAATGCTCTTTGGCTAGCAGATATTTCATTTCAAAATGATGAGCGAAACGTTCGCCTTGCCATCCAATGCAATGGCAAAGCAATTCAATATGCCCACGATCGTTTACGAAAAATACCGTTCAATCTCAATCATTCGTTGATTGAACCTCTTCAACGCCGCTCACCAGATCCTGTCGTCCAAGATATTTTTCATCGCATTCGACATGGCAATTTATACGCAACCATAGATCGCTTCATATCTCATTCTAGATATGATTATGAATCCTATCCTCGCCTCACTCATTTAACCGATGATCAATTAGAATTGATCTTTTCTTGGCTCGAGCACTTGAAAAGCACTCGGATGTATCGAGCGGCAAGCTTGCAATTCATAAATTCCATACTTGCCATACTTAACTCTCTGCACTCACTACCCAGTTTTTACGACACCCTATTTCCTCTTATAGAAGCGAATTTAATTGGTTGCGGCGATCGGGCCGCGATGGGATTCAATGAAATTTATTTAGCTTGGCATATCGCAAACCTAGAATTCGCTCATGCCACAGAACATCAACAAGTGGTACTACTCGCAAGAGCAGCTAAAACAGTATTACTTCACCGCGAATTGCAAAAAAAAATCAGCGTTTACCAAAGAACTCATCAATTAGCCGCTCCGCTGGCCGAAAGCGTAGAAATTTACTTATATTACGAGATCGCACTGAGAGAACGTCTTCATCTACTCACCATCAATACCCAGATGCTCTATTCGGAGATTGGCCGCTGTCATTGGATCAACTGCGATGAATTAGTCTACATCATACAATCTCAATATCTCGATGAAATGATTGCAATGGATCCAGTCATTCAATTATATCTTGCTGATTCAGAAAGAAAATCTAGATGGGATGAAGTTATCAGTCCCCTCAAAGATCAACTTATCAATGTCATTGACATTACCGATGAAACTTTAAGAATTCAAACAACATCTGATATTCAAGCCCAAATACAAACAGCACGCAAGCAATTACTACATCCGTGGCTTCATTCCCACCTAAGAAGCCGTCTAGAAATAAATTCAACCGTTTGACCTATTGATGAGGTCAACTCGTAGAAGTTGACTGCGAGCAAAGAAAAATCATCGCTCAAAATGGCGGTTAGGATGAATAAATGAGCTTTCAATTGGCTCTACAAACTCATTCCGAGTAAACCAATGAAAAAGAACCTGAAAAACGCTCAAACGCTGATTCGTCTAAAGAACCTAATCGACCTTCCATTGCGATCAGATACAATTTAGAACCAACCATTAAAACCAAACCACGAAAGTATGATGTTGGCGATTCAATCAAAAAGTCAACAGCTTCTTTGCCTTCAACAGAAGTTAAATGCGCAAAAACCAATTGGTTATCATTACCGACGACACCTTTGATAAATCCTTCTATCCCTTTTAGCTCCTGACCTGGTGCAACTGGCTCCGGATATGACGCTACGAGCAACAAAGATTCACTGCCATTGACCATCTTCGAGCGATACACTTCATAAGACAGTTGTCCACGAGATTTAGCCAAATCCATTGTTTCACGAATCACCTGAGGCTCTGCCGAAAACCCCACCTTGCACCCACCGCAGAGAATATAATTCACAGCAGGTTCTGCTTTCTCCGCAATCACAACTTCATCAACAGCAATAAGCGGATCAGATTCCGCAATGTCCGCATGAAATTCAGCATTGACTTGTTCTGGAGTCAACACTGATATGACCTCAGGCGACTGCACAGCAAGCACCTCATCCGGCAACGGCATCGCTGCGGCAGCTACATGATCCTCAGACGCGCTCATAAAACGCATAGCGACATGAATTGATAATAATGCTGCAACTAAAGAATATAATCCAACTTTTTTCCAATTAAATTTAAGCATTAAATCCTCATTGCATTGTCATAAATAAATAAGAGACTGAATATAACAGCAAAAATATCACAGATCCTGCGAGCAATAAGTTCCCAATAGCACGTAACACGGAAAAACGCTGCACTTCAGCTAAAGCATTGATGTAAATAACCAAGGACCATACAGTAGACCCCAAACGCACCAATAAAATAGCAAATAAAAGGACTAATTCACGATTGTTCAACATGTACTCTTCGGTCAGGCCCCCAAATAATTGCGACCCAAATGCCCAAGCCAAAACAAACCACATAGGAATATTCACAATCAGCGGCACACAAGACCAAGCGTAAGCAGCACGTACTTGATGAAATTTCCCTTCTCCTTTCAGTAATTTTCCCATTACCATTACGAGATAGCTCCAAATTGAAATAGAAATATACCCCCAAAATGGAGCAATGACTGCAGCAAGAATAAAAATTCCGATCAAATGAACATGATAGCCTATCATGATCGATTGAAAGGAACTCAATAGACTGGAAAATCCCAAAATGGAAGCAAGCCACCACAAAGAACGATTGGGATTTTCAGTAACAATAGACGCTATTGTAGCACGAGGTTCCGTCCAGATCGATTTCCAAGGATTTGAGTATTGCATAATTAACTCTCCCAAAACAAAGAGTACATATATAAGAATTAATTTGCAAATACACTTAATTTATTTACAGCATAATTAACTAATACTGCAGACATTAAGTAAATGAAAATTAAAACACATGAACCGATGCAGACTACAGACAAGGATTTCCATTCGGAAAAAAATTGAATCTCTACAATTTCTTCAATGAGTAAAACCGCGGACCATAGATAAATTGCAAAAAAAATAAAAATAATAAAAACAACGGAAACTCCCGTAAGATATTCAATAAAAGACACATGCGGACTAAACACAGCAAAACAAACCCACATTAAAAGACCGATCGCGAGCGGAATTTTAGCCCACGCCACAGCACAACGCACTTCTGAATAAGTCGCCACCCCTTTAAAAAGTTTAGAAATCCAATACAAAATCCAAGCTTCCAGATTGAGAGCAATAGCCCCTAAAACAGGAGATATCATCAGCAACGGTAGCCATGACACCGGAAGCGCCGCAGCCAAGCTCCAAGAATACAAGTGCACACCATAAAAACAACTAGAAAGCCCATATAATCCCGCAAGGACCCAATAGCCATAATGAGAATCCACTTGAATCAAAGCACGAACAGTTTGCTTAGGTTCTGTCCAAATTGTAATCCAAGGATTACCCATGATTTTCCCGGTTATTTAAAGCATGCCTTAAAGCCGACTGCAAATCAGGATATTGGAAATCGAACCCTAGGTCCGTCAATTTACCCGGCACAGCTCGCGTTGAGCACAAAAGCAGACCATCAGCCATTTCTCCGAGCACCAACCTCAATAACCATGCAGGCTGTCTTAGCCAGACTGGTCTGTGTAAAAATTTACCCAGTTCCCGAGCCAATTGCTCCTGACGGATCGGCATTGGAGCCACAAAATTAACTGCACCCTCTAAAGATTGGCAGCTAAGTGCAAATAAGATCCCTTGAACCAGATCATCCAAAGCAATCCAGCTAACCCATTGTTGCCCTGATCCTAAAATTCCACCCAAGCCAACACGAAATAAACGCATCATTTTCTGAAGTAATCCACCATTTTTTCCAATGACGGTGCCGAAACGCATTAAAACCGTTCTCGTTCCCATTCCCTGAAGCGGCTTCAGCGCCTTTTCCCACTCTAGACACACATGAGGCAAAAAACCGATCCCGACTGGGTCTCCATCTCGCAAACATTCCTCGCCGCGATCTCCGTAATAACCGATCGCAGATGCCGACAAAAAAATTTTAGGCGGATGAGCAAGACCAGCTAAAATCGTAGTCAAGGACAACGTCGCTGCGGCACGGCTCATAAAAATATCGCGTTTTTTTCTCGCAGTCCATCTTCCAACAATTGGCTCCCCGGCAAGGTTGATAACAGCATCAAAACTTTCAAAATCAGATACATGAACGTTTCTTATATCAGATGGATTCCAGAAAATCACTTCTTTTTTTTGCCCGGAGCCGCGCTTGAGAGCAACGACCTCATGGCCCTGATCTGCAATAGAGCGATGCACAACTGATCCAATAAATCCTGAAGAACCTGTAAGGAGAATACGCATAGACCAACCCGGACAAAATGGGCGCTGAAAAACAATAAGCGCCCGGGTTATTACCGAAAGTGAATATTATTTTTTTCCAGAGCAATGGCAAGAACCGCTTTTACCACAGCTGCCGCAGCTTCCGCAGCAAGAACATCCGCAACATTTAGCGACAAAGCGCCAAATTCCGTACAGAGAGGCTACACCAACTAAACAATAGACCAAACGAGTTAGCCCCGACATCATATCCATTTGCATCATGTCCTCGCTCCCTAAAATTTTGCCAATCAAGTCAAAATTGAAAAACCCAATCAATCCCCAATTGACAGCTCCTGCCAAAATTAAGACCTTAGCTGTATAGTGCACTATCTTCATATTCTGCCTCCAACACATGTTCGCGGGGGTACCTACCCCTCCTGAGTAGGACTCTACTAAATCCAAGAATCTTTAGCAAACAGTTGTGAATATTTTGAAATTTCAGTACACTGCTTCTATATGCTACGTCAAGAATTCGACCATCTAAAAAAACTTTGCCGCATCGATTGCTCCGCCGAAGAAGAAGCGGAAGTCCTAAACTCCCTTCAAAAAGTAATCGCCTATTTCGAAGAAATAAAAGCGGTTGATACTGAAGGAGTTCAGTCTTGCAACTACGTTTTGCAAGCAATGTTAAAAAATCAAATGCGCCCCGACCAGTGCACTGACGTTTTATCTAGAGA
This sequence comes from bacterium, assembly GCA_021781995.1. Lineage (GTDB taxonomy): Bacteria > Chlamydiota > Chlamydiia > Chlamydiales > SM23-39 > CAITMJ01. The sequence continues at coordinate 34,227 of JAJXVT010000001.1, read as the reverse complement.
CCGATTCTTGGGAAATACATCTGATCAAATTGGAGGGATGGTGCGCGTTCCGCCTGTCTTAAAAGAATGAATCATTGGCATACACTTTCAGGCGTAGAACTTCGAAATGCATTTTTAAAAGGCGAAGTTAAAGCCGTCGATATCGCTACTCATTTTCTAAAGCGAATCGAAACTCACGATCCACACATCAAAGCTTTCTTAAATGTTTTAGAGCCAAGAGCCTTACTAAAAGCAGAACATCTAGATCGCAAAAGAGCCAAAAACGAACCCTTAGGCCGACTTGCTGGAATTCCCATAGCGATCAAAGACAACATGCATATCTCCGACGAACTGACAACTTGCGCGTCTCAATTTTTACAGCATTACAAAGCGCCGTTCAGTTCTACTGTCGTTAGACTTATAGAAGAAGAGGACGCCCTCATCCTAGGAAAAACAAACCTTGATGAATTTGCCATGGGATCAGGGACAGAAAACTCAGCATTTTTTCCCACTCGCAATCCATGGAACTTAAAATGCGTGCCCGGAGGGTCTTCTGGAGGTTCAGCAGCAGCTATTGCCGCTCGTCTCAGTCTAATTGCAACCGGCAGCGATACAGGCGGATCTATTCGTCAACCCGCAGGCTTTTGTGGCATTGTAGGATTCAAACCAACATATGGACGAGTCTCTAGATACGGATTGGTTGCATTTGGTTCCTCTTTAGATCAGATAGGCCCTATGGCCTCCACTGTGGCAGACGCAGCCTTAACGATGGAAGTCATCGGTCGACACTGTCCGCATGACGCAACAAGTTTGGATCTCCCCCCCGAAACATATTCACTCAAAAAAGACTTACATAAAATCAAAATTGGCATTCCATTCCAGTTTTTAGAAGGTCTCAAGCCCGAAATTCGAAAAAATTACGACGATGCTATCGAAACAATGAAAAGTCTTGGAGCCGAGCCGGTTGCTATCGATCTAGACATTCTTAAGTATTCCATTGCTGTGTATTACATTCTTGCCACAGCAGAAGCGTCTACCAATCTTGCTCGTTTTGATGGAATCAGATATGGAACTAGAGCTAAAGACGCAAAAACGCTCGATCAAGTTTACGAATTATCTAGAAAAGCCGGTTTTGGTAAAGAAGTCAAAAAGAGAATCATGCTAGGAACTTATGTACTTTCGGCTGGATATCAAGACGCCTATTATAAAAAGGCGCAAAAAATTCGCACCTTAATCTTAAATGCCTTTGACACTGCGTTTAACCATTGCGATGCCATCATCATGCCTGTAGCTCCAAGCGCTGCTTTTGAAGCTGGCTCCATTCACGATCCTGTGGAAATGTATTTACAAGATATTTTCACCATTCCAGCCAATTTAGCTGGGTTGCCTGCAGCGACCGTGCCATCGGGATTTCATCCTAATAAACGACCTCTTGGCATTCAAATTATAGGTCCTCAAATGTGCGATGTTTCTGTTTTGCAATATGCATATGCGTTCGAACAATCCACACACTACGGTAAAATCCCTCCAACTTTCTTAGGAGGCAGCAAATGACTCGCTATGGACACTGGGAACCGGTAATCGGGCTAGAAATTCATACCCAGCTCAATACCCAATCCAAATTATTTAGCTCAGCTCCTAACCGCTTTGGAGACGAACCAAACACAAATATATCTGTAGTGTGCACAGGTCAACCAGGTGCATTACCAGTTTTAAACAAAGAAGCAGTTCGCAAAGCAATACAATTTGGTCTTGCGATCAAGGGAAAAATCTCTCAAGTTTCTCGATTTGATAGAAAATCTTATTTTTATCCTGATTCGCCGCGAAATTTTCAAATTACTCAATATGACTATCCAATCGTTCGCGGTGGTTTTGTTACAGTCGAATTAGATGGCGAGCAAAAAACATTCACTATTAACCGAGCTCATTTAGAAGATGATGCCGGCATGCTGAAGCACTTTACCAACTTTGCAGGAGTAGACTATAATCGAGCAGGCGCTCCGCTCATTGAAATAGTTTCCGATCCATGTTTACATTCAGCAAAAGAAGCTTCCTCCTACGCTCAAGCTTTGCGCTCTATTATGTTATATCTCGACGCCTGTGATGGAAACATGGAAGAAGGCAGCTTAAGGATCGACGTCAATATTTCCGTCCGCCTGAAAGGCGAAACCTCACTGCGTCCTCGCATCGAAATTAAAAACATGAATTCTTTTACGTTTTTGGAGATGGCGATTGAAGCTGAAATCAAGCGTCAAATCGCTCTTTATACCGATAATCCAACTATTCCACCTGAAAAATTAATTGAGCCTGGAACGTATCGCTGGGATCCTGAAACAGAACAAACGGTTTTAATGCGGCGCAAAGAGAGCGCAGATGATTATCGTTATTTTCCAGAACCAGATTTAGTTCCTATTGTATTAACACAAGAATACATTGACGATATTGCACAAAATTTGCCCGAACTTCCACAAGATCGTTATAAACGTTACATCAATGATCTTGGCCTTACTCCTTATGCAGCTACTAGCTTAATCAATGACAAAGATCTTTGCGATTATTTTGAAGCAGCCCTTTCTCTTTGGAGTAGCCCTCGCAATCTTTGCAATTGGATCACGATCGAATTTGCCGGAAGACTAAAAGAAGCCGGGAAAACCTTATTATCAGTTAAAATTCCTCCGGCCCATATTGCTATGCTCGTAACTTTAATTGACCAAAATGCAATTACCGGGCCTATAGCAAAAGCTATCGCCGATGAAATGGTAATAGAACCAGGCCTTGATCCCCAAACTATCATCAACAGAAATCCTGATTACCGTCCCATGACAGATAGTTCTGAACTAATCATTTTAATCGATCAAGTGCTCAGAGACAACCCCCAATCGGTACAGGACTTTAAAGCTGGCAAAGAAAAGGCATTTGCATTTCTTGTAGGCCAAGCTATGAAGCTATCTCGAGGCAAAGCATCGCCTCAGAAAGTCAACGAATTACTGAGAGCTAAATTACAGAATCTGTAATTGAATTTTGAGCAATTTTAGTGAACGCTTTCTTGAGTTATCGATTCAATAACATCCGTTTTGCGATATGACTCCCACATAGCTCTAAATGGCAAGCACGAGTTTAAAAGTTCGTGAATAGATCCTTCAGCTAACTTTCTACCTTTTTCCAAATATATGATTTTATCAGCATGCTCGATCGTAGATAAACGATGCGCGATCAAAATTTGCGTTACATCTCCACGCAAATCTTTCAGAGTGCTTTTGATTTGATTTTCGGAAATCGCATCTAAAGACGATGTTGCTTCATCCATCACGAGAATCGGCGCTTTTTTTACAAGAGCACGAGCTATTGCAATGCGTTGCTGCTGCCCTCCGGAAAGCGTTTTTCCCATTTCTGCAAGCAAAGTGTCGTAACTACGGGGCAGGTCAACAATAAATTCATGAGCGTGAGCTTTTTCAGACGCTTCCACAATTTCTTCACGAGTAAACGAGCGACCAAACGCAATATTTTCGATCACAGTATCGAAAAAGAGAAAAGGTTTTTGCGGGACGAATGCTATTTGTTCACGCAGAGATTTTTGTGTAATTGCGTTGATTGGAACGCCATCGATACGAATTTCTCCTTTTTGAATTTCATACAGTCGAGGTAGAAGCTGAACGATAGTTGATTTACCAGCTCCTGTAGAGCCGACCAAGGCAACTATCTCTCCTCGTTTAATCGTAAAGCTCAAATCTTTCAAAATCCATTCATCACGGTAGCGAAACCAAACCCGATCAAATTCGATGATATTTTTAAATCCAGATAACGCTATAGCCCCTTCTTGATCTCGAATCTGAGGCTTTAGATCTAAAACTTCAAACATTCTCTCGGCCGCAACGATTCCTTTTTGAACGTTATTATTTTCCTCAGCAAATTTTTTTACAGGCTCGTAAAATAAATGCAGGAGCCCGCAAAATACAAGTAACTGACCTATCGTCATATGAAGAGTGTAAAGTCCAAATAAGACAACTACTGCTAAGCAAACAGTGGCGATAAGATGCAATAACGGGCGCGTTAAAAGACCATATTTTGCACTTTTGCTCTCCAATAGTGCCATTTGATCATTTTGCTCTTTATATTTACGTAAAGAAAAGGCTTCCATCGCAAACATTTTAACCGTCTGAATTCCTGAGATAAAATCCAAGAGAACTGAAGAAAAAGTTTCTTGATTTTTCTGCAATTGGCGAGTAATTCGCTTTACCTGCTTTGTGAGATACATCACGGGCAATACAACCAAAGGCATTCCCAAAAAAATGATCATAGATAATTTCCACGACAAATAAAAACATGCAATCAATGTGGAAATTAAAGTGAATGGTGTTTGTAAATAATTAGTCAAACAGGAATTTAAAGAAGATGCGATCTGCCCGGCATCGCCTACTGCGCGTGACGACAAGCTCCCTAGATTTTGCTCTTGATAAAAACTCAAGGGAAGCGATTGTATATGCTCGAAATATTGTTGTCTAAGATCACGAGTAATGCGAATTGATAGAATTTGAGTAAAGTAACGAGCCAAAAACAAGGTAATTGCTTTATAAATAGCAACAGCGGTCAAGAGCCCAATCAACATAGAAAAATTCTCTTCTAAATCGAATTTAGCAGAGACTCGATGCATGACCCAATGCAAAGGGTTGCTGCCTTTGCGCTGAGCACTGTAAGAGGCAGCTTCTTGCTTGGTAATAATGCCGTCGCCATTTTTATCGATCAAATCCCAGCGCCTGACCACTTCTTCTAATTTGATTTTGTCTTTTGTTTTTTTGCCCTCAGGTGAAAATAAAACAAAAAAATCAGTGCCGGTATTTGCCATCAGACCAACAGCGAACATTTCTGCCTGGTTAGCTACTGTTAAAAACAAAAGACTAACTAAAGTCAGTGTTGCAAGTGTTAAATGTCTAGAATTTCTAAGTGCTGCGAGGAGTAAGAGCTTCATTGAATCTCAATTTGAGTTTCAAATTTACCCATTTTCCGAAATTTTTGATAGCGATTTTCTAGCAATTGCCCCGAAGAACGCATTTTTAATTGTTCATAGGAAGTAAGAATGAACTTTTTCACGTTATCGCAAGCGTCTTTGGGGTTTAAGTGAGCCCCTCCGATCGGTTCTGAAATCATCTCGTCGACAATCCCTAACTCTAGAAGATCTTCAACATGCATTTTTAAAGCCGATGCGGCGATGTCATTTTTAGATGGATCTTTCCATAAAATAGAAGCACATCCTTCAGGAGAAATTACAGAGTAATACGAATGCTCCATCATTCCGATCACATCGCCGACGCCAATTCCCAAAGCGCCTCCGGAACACCCTTCTCCTATCAAAACGACAATAATTGGAGTGGCTAATCTCGCCATTTCCATTAAATTATGTGCAATGGCCCAACCCTGACCTCGTTCTTCAGCGGTCAGACCGGGGTATGCACCAGGTGTGTCTAAAAGTGTTACAACCGGAATTTGGAATTTTTCCGCTAGTTTCATACATCGCAGAGCTTTTCGGTATCCTTCCGGATGAGGCATACCAAAATTGCGTTGAATGCGACTTTCAGTATCTTTTCCCTTTTCCTGCCCGATAAGCATAAATTTTTTTCCACCGATCATTGCCAAACCAGCTATAATGGCGCGGTCGTCTTGAAAGGTACGGTCGCCAAATAGCTCGATAAACTCATCGGTAATACTTTGAATATAATCCACCGCATGAGGTCTCTGAGGATGCCGGCAAATGGATACTCTATCCCAAGGCTTGAGCTGAGAATAAACAATCCTTTTCAGTTCTTCGAGTTTTTGCTCCATTTCATATAATTCCTTAGGACTCCAGAGAGGATTGTGTTTATTATGTTCTCTTAACTTATCCAGCGTTTGCTGCACCTCTAAGATTTGTTTTTCATGGGCTAGAACGGTCATAATTTTTTTTCTACTCCAGGAAGTTTTGCTTCTGAAAAATCTTTAACCAGTTCAACAGTAGTCGGCTTTGTTAAGACAATAGAAAAAATTTCTTCCATATCTTCTGCGGCTAGGCGTACACAGCCGTCGCTTTCATATTTTCCTATTTTGCTAGAGTCTTCGACATAGCGATTATTCGCAGGATCGAACACCCAAGGGGCTCCATGAATCCCATAACCTTTTGCAGCTTCTGAACAGCGGTCTAATTCCTTTTCAAACGGAATCCATCGAGTACCGAATACACGCAACATCTCCACTTGCTGATCCTGGAAATATCCCATTGTCCCCTCTTTATAAATCGCGACTTTTTCTCCAAGCAAATATTTTCCTATCGGAGTTAGATAGCCTGAAGATCTTGTAGAATCAGGCCTACCGAGTCCTACGCGATAAGTTTTCAACAATACCCGTTCTCCTGCGCCCTGATCTATATAATAAAACCACATTTTACAACGCGAAAGATCAATCAGAAGATGAAACGCTAAGTTTATATCTTTGCGAAATACATTGAATCGATCGCCCGGAGACACTTTTTGTGTAAAATAATCCAATTTTCGATTCAAGCTTCTAGCAATAAAATGACGAGAAGTTTCAAAGTGGCCTGCATAATCGGAAATCCAAGCTGGACGATCTTTTAACCAAGGTACCCTGCTAGTGTAAGAAACAGTTTCTACAATCGGAAGCTTGGAAGAATCCAGTGCAAAAAGTTGCGCAATCCGATTGGCATCTGGTAAATCCTCTGACGAAACAGGTTGAGGCATGTTTTTTTCTTCTACCTTAACAATTGGTTTCGCAGGAGTCAGCGACAATGGAATTAATTCCTCCGCCGGATTTGCTGCTAAAGAAGCTGCTTGCTGCTTTTTTTTCCAAGCAACTGCGCCAATGCCAACAAAGATAAACACCGAAACGATCAAAAAAAATCTTGCAAATGACACGAATGTCTCCTACTGCGCTTGAGGGGTATATTATCTAATTTAGAAGACTATTTAGCAACCCATTGAAAGACGAAATTTCCATCATAGGGCGGCAATGCAACTGCAAGCAGAAAAGAGGCTCCCCAAAAGCACCCCTCCCCGGCCAGTGGAATTAGATCCACTTCGATAGGCCAACTCGCCTGAAACGCAGCCAACTCTCCTACACGGCGAAAAACAATACTATCCGCACGGCCAGAAAACTTAGCTAAACTCCTAGGTTTAAAAGATTTAAAATCAAGTCGACACTCGTCAGCCAAAACATAAAAATTTAAATACATCTTTTTCTTTGGATCTATTCCTACCTGATTCCATCGAAAATGGATGCAATTTTGCTGCACTTCTGGCCGAATCTGAAACCAAACTTCTTTTGCGCCTACAGGACAGCACCAGCCGTCAGTTGAATAATTTGTTTGTATTCCAAACGAAGAAGTTTCGTTTAAAGACCCTGTTTGCGGACCAAAGGAAGCAATTTCAATCTCTCCAATGCGAATCGCGCCCATACCGCATTTACGTCCACATAAAGTAAGCGCGACCGCCCCTATATCCGCACGTGAGAGCCAATACCCAATTTCTCTATCTTCGCTTGCCCCAAATTCAGGAATTATAGAGACGTTTTGCGAAAAAAGATATTGATGCAAAGGAAGCTTAGGAGAAACTTCTACATCGCGCCCACAAGCTTTAAGTAAAAGAGAGCACGCTTGAACAACCGCATCGGCTTGATATTCAGTTTCACAGGTCCAAAGAGCGAAAAATTTTTCTTCGATAATCGGAATTAGCCAACCAGCCAACTTCGCTGCGGATGATAAAAAATCAGCCTTGCCCTGCAACGACCATAACAGGGCCAATTCGCAGCACTGACGAATCCTAGGCCATCGATCTTTGCCAATCTTAGCAGCTCCCGATGCGTACAACAAAGGAAATTCACGATAGGGCCCCTCGATTATCGAACGTAATTTTTCATCGATTTTAATATCGTTCACATGAGGAGCATTCAACACAAATCACTCCAACTCTATTCGATGAGTTTTTTCATTTTCTTGCCTGGAGTAAACTTCACAGCCTTTCGCGCTGGAATAACAATGGGAACCCCTGCATTTTTTGGATTTCTTCCGATTTTAGATTTTCTTTCTACAATTTCAAAAACGCCAAAATCGCGAAATTCCAGGCGATCACCTTGTGACAGAGATTCTGTCATTGCATCGAGGAAAGCCTGTATTACGTTGCGTACATCATTGGGATGTAAGCCTCGAACCTGAGAGATATTTTGAATTAACTTTTTCTTAGTCATGGTCGCCATCTTTCGGACTCCTATTTCAAATAGAGTTTTTGACATTTTCCTATTTCAACCTATTTTCAGACAACCCTTATCGCATTGAGGCATAAGGGTGTTCACTAGCCCAAAGATATAGATTGGCGAATATTTTTCAAATAGTTTTTAATAGTATCCGCTTTTTCTTTCCGGCGCTTAAAAGAAGATAAATTCCATCGATCAGATGTGCTGAAGTGAGCAAAAACAACGGATCCGAAACTCGTTCGTTATTGAGATATGCTCCACCATTTTTAACCAGACGCACCGCCTCGGATTTGCTATCCACTAAGCCAATCTTCGCAATAACATCGGTATATTTTTGTCCAACCACTTCTGCTAAGTGCAAGGTTGCATTTGGCATATCGGACGACAATTCTTGTAAAACAGCGCTATCCAACGTCGACTGCGATCCCGGAGCTATGCCTTCGGTGACTTTCAAAGCGGCTTGTAAACCCGACTCGCCGTGTACAAAACGCGTCACTTCTTCCGCTAATTTTTTTTGCGCGGTGTTAGGCACGTAACCAGGCATTGTCATTTCGCGCTCGATTTGCGCAATTTCTTCCAAAGGCAAAAAAGTAAGCATCTTCAAAAGGGAAATCACATCGGCGTCTGGAAATCGAACAAGATGTTGATAAAATTGATATGGAGATAATTTCTCCGAAGACAACCAGATAGCGCCGCTTTCGCTTTTACCAAATTTTTTACCATCGCTTCTAGTAAGCAACGGAAATGTAAGGCCATATAACGGGGTACCGCCAAGCTTGCGGTTGAAATCGATTCCAGCGGTAATATTTCCCCACTGATCGCTACCGCCCATTTGCACTGTAACGCCCATGTGCTGGTTTAAATAGTGAAAATCATATCCTTGCAAGGTCTGGTAGCAAAATTCAGTTAAACTCAGTCCCTCTTCAGATTCCATTCGAGCGCGGACACTTTCTTTAGCCAACATAGGACCAATGCGGAAGTATTTCCCCACATCGCGTAAAAAATCGATCATAGAAAAGCGTGAATACCAATCATTATTGTATCCCATCAGCGGCTGAGGTCCATCACTAACGCGAAATATCCGCTGAAAAAAAGCTTCAATACAACGGACGTTATGACTTAACGTCTCATCATCCAACAAGTTGCGTTCGGTACTTCTTCCGGAAGGATCTCCGATTCTTCCCGTTGCGCCTCCTAGCAGTGCAATAGGAGTATGCCCGTATTTTTGAAACCAAGTAAGTGCAATGATCCCTATTAAATTACCCAAATGCAAACTATCTGCAGTTGGATCAAAACCCACATACACTTTCAAAGGTTTATTTACAGCCTCTCTCAAATCCTCGCTAGTAAGCGCGTCAAAGAAGCCTCGCTCTTCTAAAACTTCAATGATATTTTTCTTTTTCATGCTAACAATCCTACCTCACATTGCGTATTCCTTGCAATATGAGCCAATCATTCGGCTACCGTGCGCGCAGTCAGTATGCGAATATGGCGAGGAGTGAGCTCGACAACTGTAAATTCGTATCCTCCCAACCTGATCGATTCACCTCGTACGGGTGCATGATCTAATTCAGATTCAATTAAAACACTCAACGAGATTGACGGGTCTCCCTCTAAATCGGCTTCAAATTGACGATTGAACTCCGCTACTGTCATCGATCCGGACAAAGTTCTTTCAATGACAGGAGCTGTATCTACCCGATCTTGCGACGTCAATTCTTGTTTTCCAAACATTGAATCAACAATTTGATCTAAAGTTAAAATGCCAATTGTCTTTCCGGATTGATTTAAAATAACTGCCACATTTTGATTATTTTGGCGAAATTGATCAAGCAATTGCAAAATCGGAGTATTTTGAGTCACGAACCATGGAGATCTGGCGCAAGGCCATATTTTGTCTTTATCCTGCAATCGGAGCAAAGAGCGAGCGTGAGCAACAGCGATGATTTCTTCTTTATTTTTTTTATACATTGGCAAAACTGGCGTATAGCGGCGCATTAGCATCTGCCGAACTTCTTGGACGGTAGCTTCGCTGGAGAAAATTTGAGCTTGCGCAACGGGAAGCATTAATTGTCCTGCTGTCAAATTGCGCATATGGAAAATCGAATTGACTAATGCATTGAATTCTTCATCGCCACTTTGTCTCTCCTCAAACGCTCCTTTAACCTCTTCTCGGGACAAAAATAAGGGAGCTTCGTTGGGTTTAGCTAAAAGTGAGTGAATGAAATTTGAAATCATTTCAAACGCCCACGTAATCGGAGTTAAAACCTTGGATACAGCCATGACAATCGGCACAAGCGACATAGCTATTTGCTCACTGTGGCGCCGCGCAGCGAACATCGGAGCCAATTCTCCAAAAATCAATACGATCACCACTTGAGTAAGCGGCGCAAAATCGGCATCAAGATGTGCTGATTCATAAAATCTGCGAGCGCATTCAGAGCCAAATTGCAACGCAGTGTTGATCCCAATGAGAGTTGTACCAAACAACCTAGAAGGTCTTCGAATCAAATAACTCAACCAAGCAGCTCGGCGTTTTTTACGGCTCACATAGTATTGCAATCGAATTCTATTAAAAGAAACAGCCGACATTTCAAAAAGAGCAAAAAACCCTTGAATCAAAACTGCGAGCAGGGTAAAGGCCAACCACTGAATCATTTACGCACCTTTAATCCTGCGAACATAAATACGGCGGACCCTGTGCGGTTCAGCAGCTAAGACATAAAACAAAAACCGATCCGTTCTATATTTAGCCCCCGTTTGAGGAATATCCCCCAATTGTTCGATCAACCACCCTCCTAAAGTGACCACATTTTCCTTCGATTCCAACACCTCGCCAAAAATTTCAGCAAATTGATCCAATTCCAACTTGCCACTTGCTATTATCACATCTTCTCCTGAGCGGGTATATAGACTTTTTTCGTCTCGCAAGTCCGAAATTTCACCGACTACTGCCTCAATCAAATCCTCTTGAGTAATCAATCCTGAAATGGAACCATATTCATCTACCACAATAGCCAAGCTTTCGCTTCTCTCGCGCATCATTCGAAGCAGAGAATACGCCCTAGTCGATTCAGGGACGTAGTAAGGTTTTTTTAACACAGCGATCAAATCATTGGGTTTTTGAATCATCGGTTTTGCTAAAAAGTATTTACGCGTCGTTAAAATTCCTACGATCTTCTCTAAATCTCCATCGCAAATAGGGACGCGGGTCGTCTGTCGTTCAATCATTAAAGCATCGAGTTTTTCTAACGGTTCTTGTAAATCATAAAACAAAATCTCTTCTCGCGGCCGCATCCGTTCTTTCACCGATGTTTGCTCCAAATCTAAAACACCTCCGATCAAACGGCTTTCCGAGGCTAAAAGCACCTTGCTTTCTTCAGAAGTTTTCAACACATGGCGCAGTTCGTCAGGAGACATTGTCTTTTCTTCTTTTAAAAAGAAAAATAAATATCTGGAAATTGAGCTTGTTATCCACGTCAAAGCCTTTCGAAAAGGGCTCAATACAACAGCTGCTCGATGAATGAGCGGCGCTACTCGATAAGCGATTGCGCTATTATTTAAAATAGCGATCGATTTAGGTAAAACCTCGCCAAAAATCAATGTAATCGCCAAAGGTAGCCCCACCTTTAGAGCGAAACTTTCAAATTCATTAAAAATTCCCGAAACCGTATTTTGAACCAAAATATTGGATAAAATATTCAAAATCAAAATAGTAACTAGAACATCTCTTGGGCGTTCCATAAGATGAGAAACTAATACCCATCGAGAATCTTCAGATTTTCGATAAGATTTTAATTGAAAAGCAGAGAGGGAAAAAAGCGCTGTTTCTGAACCGGAAAGACAGGCCGAAAGAAGAACCAATACAACCAGCGTCGCTATCAAAAAACATATTTCAGTCATTTTTTGAAGTAAACCTTCAAGAACCCCTCAGGAACCACACCCAGCTCTCGCAACAAGACCAGTTCGATCCAAGAAGGATCGCTTTGGGAAGCTAAGGTTAAAGACAAATCCTCTTGTTGAATCAACGCGGCAAGTTTTTGCTTTTCCATTTCGGACACGCGGAATTCCAGCTCGGAAATCATCCTTTCGCGATTTTGCTGTGCATGAGCGTAAACCACTAATACTAAAGAACAAAAAGAAGCTGTCACACAATATCGAACCCAGGTCCCGCTCATCGTCTACTCCTAGTGCCATTATCAACAAATTCCCTTTATATTCACAAGAGCCAATGCAAAACCGCAGAGAACCACAAGCCTTTAGACGCTCTCATTTTACACATTCAATCCACTAATTACCAGCTAGTTGCAAATAAACTGCAGCTGCTTTTTTAGAATCGGATTCAAAACGAATGAATTTAACATTTCAAATCAGATATAATCCATGCCATGGATGCAGTTTCGGAATTATTACTGAACAAAACCGTTAATCTGAGAAACCCAGATTATTGGGTTGATTGTAAACAAGTACACAATCGTTTAAATAGAGGGATAAGTGATCTCAACTTGCCCCATGTACTTACCACCGCGATCGGCATATGAAGTTTCGCAGACCTGTTCCGAAACAAAAAAGAGCACCTGAGCCAGCCCCTCATTTGCATAAATCTTCGCCGGAAGTGGGGTCGTATTCGAAATCTCTAACGTAACATACCCCTCCCATTCAGGTTCAAACGGAGTGACATTAACAATGATGCCGCATCTAGCGTAGGTAGATTTACCAATGCATAAGGTGAGTACGTTGCGAGGAATTCGAAAGTACTCAACGCTTTTAGCCAATGCAAATGAATTGGGGGGAATGATACACGTGTCGGCCTCAATATCGACAAAAGAATCTGGCCGAAAATTTTTGGGATCGACAATCGAATTATAAACGTCGGTAAAAACCTTAAATTTACGATCGACGCGCAAATCGTACCCATAACTGGATAGTCCGTAGCTTACGATTTTTTTTCCATTTTCCTCACGGACTAATCCATCAGAAAATGGAGAGATCATTCCCTCTTCAAGGGCCATCTTGCGAATCCACGAATCCGGCTGTACCATACATTCCTCATTCAATTGTCTCATATGACTCTAGCGCGCGAAATCCTTTTCCTGCTAGAGTTTTCGTTTATGAGCCAAGCATTCATAGAATCCTCGTGGGCGCAGCCCGACCAACCTTTTGAAATGCCTTTGCGTCCGCAATCACTTCAAGACTTTGCCGGGCAAGAATCTGTGCGCGAAAGGTTGGAAGTGTTAATTCATGCTGCTAAATCGCGCAATGAAGCTTTGGGCCATTGCCTATTTTGCGGTCCTCCCGGATTGGGCAAAACAACCCTTGCCAATATCATTTCTAAGTCTATGGGTACACAGCTGGTTGTCACCTCAGGACCAGCTATTGAAAAAGCGGGAGATCTCGCAGGGCTGTTGACAAATCTCAAAACAGGCGACGTCCTTTTCATCGATGAAATACACCGTCTTTCAAGCGCAGCAGAAGAATACCTCTATCCAGCAATGGAAGATTTTTCCCTCGACTTATTAATAGACTCCGGAGCCAATGCGCGCAGCGTCCAAGTCAAATTAAACCCCTTTACACTCATTGGAGCCACTACGCGGCAAGGCCTTTTAAGCTCTCCCATGCGCTCGCGCTTTGCCATCAATTTAAGACTCGATTATTACGATGAGAAAACACTTTCCAAAATCATCTTGCGCTCAGCTTCGCTACTCAAGGCAGCTCTTTCTTTAGAAGCCGCTGCAGAAATCGCTCGACGCGCACGCGGAACACCCCGCATTGCAAACAATCTTCTACGGTGGGTTCGGGATTTTGCCACAAGCAAAAAGGTAAGCTCTATTGATATAGCGCTTGCCAAAAGCGCCTTGCAGATGCTTTGTATTGATGAGATCGGATTAGATGAAATGGACAAAAAAATCTTAACTGTTATCATAGAACATCACAAGGGAGGGCCAGTTGGCCTCAGTAATCTCGCGGCCGCAGTTGGGGAAGAGCCTCATACACTTGAAGAAGTGTACGAACCTTATCTCATTTTGCAAGGATTTATCAAAAGAACCCCGCGAGGACGCGAAGCGACAGCCCTGGCTTACCAACATTTAAAACAAGAAGGGAAATGAACCCATGAACACTATTCTTACAGCACTACTATGCGCAGCATCTTTGACTCCCCTCTATTCAGATTCCTCCAGCTCGTTTTTTGAGGATATCACTGAACCAATGTCTCCTAAAATGATCCGAGTCCTTTTAGAAAAGGACGCATCGGAATCACTTTTGGAAGTAACCGGTCCATACCACATCTTCAACCCTCACGATGGCTCTCGAGTTTCCTCCGGCCTACTTGGAAAACGTTTTATGGTCCGCTCTTTGGAATCGGGCTTAAAATGGGGCGAGGAATATCCGGGGATTCATCAAATTACCATTCAACCCCGCTCTGAAGAAACATCGATTTTTGTCAACGGAATCCAATACACAGGATCCATTTCCATTTACGCAGTCGCCGGCAACATTCATGTGGTCAATGAACTGGCAATAGAAGATTATGTCCGCGCAATCTTGTCACCTCAATTCACCTCTCCTTTAGAATCCGAAGTATTGGCCGCTCTCTCTATTTTGGCCCGCACCGATGCATATTTTAGAGCGACTACATCTCAAAACAGCTTTTGGCATGTCGCTTCATCCGATGTCGGCTACCAAGGCTCGGCCCTTGCCGTCCCCGGCTCCCCAATCGACAAAGCCGTTGAAGGAACCAAGCACCTCATTTTAGTCCACCCAACGGATGGAAAAAATCTTCCGTTTGCAACAGCTTGGACAGGCAATAGCGCAGGGAAAACAGCCTCTTACCAAACTTTATTCCGGCAAGACAAACTTTCCCCTGCCAAAGGCGTCGAAGCACCGCATGCAGCACTCGCCCGACAAGATTCGAAATGGACTTATTCAGTGTCTAAGAAAGTACTTGCGCAATTGTTAGATACTGCAGCGATCAAATCTCTAGAACTCTTTGTAGATTCAGAATCCAATAAAGCTTATGGATTGCGCATAAAAGATGTAAATACAACACACGATTTCGATTTTGCTGTACTGCAGCAAGCGCTCGGAGAAAAACATTTACAATCCAGCGACTTTACGATCGTTGTTAAAGATGATAACGTCACTTTTACAGGTTTTGGCAAAGGCCACGGCGTCGGATTGTGCCTCTACTCCGCATCGGCCCTAGCGCAAAATGGTTCTAATGCTGTAAAAATCCTCAATCGATTTTTCCCGGAAACCTATCTTTACAATTTAAACGCACTTCCGGCAAGCAACTAAGGAACGGTCTATTTTTAGAGCCAATTGCAAAATAGTTGATGTATATTCACCAACTATTTTATACTAATTTTGCCGGGGAACTCTCGGGATGAGGAGTCTGAACCAGGTCAGGACCGGAAGGTAGCAGCCTTTAAGATGTCCCTCATGCCGTGAGACCCTCTCCGGCTTTTTGTTCCACCGCACTCAAATGTCTTCTCAAAGCACTTTCGGCATCAAACCCTTCTTTTTCAGCAGCACCTACAGCTTCCCAAAGAAATGCCCCAACTTCTTCTTCATTTGTAAAATGCAAATCTACTTTCATTTCGCGCCCTTTGCGACGAAGCCTCTCCGCCATCTTTTGAGCCCTAGGCAAGGCTGGCAATGAAGGGGGAATCCCATCAAAAATTTCTTTTCTACCTTGCTGTCCCTTTTCCAACTTCTTAATCGCATCCCAATTGCGCATAATCTCTTCTTGAGAAGAGACTTGCACATCGCTAAATACGTGCGGGTGACGTCGGATTAATTTTTCGCAAATTTCCTCCATTGCATCATCTACAGAAAACTTCCCTTGCATTTGGGCCAGTTTTGCCATAAAAACCAATTCAAATAGCACATCTCCAATTTCCTCGGAAATTTTCTGAAAATCTCCCGAATCAATAGCTTCGATTAACTCATGTGTTTCTTCAAGAAGGTATGGTTGTAATGTAAATAAAGTTTGTTCTCGATCCCATGGGCATCCATCTGGACCTAATAATCGATCTATTATATTTAATAATTTTGAAAAGGATTCCAATTAACCACCTAAATACAAAAAAAGCATTTCCAATTTGTTGTAAAAATCTGGTATAATATAGGCGATAAACAAAAGAGTCAAATTATTTATGGCAAATCCGGTACTTCCTGTAGGCTCCCCGCCCCCTTCATCGCAATATTGGTTGGGTAAACTCACAGAGCGCGCGCACGGTGTTACTCAAGGATCGTTAAAAGCAATAGCAGCAGGCGTCGGAACAGTTGCTGTGGGTTTATTCGCAGCGCCTGTGACTACAATCACTCTGGGATGCGCTGCTGTTGCAGCGGCTTCAGTAAGCTTTTGGCGTTCAAATGCCCCAAACCCGACTTATGTGTTTGGACATCAAATTGCAGGCCCGGATGCTCCGGCCTTGATTCCTCTGCTCCATGAACATTCGCGAGCCATTGAAAATTGGAAAAGATCGCACCCAGCGGGATGTTTGTATTCCAGGGATATCCCAAATGTCGAAGCTCCGCTCGCAGCGCCTCGAGAAAATCCTCTTCAAGATGCACAAAATCTCACTAACGCAAGCGTAAAACGACTCATTAACAACAGTTCAATATTTGCAGTGCTCTCTCTTTTACCGGTGTCAACAGGAATTTCTAGTGACGCGAGCAATCAAGCGTTGATGGCTTTAGTCAGAGAAGTTTCTGCTCCAGAAGACGCCCCGGCTCAAGTACTATGGGACAGGTATCTCGCCAGCCCTCTCGGAAATAGATTGAGTTGGATCCAATTACAAAAAGCAAAAATATTATATTCTTTATTATATGAAACAGGCTTAGTACAGGCAGGACTGAACCATTTTTTTAATAACATTATTCGCGAATTTCGCACAAAATTTGCAATCAATAACGACGCACAATGTGCAAGGCAACAACAATTATCTCCGACAATTGAAAATATTATCCTTTCTATGAATCAATTCTTTACTGTCTATAACCAAGCAACACTAAAATTTATTGATAAAGATGCTCGGCAAACTCTAACAGAGTTACGCACACAGGAAATCGAAAATACATATAAAACGTTATCACGCTTATGTAAAGATTGCGCCACCATACTCGTAAATAATTTTTTTTACATTCCTCTGTTCCAAAACTTAATCGGCACAAAATGGGAATGGCTGCATTCCATTTCTGAATTTTTTATTGAAAAACCTTTTAACTGGATCATTCGCAGTATATTAGAAAAATACACCCCGCCTCTTGTAGAAACGATCATTCAAAAAGGACAACAAGCTACAAATGGACAGTATCCATTTCTCAATGCAGTAGCTGGGTCGTTATATGATTTATTTCGAGATCTCAATAGAAGTCCAGTAAACTTAGTAACATTAGACACTTCTGGGACAATACCGGGAACTCAGTCCGTAAATCTCGCTGTATCCAGTCTAATACAAGCGAGCAACTTCATCGTTATTGATCCCATAAATCCCTTAAGAATTCCCACTAAAGAAGAACTGACAACGCGCACTCACCCCCCCTCTGCCTTAAATGTACGTGCGGCAGCTAGAAGAGTTGTGCAAATTCCTCAACTCATGCAATCCAAGACTGAAAAAGCTCTATTAGCATTTTTTCGCCATTTAAGTGAAAAACCCGAATTTACAGAACAACTTTTAGGAAAAATGTTTACTGTGGGAAATTTAGCCTTTGAAGCCGGACAAGAAATTTCAGAAGAAGTGTATGAAATAACAAAAAACAACCTAAAATTAGAAGTAGAACTATATCTCAACCAGGCTATTGCGAATGGTGTCAATGAAAGTTTGCGCCCTTATGACAACTACCCTCAACATGTCGAATTGCTGCAGGCCAGAATCAGAGAACATGCCGTTGCCTTACTTACGCCCATCACAAACATTGTATCAACAATTCAAACAGATCTTTTAAGTTCCAACAGTGCAATTAGTCGATTTCCAATCAAAAAAAGTATTATAAACCTTGATCATGTAATGTCTCGAATAATTCGATTTTTAACATCTATTAATAACTTGAAGCCAGATCGGTGGCCCTCCCCAGTGCGAGACGCAATCGCAAGAGCCTTAGCCCCCATCAGTCCAATTCTCACTGAAATTATTTCACTCATGTCGCAGATTCGAGACGACCTTACCAGCTATGCCCAAGAACATGATATTGTTTACGTACTTACTTCAGTGCGCAAAGCAATCACGGAAGCTCAAGAGAGCTCGTTAACCAATAAAGCAAAACTACAAGCTCTATCCAGGCTCCACGCACAAAAGCAATCCCTCGACAGCGTGTTACAACATCACCAACTACAACCTTTCCCATTCGATGTGGATACAATACGAAGACTTTTCGACGCGCACTGCCGTAGTGAACTCGAACTTGAAAATTTACGAAGATTTCAAAACAACCTAGCCATCTTAGAAAACGCAGCAAGAAGCAAACAATCCGACTCAGTCATTGTCCTACCAAACGAAGTAAACTTTCCAGATTTAATCAGTGAAATTAGAAGTTATTTCAACAACTGTCCTGAATCAACTAAAACTTACGTTAAAACATTATACCAGATCTGTCGTAGAACATCTAATCCCTCGGCTCAAGAATTAGAAGCTTTAAAACAAGCTCATATCGAAAACATACAGTTAAATATTAGACAAAAACAACAAGCTGAAAAGCAATTGCAAACTGAATTTCTCTTAGCTCTTAATCAATTCAATAGCTTAGTTGGGCAACATATAGCAGAACACCGGGTAACCATGGCAAGATTACAGAACAAACTATCTCCTGCATTGAGGAGTGTATTTCAGCAATCTCACATAATGTTGACAACCATCACCTCTCCTAGCCCCGATCGACAAGTGCATATGCCGGTAAGTTCAGCGGTAGCGTCTGTTTGTGCAACAGCTCTTGGACTCAGAGAAACGTTAAGCGGTTTTTTTGACAGAGCACACACACTGGTCGTGTCATCTGATGTATGTAGGTTAGCTCCCTATGCAGCGCTTTACGCCTTCAATTCAGGATACCTACCCAAAGTTTACCAGCGGCGTGAATAAGGTCTTTCTTCGCGTTTTACTTCCCGACTCTCTTCCGAATGAGTCTTATCGTCCCTTTCATCACAAGATGTAAATGAAAGGGCAAGAGATAAACCGAATACGCCTAGCAATATTTTTTTTATAGGAAAAAGAAATATCGACGGCCTTGAGATAACTTCAGTTGAACTTCGCCGTTTCAAATATTTTTTACGCATATTCTCCAATTACTTTTTCTACGATTTATACACAAGCCCCATTCGCATCTTCGAGAGAGTCTATACTCGTTCCGTTTGAAAGACACCCAAACGCAAACTGATTCAAAGCCTCTGAAATCGAAGAAAAAATTGAGGTTAATATTAAATGCAATATTGTCCTCAATTTTTTGTTCGATTTGAGAGAGCTTTCAATTCAATTTTCGTAGGGGCTTTCGAACGGAACGAGTATATTGGTTCCATAAATTCCCAATTTGATAACATTGTTTTATGAAATCAAAAGCTGTCTTCATCGCTGCAACAGGACAAAACGTTGGAAAAACCACAACTTGCTTAGGCTTAGTATCGGGACTTTTAAAACGACACGGTTCAGTCGGTTATCTCAAACCTGTCGGTCAAGAACATGTGCAAACAGAATCAGGAGCATGTGTTGATAAAGACGTGCTGCTTTTTCGCTCTCACTTTCAATTGAAAACCCCTTATGAAGCAATGAGCCCGGTCCTTTTCCCCAATGGTTTTACCCGAGATTATCTAGACGGCAAAGTACAACGCAATGCCCTCATTCATAAAATTCAAACCTCAAGCAACGCCATCATTCAAAAACACCCGATTACAATCATTGAAGGCACGGGTCATACAGGAGTTGGATCTATTGTCGACTTAAATAACGCACAAGTAGCTTCCCTTTTAAATATTCCAGTTGTTCTAGTCGCCTCTGGGGGACTTGGATCGAGCTTTGATGAATTAGAACTAAATCGAACTCAGTGCGAAAAATATGGAGCAAAAGTCGCTGGAATTATTCTAAATCGCGTACTTTCCAATAAACGCAGCATGATTATAGAATACATGAATAAAGCGTTATCCCGCTGGAATATTCCTTTGCTTGGATGTATCCCATTTGATTCCATGTTAAGCATGCCTACAATGGGAGATTTTGAACTGTTATTTCAAACACAACTCATTGCGGGTCAAATCAATCGTTGGCGTCATTTTGATGAAATCAGACTGATTGCTAACGCAATTGAAATGAATCGCGTTGCAACTCCAAATCAACTTATTATCACGCCGGCAAATAGAGAAGATACCGTTTTAGCTATACTTACACACTATTGGGATCTCAAGCTCTCTCATCCAGATGAGACTCTATCCTATGGACTCATCCTAACTGGCAAAGAACCCTTGAAAACTTCACTAGCAAAAGAACTGCAGCAAACAGACTTACCGGTTCTATACACTCCACTTTCATCTTTTGCAGCTCTCAAAATCCTTCATTCACACACGCACAAAATCAGAGCCGAAGATACTGTAAAGATTGAAGAAGCGATTCGAGTCGTGGAAACAAATATTAATTTCGATCTATTAGAATCGATTGCTTAATACAGTCACCCGTTGGACAATTTCTAAGCTTAGGGCATTGTTTGATAAATTGGCAATGATAGGGACACTGTCCTTGTATAGAACGATGATCTTCTCCTAAAGGCATAAAGACAGTTGATGAAGTCGGTCCGAAAAAACTAACGCTTGCAGTATCTGTTGTTGCGCATAGATGCAATGCTGCCGAATCAACCGCTAAAAGCAAATCCATTTCCCACATGAGATTTTGCCACGAGGCCAATGACAGCTTGTCTACCACAACGCTATCCTCTAATGCTTTAGCTAAATTTTGACACAAGACGCGTTCTTTCTCAGATCCCCAAACTAAAAAAAATAAAGATGAACTATCATTTTGTTTATCCATCAACAAACTCAACCACTGAGAAAATGAAAGTTGCTTATTGTTCCATCTAGAACCGGGACAAACCATTATCCACGTCTTTTGTGTATCAAGTCCCATAAGTATCCGATCTAAAGAACTTTTCTCTATTTCTTTAAGGGGAAATTTCCATTTACTGAATGCAAATGGCAAATCACTGCGGCAGTGTTGTTTTACTAAATCGATGTATTGAAGTCGAATATTTTGTCCTTTAAATACTTCATAGTGATGATGAGTAGTTAAAAGATTCGGCCATTCTCGGACCGATTGACGGCCAAATCCTATTTTATGTTTTGAGCGGGCTAAAGCCGTAACTAAGCCCGATTTGCAATTTCCCTGCAAATCAAACACCATATCGTATTGAAGAGATCTCAACTTCTTAACGCTTAAATAGAAGGACAAGCTTCGCACATCCATAGGCAAAACCCTACGAACACCTGGGTGTGCAGAAACAACATCTTGCCATGGCGATTCAACTGCCCAATCGATCGCTGCGTGAGGATATTGCGCATGTAAATAATCTACAACTGGAAGAGATTGTAAAACATCTCCTAAAGAAGACAATTTAACGATTAATATTTCAGAAGGCAAGTGCATCGACAGCATCGAATGAATCGAGCAATTGAGTTGCAGCTTCTTGCAAATCGGCGGGCAGTGGAGATTTTAAATCGAGCATCTGCGGGGAAACCGGATGAGGGAACCGTAAACGAACTGCGTGAAGTAAAATACGCTTTGCAAAATATTTGCAGATAAATCTTTCCGCATACTGGCGATCCACCAAAATGGGATGACCTGTTTCAGCAAGATGCACGCGTATTTGGTGTGTTCTGCCTGTAATTGGCTGACAAAGAACTAAAGCAGCTTCTTTTCCTTCGAGCAAAACTTTCCAGTGAGTTTCTGCATACAGTCCTTTTGCTTTAGATCCCCAACGAGTCTGACCTTCAAAAGAACCGATTTTGGCAAAAAAGCTCTTGCGAGATCCTCTTTTTTCTTCTGGAACGCCGTCGACTAAAGCTACATAAAGTTTTTCTACTTTATGCTCAACAAAAGATTTAATTAAGGAATCACGTACATTTTTACTTTTTGCAAGCAACAACAAACCGGTCGTTTCTTTATCTAAACGATGTACAAGAAAACGGTTCGCGCCAAAAGATCGGTTGCATTCATCATCAGTACAAACCCAACCGGACGGTTTATTGACAACTAGCAAATGATCATCTTCAAAGATAACATTAAAACGATCGGAAGTTGCCGCTACAAACTCTTTCCAATCTGGAGACAGTTCCACAACCGTCCCCTTATCAACATCAGTCGTGCCAAAGCGCTCCACTTTGCCATTCACACGACAAAGATTTGCATCTAAAACACGCCTAAGCGTTTTACCCGAAGGAGCAGGATTGATTTGCTTTTGCAAAAATTGAATCAATTTCTGTTTTTCGGGCACTAACCATTTCATCGATGTCCAGCCCTTTGCCGTAAAAAATCCAACAGCAGGCGTACACCATATCCAGTTGCTTTGCTAGTATTGTAGTGTTTAGGTTTATTCAGATAGGCTGGACCAGCTAAATCAATATGAGCCCAGGGTACAACTCCGACAAAAGGCTGAAGAAATAATGCAGCTTTAATCGCTCCGCCTTCTCGACCGCCGGAATTGACTGTATCGGCGATTTCAGACTTGTAAGCATCTTTGTAATCAGCTACCAACGGCAATCTCCACAAAGCCTCTCCGGTTGTAGCTGCAGATGAAAGCAACTGATCACACAGTTTCTGATCATCCGAAAATAAAGCAGAAATATCATCGCCAAGCGCAATGATCGCAGCTCCCGTTAACGTTGCCACATCGACAATGCAGCTCGGGCCCAAATTTTTAACAGCAAAAGCAAGAGCATCTGCCAAAATTAAGCGTCCTTCTGCATCTGTATTGTTGATCTCAACGGTTCTTCCAGAGTAAGAGCGATATACATCGCCGAGCTTATAGCTTTTCCCATCAATGCTATTTTCGGCCATCGGCGCTAGAGCTGTGACATTGATTTTTAACCCCAGTTCGGCTGCAGCTCTCACCGTTCCTAAAACAGCAGCAGCTCCGGACATGTCGCATTTCATAGTCAACATGCCTTCTGTAGGCTTTATTGAAAAACCGCCCGTATCATATGTAACGCCTTTGCCCACCAAAACAACATGCTCGGGAGATCCGGGATTTCCTTCATATGAAACCTGGATTAAACAAGGTTCCGTCGGAGCTCCGCGCGATACCGCTAGGATCAGCCCCATTTGCAGCTCTTCCAATTTTTGCTTATCAAAAATCTCGACGCGAACTTTTTTTCCGCTAAATATCGATTTGATCTCGTGCAAAACAAAATCTAATTTATCATCAGCATTACCGTTGACCAAATCGCGAACCCAATGTACTGAAGATACAATGACCTGCAGTTCTCGGAACAATGCCTCGTGTCTTACCGCTTCAGTCCCGATCAATCCGATTGTTTCGAGCAACGGAACACAAACTTCATGGAAAGAATCGCTCTTCCATTTGTTATATGCGTAATTGGAAAGAAAAATACCTTCAAAAATTGCCTGCGTGTGGTTCCCTTCAATACAGACAAATTGCGCACTTTTTATTTTTTTTAACTGTGCAAGTCGAACAGCTGCCGAATAGGCTCGGCGCAATGATTCCGAGTTTACATCGCTCTTTTTGCCAAGCCCCAAAAGTGCGATTCTAAGCCCCTCTACATAACACAAAAACGTCTCGCCGTTTCGCGCTTTGAAATCCCCCGATTTTAAAATCGGTTCGATGCCCGATTTAAATCGGCCTAAATCAGACGCACTTTCCCCTTTTTCCCAAAACGGGAAAACGAGTAGATCGCTTTTTGGCAATTGGTTCAGGTCTGAGAAGAGCTCAATTTTCAAAATGGTACCTCATCGTCATACGTTTGACCGGCGGAAGCTACGGGAGCTCTCATGTAAGGATTTACTGGCGCCGAAGATTCGCTAGCAGAGCCAAGGGAGTTAGCCGGAGCAGCATGAGCTACTTGAGGTTGATTCGATGCTGTCCCGTCTGGTTTACCAAATGGGCTAAACTGCAAATGAGTAGCAACCATGTCCATAGAAATTTGAGGTCTGCCTTCACGATCATTAAAAATTTCAGGCTTTTGGATTTCCCCACTGGCCATAACCGGGCTACCTTTTTTTAAATGCGGAATCATATTGGCAAAATTTTCATCCCAAATAGTCACGCGCCACCAAATAGTGTCATCTTGACCTTTTTTTCGAGTGCGGCATGCGACTCGCAGCGTGGTAACTTTTTTGCCTGAAGAGGTAAATCGGACTTCCGGATCTGCGCCGAGGTGTCCTGCAATATGGACGAAATTCATAAAAAGTCTCCTTGACTTAAGTCCCTCTTATTATCCCCCACTCTACTTATCCCGTCAAGGAGTCTCTTTACGCTGCCGTTTTCACGAATACAAAAAAACGTTTCTTGCCATAAATTCTTCACTTGCGCTATAGTTGGGCCTCGTAATTGATCGGGGTATAGCGCAGTTTGGCTAGCGCGACTGGTTTGGGACCAGTAGGTCGGGGGTTCAAATCCCTCTGCCCCGATTTTCTCTTACTGATCTCTACTTCATGGCAATTGCGGCCTAGCAAACTAAAAGATTCAACAGCACAGTACTCATATCGATCTCAAATCAGTTTTGCAATCACTCCCGATGTTACACCAGGTGTATTAGTCCACCTGCCGCCGCAAAACCTTTCAGCTTGCGCTCCCCCTGAAATCCCAATGAATCTGAGATTACATATAACTCATCGATACCTTCCCAGTCTTCTACTAAAAAGGCCTCGTACAACACTTTTGCCTGAGGACAAGAACTGATCAACTCATTGATTTTTTGTTCAAAACCATATCGCTCGGGCAACGCCAACCCAACAGCGCTGCAAACAATTTTCCGCTCAATTCCACGATCAGTCCAAACAAATCCGTCAAGTCTCAGCTCGCCTCCCCTGCGCGCCACGATAAAATGTTCAAACCGCCGTTTTGACAACACTTGCGTGCACAACGCGTCTGACTGAAATGCGCTCACATCCAAAAGAAGCAAAATCGGCAACTCATCGGGCAAGCGATGCGCTAACATTTGAAAATACAAAGCAAAAGCGTCCGCGCAAAATAAAGCTTGAGCTTGAGGACCATCTTGCAATTCATTTTCATCTAACCATTGGTCAAAATTATTTTCCTGCTTAGCGTTCCAATCAAACACAGCACTCCAATCTGCGCTGCCGCGATAAACACACACACATTCAGTATAATCTTTAAATTCAGGCCATACAATTTCAGAAAATTGCTGCAAAGCCAAAGCTGCCGCCTGAAAACGCAACTCATCGGTCAATGGATAAAAAGAATCCTCAAGACCTAACCTAAACTTCCAGGTAATTTTTCTTCCGGTCCCAAGAATCTCCCGGGCACTCTCTAATTCTCGCCTCCAATCCAGACCGTCGGCAGGACCCGCTGCCAGCTCTATCCAATTGCGAAACTCGAGCAGATTGCTCTGCAACCCATTAAAACTAAATTCTTCGTGATCCATTGACATACTGTATATAATAAAGAGTTCGTTTTTTTTGTTTCCAAAGATTTGCAAAATAAGAATCGCCATACGATTCAAAATCCGAAAGATAATACGGATCGTAAAACACGGGCTGCCACTGAGCGCTTCGAGCCAATTCCCGAATCATCTGATCTCGATAAGAAACATCATCTGTTGCAAAAGAAGCTAACGCCCCATCCACCAAAACAGTGGAAAGCAAATCGAGAAAAGGCTTTTGAATCAGGCGATGTTTCGCATGTCTTTGTTTCGGCCAAGGATCAGGAAAATTCACAAACGATTCCTTTGCGCCTTTCAACGGAGCGTAATAGCGTAAAAAAACAGACCCATCTCCGCAAACCACATACAAATTTGAAATTTTTTCCCGAAATATTTTTAGCCAGATCTTCCGAGCTCGCCCAAAATCCAAGTCTATAGCAACCCAATTTAAATCAGGTCTTTGTTTAGCCTTTTCTCCTATCCACTGCCCATTGCCGCTACACAATTCAATACAGACCGGATTAGAGTTTCCAAAAATTCTTTCATCATTCCATTCAAGTCGATCTTCTTGATGATCAAAGCCCTTCGGGATATAAAAAAATTTTTCCAATAAAATGGGGTGGCGATCCTTCCACTCAAAAGGAATGACAAGATCAGTTTTAGTCTTCATGGCCTACGATTATACGACAAATTCGAAAATGATCCAATCCCCAATGGCTAATTTTCAATTGGCGCAATATATATATGTATATAATCCTTGCAGGATTCAACGATCATTGCTATGTTGCATTCGAGGAGACTTGCCATGAACGCCATTTCACTAATTCAAAAAGCCGCAATTTTTGCCAATGCACCCCAAACGGTCGATTTAAAAAAAGTATTTGAAGCAGCGCCGATTATTTATACAGTTCTTGCGCTCATGTCTATTGCCTCTATGGCCATTTGGCTCTATAGCTTGGCTACATTTCGCATGCAAGATTTAGCTCCCGAAGCATTTATTTCCCAAGTGAAAGATCTACTCGGAGCAAAAGAATTTGACCAAGCGCACGCAGCATGTCGAAAACAGGGTAAAGTTCTGGGGTCGATTGTAGCGGCGGGATTGTCGCACCGCTCACTGGGCGCACAAGCTATGATGGAAGCTATGAAATCCGAAGGCAAGCGGGCCTCCACATCCTGCTGGCAGCGCCTTTCTTTGCTCAACGACATCGTCATGATCGCCCCTATGCTAGGCTTGCTTGGAACCGTGATTGGCATGTTTTACGCTTTTTATGACGTCAATCGCTCCATTGAAAGCATCAATTCATTATTCGATGGTCTCGGCGTCGCAGTCGGAACCACCGTCGCCGGCCTTATTGTCGCCATTATCGCCATGGTATTTTACACTACGCTCAAATATCGAGTTGTGCGAGCTTTAAGCGTTGTAGAAAATGAAGCATTAGCTCTTTGTCCACTCATGAATAATCAAGGGTAATCCGATGGAACTCATCCCCAAAGAAGAACTGAAAAACTCTTCCAGTTTCAATTTCGCCCCTATGATTGATTTTCTCTTCTTGATGCTAGCCCTTTTTGCAGTTTTAGCAGTTTCGAGATCAGCCCTACTAGATACAGAAGTCAGCTTAGTGCAGCTGCAGCCCGAAGCCAAAGCACAATCTGTACGATCAAAAGCTCAAATGCAAACCGTCCACTTAAGCATTACTGCTGATGGAAACTATAAATGGATTACTGAATTTCAAGAATACCCTATGGAGAATGCCGCTGCTATTCAAGAAGAACTCACTCGACAACACAACATAGGGGCGTTGCCTCAGGAAAAACAAAAAACAGAAATTTTAGTACACATTGATAAACAAGCCAAATGGGCACCAATCGCGCAACTGATTTTCTCTGTGCGTGAAGTGGGATTTAACGCACGTCCCGTCTACGAATCTCTTGAAAAGTAGCCGTGAAGTCGTTAAAATCTACCGCAAATTGCTCGAGGCACTTGAGTTCTTTACACATCGCCAATCACCCTGAATTGACAGATTTGCAACTCCAACACATGTTAGGTCAATGCACTAACTTACACACCTTATTTATTAGAAATTGCCCAAAACTATCCAATGATTCCCTTTGTTTTTTAACGAAAACAGCACCCAAACTCCACACTTTTAGCTGGATAGGAACCTCTGCCGCATCCGACGAAGGATTCAGTTTATTATTACACAAATGCCAGGACCTAATATACGTTAATCTATCTGGAACAAATTGTTCAAATATTGCTTTAGGGCAGCTGTTAATTGACAATTTACGCCTTGTTTCATTAGATATCAGTTTCTGCGCATTGACTGACGAAGCCTTTAGTACAATTCGAGCCCCTCTTCATTTCCTCAATTTGCAGGGTTGCTCTATGATTACCGATAAAACAGTAGAAACATTATGTACCGTCGGCTCTTTAAGGCATCTTGCCTTAGCTTACAATGATCAAATTACCCCAACTGGATTGAATCTGTTGCGCTCGATTCCACTGAAAACGCTCCGTATTTTTGGAAACCGCTATCTGTATTCCAAGCGCTAAACCCCTCATTTAAAAGATATCCCCTTGCATTTTAGCGCATTTATGCTACAATCATCCCAATCCATCTGCCCAGGTGGTGAAATTGGTAGACACACAAGATTTAGGTTCTTGTGCCTTTAGTGGCGTGCAGGTTCGAGTCCTGTCCTGGGCAAAAATATTTGCCTAGGAAAAAAGCGGCCAGTGCCGCTTTTGTCAGGACTCGAAGCGAGGAGCTCTGCGACAAGCCGGCGGGAAGCCCGGAGCCTGTCCTGGGCAAAAATATTTGCCTAGGAAAAAAGCGGCCAGTGCCGCCTTTGTCAGGACTTGAAGCGAGGAGCTCTGCGACGAGCCGGCGGGAAGCCCGGAGCCTGTCCTGGGCTAACAAGTGTCTACCAAGAACGCGGAACTAGAATGAAAAATTTATTTATTCGCAAACCAATGCACGAAAAAACGGCTGAATCATCCACCCGTTTGCAAGGAAGCTTAGGATCATTTCAATTGATGGCCATCGGCCTTGGAGCCATTATCGGCGCCGGGATTTTCGTCATCACCGGCCAAGCCGCTGCCTTATACGCTGGTCCCGCTATTGTCCTTTCATTTATCTTCTCAGCTATTGTCTGCACTTTTACAGCTCTTTGCTACGCAGAACTGTCCGCCATGATCCCCTCTTCAGGCGGCTCTTACACATATGCTTATGTTGCAATGGGGGAATTCCCCGCTTGGATCGTTGGTTGGGCATTAACCGCTCAATGCCTCGTGTCCGCTGCGACCATTTCCGTCGGCTGGGGGGGGTATTTCGTTAATTTCATCCGAGAACTAGGCCTTCCTTGGCCTCACTTATTCGCTGGAGCCCCTATTGTGTACAGTCCTGATGGCGGCTGGACACTCTCCGGTTCGGTTCTCAACATCCCTGCAATGCTCATCGTCGCTACGGTCGGGGTAGCAGTATCCATAGGGATTCGCGCTGCCACCTTGTTTAACAACATTATGGTAGTAATCAAATTGAGCACGATAGCTCTTTTTCTCTTATTAGGTTTTCGATATATCAACATTGATAATTGGGTTCCATTCATTCCGGAAAATACCGGAATCTTTGGCGAATTCGGATGGAGTGGGATTTTACGTGCTTCAGGACTTGTCTTTTTCGCTTATCTCGGTTTTGATGTTGTATCCACACTTGCGCAAGACGCAAAAAATCCACAAAAAACTCTACCTTTAGGGATTTTGGGATCGTTAGGAGTCTCCACTCTTGCCTATATTGCCACAAGTTTAGTCCTGACAGGAGTAGTCATTTATACTGCATTGAATGTGGCAGATCCGTTTTCCGTAGCACTCGATGCTATGGGATCGCAATTTGGCTGGATTAAATGGATTGTAAAACTTGCAATTTTAGCGGGCTTATCTTCTGCCATTCTCGTACAAGTACTCGGACAAACTCGCATTTTTTACGCAATTAGCCAAGACGGACTTCTTCCAGCAAGTCTATCGAGCATAAATAAAAAAACACAAACGCCCCTTGTCTCATCCATACTCACGGCATCTATATCTCTTATCATCGCAGGTCTTTTTCCTATTTCAATTTTAGCCGAACTAGTGTCCATGACCTCTCTTTTCTTATTTGCTGTTGTATGCTTGGGGGTTTTGATACTGCGTTATAGCCATCCAGAATACGAGCGCAAATTTAAAGTTCCGCTCGTCCCTTGGATTCCTGCTATCGCAATTTTAGGCTGCGTAGGACAAATGAGTTTCTTGCCTGCAACGTCATGGCTTCAGCTCATTGGTTGGCTGACAATGGGTTTGCTGGTGTATTTCAGCTACGGTATTCACCGCAGCAAATTACGACACTCGAAATAACCCAAAATCTGACCGGTGCGTTTTTTAACGCGCCGGTTCTACGCTTTTAAACAACAAATCTCGATTTAAATCTGCAAATTTCGCGTGAGCATCAGCTACAATGCCCGCAACACGTTCTTCAACGGCAGAAGCAGGAGTCGTACGACCGCGCGCTAAATCATTTAAATCGCTTGAATCATAAATTTTAGCCAATCGCAAATCATTATCAGAAACCGCAGATTCAATTATTGACTTGAGTTGCTTATCCTCAAAATTTACAGAGGCCTGTTTCATGAGATCCATACGTTGCATTTCTAAAATTAAATGTTTGTCTCGACGATTTTCAACATCTTGTCCTCTAGCAGCTAAACTATCGAGATGAATTTCTTTATAATGAGACGCAAGATCAATTGCAATCAACTGGTTTTCATCATTATTTTTCCCCATACCTGGACCCATATGACGCAACTCGCTCAATGCAATCGTCGCCTCACGCACTGCATCCGGAAGCGGTGTAGCAACAGAGCGAATTTTTACGGCAAATAATGAATTGTTATCGCCTGCAGCCGCTTTAAGCAAAGCTTGATTTTTCTCAGCTTGAATTTGTTCGAATCCAGCGGTCAATTCCTTCAATGATACAGTATACTCGCCATTTGTCTTGCGAATCTCAACCAATCCTTCTAGTTGCTCATCATCATTTGCTTGTTGATACGCCCTATCCATATCAGACAAAAATTCATCATAAACACCCGCCTCATAATCAGCGCGCAATTGAGCAACAACTTCGGAACCTAAACGATACCGACTATCTTGCTGAACAATAACATTCACGTCATTCTGGCTTGCATCAGCTAATAATGGCGATCCCGTACATAATAACGAGGCAAGTAGTATAGAAATTGAATTCATATCAACAGCTCCATTTAATCTTTATTTGCAATAATTATATCACAAATGCATATTATACAGAACTTTAAAAGATTAGTTATAATAACTCAGAGCTACCACGCCACTAAAAAATTGAATTGTATTTTTGCCAGCGACTGTGAACCAAGGGCCGGCAATGATGCCAAGATGTTCATTCCAATTATATTCTAATGCAGGTGCAAGGCTATATTCAACTGAAGCTTTCGACCCTATTGAGGCGGGACGACCATCTATACCAACGCCACGATTGCCACTGAATCGATTTTTAGCGCTCCACTCTCCGACCAAATCCATCGCGAGCACCCAGCGCTTACTAATACAATATTCAAATGCAAGATCAGCTACTCCAAACACACCAGGGAAAACCCTCCCTCTGGTTTTATATCCACCTCCATATGCATTAAATCCCTTTACTTGAACCGGGGCTGGAATATTAAATGAAAAAAAACTTCTTAAACTTAAATAATGATCTTTTTTGATGTGGATCAATTTTCCAAAAATCAAAGCTGCTGTCGTGACCCAAGAGCCAGCTCCGCTCACATCTGTTCGGAAATTAGCCGGATTTAAATTTCTATATCTGCCCAAAGGAATTGTCTCTCTTAAGGTAAATTTAATAGAAGGAAGCCACTGCCAACTAAGTTGATTGGGCTGTAGCAATTGAAAATCGCATTGGGCATACCAATCTCCGTTTTCCCAATGAGCCACACCTTGCGAATAATTCCAAAAAACACTAGTGGTAAATTGACAACTCATCCACTCAAAAATCCCGATTCCAAACAAAGTTTGATTATTTATATTCCATAATGTAGAGGTTTCTTGTGCTTTCCATCCATTATCGTAAATTCCTGTAGAGGCAAATGCAAATAAATATGGTTCTACACCAAAGTGTCCTTGTCGAATGACGTTACTAGACGGACAAAGCAAAGGTCCGGTGAACCAAGGAGAGCCTGCTTGACCATAATCTGGTTCTTCCCCTAATTTCGCATGTAGGACACCAAAAATCAGTAAAAGAAAAAATAAAATGCGCATATTTTTACTTTGTCAAAGAATGCAATTCCTTGCATCCATAGACTTTTTCTTTCTGTTTGCCATCCTATTGAGTCAGTCTCTTGCAGGTTTAGAGCTTCGTTTAGGCGCCGCCACATTACAGGTTGAAATCGCAAACACAGACAATTTACGAAAAAAAGGTTTGTCCGGAAGAACAGAACTTTCTGAAGGGACAGGCATGCTGTTTGTATATGAGACTCCTCAAATATTGCATTTTTGGATGAAAAATACTACTTTGCCACTATCCATTGCATTTTTCGATCAAAACCGCATTTTATTGCATATTTACGACATGCCAATAGAACCAAAAAATGCAATTCTTTTACCGATTTATTCCAGTATAGTAAAAGCTAAATATGCTCTTGAAGTACCAATAGGTTGGTTTTATCGAAACAATATCGGCCCCGGAGAGGTTTTTTATTTTCCAGATAGAGAAAATTCAGTACAATTAAGCGTTTTGGAGTAAACGTGAAGAAAAAACATAAGAGCCCCTGGGGAGTATTTGCCGCTATTGTATTGGCTATCGCATTTGGGTCCATTGTTGGGGAATCCGGCAAAATTTGGAATATTCCTTTTTATTCATTATTAGATACTGCAGGAACACTTTTTCTCAACGCGCTCACTCTGGTCGTTGTGCCTTTGGTATCTTCTTCAATCATTGCTGGCATCGCCCGCATAGGAAATGACGGAGGCTTTGGCAGAATTGGCGGAAAAACATTTTTCTTTTATCTTTCTACCAGTCTTCTCGCTATTTTGATCGGTTTATTTTTCGTAGATCTGATCGGCCCTGGAACGGGTCATATAATTGGACATAACCTAGAATCAGGAGACTACGTCGCCAATCTCAAGCAATCTATGGCTAATCGAGAAGGAAAAGGCTTATCTAATGTTCTATTATCTATTGTTCCTTCCAATGTCCTACTCGCATTTTCCCAGGGGAATATGCTAGGTTTGATCTTTTTTTCAATCCTCTTTGGATATAGCATCTCGAAAATACAATCTTCGCATGCAAATGTTCTTCAAAGTTTTTTTCAAGGTGTATTCGAGACAATGATCCAATTGACACATCTGATCATGAAATTACTTCCCTACGGAGTATTTTGCCTAGTCGCAAAAGTTTTTATGACCACAGGAGTGCACTCCCTCGCACCTGTCGCTCTATTTACCTTAACTGTCATATTGGGTTTGTCCACTTTTATGTTCATAGGCCTACCACTTATGCTTCAGCTGATCGGACAAATAAAACCTGCGTGGCTCTTTAAGGCTATGGGACCTGCTCTCATTACTGCATTTTCTACCAGTTCTTCTTCCGCAACATTGCCCATAACAATTGATTGCGTTGAAAAAAGAGCGGGAGTGTCTAATCGCATCTGCAGTTTAGTAATTCCTTTAGGCACTTCGATCAATATGTCGGGTTCGGCCCTTTATGAATGTGTAGCCGCTATGTTCATAGCGCAAGCCTATGGACTTGAACTGTCCTTTACCAATCAATTTCTCATAGTCTTTTTATCTTTGATTACATCGATTGGTGTTGCGGGAATTCCATCCGCGAGTTTAGTAGCGATTTTGATTATCCTGCGCTTTATGGGACTACCTGCTGAAGGAGTGGGCCTTTTTGTTGCTGTAGACAGGTTGCTTGATATGTGTCGAACAACTGTCAATGTATTTTCAGATAGTTGCTGCGCTGTCTTAGTGGCAAAGGCGGAAGGTGAAAAAAACGTGCTCGTAAAAGATCCCGTAGAAATGGTGGAATAATATTATGGAAAAAGGAACAGTCAAAATATATCTACCCGAAAAAGGTTACGGTTTTATTGCTCCGGATGGCGGAAAAAAAGACATTTTTTTTGACAGCGCAAATCTCGACACGCCCAATAAACACATCGCTGAAGGACAGCGAGTGGAATTTGAAACGACTCTCACACGCAAAGGTCCCGCTGCCATCCATGTTAAAACTATTAGTTAAGGAACTATATATACTCGTTCCGTTTGAAAGACACCCAAACGCAAACTGATTCAAAGCCTCTGAAATCGAAGAAAAAATTGAGGTTAATATTAAATGCAATATTGTCCTCAATTTTTTGTT
>JAJXVT010000033.1 GCA_021781995.1 bacterium | reverse complement strand
CCCCGATTAGCGGACATGCAAACAAACTCGCGTGCCAATTGCGAATTGCGCCAGAAAAATGAGGAATATGAATCAAATAATGCCCGCTGCGCGGCGTCCACTTTCCATCGCCTTCGAAAAATACGCCGTTGAGATTTCCCTTCAACTCATGGAAAACAATTTCTTTTCCCACAAACGCTTTTGCCTGCAGCACGAATAACTCTCCGGCTTGCACAGAGGCCTGCCACTCAGGACCATTTAGCTTGATTGCGGCCTGAGCATCTACCCCATCAATCATACCATGACACGACAAATCCCCATCCCAAAGTCCCGACCAATGAACTGCAGAAAAAATCGGAGATTGCAGCCACCCTTCGGTTATAGAGCCTTTGCCATCATAAAACGCGCGATTGCATCCGAACGAACCATAATAGGTTTTCATCTCCAAATCTTCTAACAAAAGCTTGTCGAGACAAAATCTCTCTTGGCTCCAAGATCCAGTGCCTGCAATGGACCCTCGCACCAATTGTAAATCCGGGGAGATTTGAGCAAAATCCTGAATGACCTTCATTTCATTTACGCCCACCTGCTCCCACTCAAAGCGGTATTCTTTATCTAAACAAACGCACCCTTTGGCATTTCCGAATTTAGCGTTTCCTTCTACCCAAATTGGCTGCTGTAAATGAGCTGTCATTCGAGTCTCGAAATGAATCGGCAAACTCGAATTAGCAAGCGCGCTCCCCTCCCATTTCCCTCCGACTCCGCGCTGGTAGCTCGCAGTAGATTGCAAGTTTTCAATAACAGAATCGCCGCGCTGCATTTTGGCTTGAGTTACATCTAATCTAAAATGATCCGTTGCCCGCAATATGCTTTCTATACTATGCGGAGAATGAAAATCGCTACCCTTCCACGAAAGGGAAGCAAAACCTTCAAACAGTCCCCCATCCAACGCCATTTTTTGTTGAGGAATATCGACAAAGAGTTCTTGGATTTGACCATTGGCCGCTTTACACGAAAAATGCACAATCGGCAAAGGTAAATCGCTCCAATCTAAACGACCGTCAACCGCTTCAAAATCCCAACTGCTAGGTTCCAATAAACGCTCTGCCCATGTTCTTGAAAGCGTCATATGAGGACAAAGAAGCTCTATGCGAAGAGGCCATGAAATCGACAATGAATCGGCCTGTACCATCAAAGCGTCATTGGAGCGATCCGCATCAAAAAGTGCAGCGTTTGTAAATGTCCACCGGCCTTCTGAATAGAGCACCTCGCGATAGGAAAAATGAAGATTGGCCTGAACACGAAGAGCCAATTGAAAAAAAATACCGCCCGCTTCCTTCCAAAAGAAGGAAAACAGGCAGCATATAAAAAGAGCAATCAATCCAATTTTTCTCATCAGCGCAAGCTCGCAGTATAGCGCGAGATGAAGCGCGATTCAAGCACTCAAGTGCCTGCAGGCGCAACCGGCGCCACATTTGGCTCCGGAGGAACATTAGGCTGCTGATCGACAAAGACAATTGCACCATCTTTGACTGAAACCAAAAAGTTCTTTTCGGCATTGGGATTTTGCAACATCTTTTCTGCAAGAGGATCTTCGAGATATTGCTCAACTACGCGGCGCAAAGGACGCGCCCCCATTTCTGGCAAATATCCCTTCTCGACCAAAAATCCACGAGCCGACTCGTCGAGCACCAAATGAATTTTTTTCTTCTCTAAACGATCGTGAAGCTTTTTAAATTCCAACTCGACCACTTGACTGAGAGCAATCTTATCCAGAGTGCGGAAAATGACCAATCCATCTAAACGGTTGATAAATTCCGGCTTGAAGTGTTTTTTCACAGCCCCTTCGATTTTTTCTTGCATTGAGCGGTAATCAAGCACATTTTCTTTCGCACCAAATCCAACCTCTGTCGACTTGCGAATCAGATCCGCTCCGAGGTTCGACGTCATAATGATAATTGTATTTCTAAAGTCGATCTTGCGTCCTACAGAATCTGTCAAGCGCCCCTCTTCGAGAATTTGCAACAGCAAATTCATCACATCTGGATGCGCTTTTTCAACCTCGTCGAACAATACTACGCAATAAGGACGGCGGCGCACCTGTTCGGTGAGCTGTCCGCCCTCTTCATAACCCACATATCCGGGAGGAGATCCTGTCATTCGGCTAATCGCGAATTTCTCCATGTATTCGGACATATCCACTTGGATCAAGGCATCCTCGCCGCCAAACATATGAGAAGCGAGCAATCTAGCCATATGCGTTTTACCAACGCCCGTCGGCCCCAAAAATAAAAATGCTCCGATCGGACGATTGGGATCTTTGATATCCGCTCGACTGCGGCGAATAGCCTTGCAAACCGTACCAAGCGCGTCATCTTGCCCAATGATTTTCCCCTTCAAAAGTTGCTCCATGCGAAGTACTTTTTCAGTTTCACCTTCAGTCAAGCGAGTCACTGGAACACCGGTATGTTTCGCGACAATATTAGCGACATCTTCCTCGTCTACAACCGGTTTATGCTCATCTTTGTGAGATTCCCACTCAGCCCTTGCCTTTTGCAATTGTTCGCGCAAATTTTTCTCCGAATCGCGCAATTTCGCAGCCTTTTCATATTCTTGCCGGCCGATCGATTCTTCCTTTGCGACGCGAGCCTCTTCAATTTGCCGTTCTAGCTCACTGAGTTCTTTGGGCTGATGCATAATCGATATGCGCGCTCGAGCTCCCGCTTCATCGAGCAAATCGATAGCCTTATCAGGCAAAAAGCGCCCTGAAATATAACGATCTGATAAAGCGACAGCAGCCTTGATCGCCGCATCGGTATAAACACATTTATGATGTTCTTCATATTTGGGTTTAAGCCCGATCAAAATCGACATGCTCTCTTCGGCCGAAGGCGGCTGAACAATGATTTTTTGAAATCTGCGCTCAAGAGCCGGATCTTTTTCAATATGCTTGCGAAACTCATCTAACGTTGTAGCGC
Source organism: bacterium (assembly GCA_021781995.1). Classification (GTDB taxonomy): domain Bacteria; phylum Chlamydiota; class Chlamydiia; order Chlamydiales; family SM23-39; genus CAITMJ01. Next base: position 16,408 of record JAJXVT010000033.1, on the reverse strand, counting down.
CGATGCACTGGATTTCTCCGCGAGACAAAGATGGTTTTAAAATATTGGAAGCGTCAATCGCCCCTTCTGCCGCCCCTGCGCCGACAATTGTGTGCAATTCATCGATGAACAGTAAGATATTGCCATGCTTTTTCACCTCATCCATCACAGCCTTGATCCGCTCCTCAAACTGCCCCCGATATTTCGTACCGGCAATCATTAGCGTCAAATCGAGAGAAATCAATTTTTTCTTCCTCAAATTATCCGGAACATCGCCACGGACAATCGCCTGAGCCAAGCCCTCTACAATCGCCGTCTTGCCAACCCCCGCCTCTCCGATCAACACCGGATTGTTTTTGCGCCTGCGGCATAAGATCAAAATCAAACGCTCTACCTCATCGCGCCGGCCGATCACCGGATCCATTTTCCCCTCGCGGCACATTTCTGTTAGATCATGGCCATACGCACGCAAAGCAGGCATCTTATCTCCACTCACACCCGCTGTCCCCGCAGGAACGGCTCCCCGATCTTGCGAAGCGCGTGCAGAGCCCGCCGGCGTGCTATTAGGAGAAGCTCCCATCGGAGGCAATTGCAGATTGAATGTCTCTAACTCTTTCAGAACTTCTTTGCGGATTTCTTTTAAATTAACATTGAGGTTTTCCAACACTTGCGCAGCCACTCCATCCGACTGCCGCAGCAACGCCAGCAGCAAATGCTCCGTGCCTACATAATTGTGATTGAGATTGGAAGCCTCTTCATTTGCGAACTCAAAAACCTTTTTCACCTTACCCGTCAATGCAGGATCCCCATAGACCTGAATTTCAGGACCAAATCCAACAATGCGCTCAACTTCTGTACGAATCGTATCATAATCGAGGTTGAGGTTGCGCAGCACATTGACCGCAATTCCCTGACCTAGCTTTAGCAATCCCAACAAGACGTGCTCAGTGCCCAAATAGTTGTGATTCAATCGCTGAGCCTCTTTTTTAGCCAGCTTGATCACCTGTTTTGCTCGGTTTGTGAATTTGTCAAACATAAGAATAACCTCAAAGTACTACATATATATATACCATAGTGCGGAATTTCTCGACTTCCCCGCGCCGTTTGCCTTAAAATTCCTTGTAATAGAACTTGAGGTTTTGTTTGTACAACAAATATTTGAATTTATCAATTCTCCAGACGCGACCCGCACAACCTGAAGAGAATATGGCCGAAGACACCCGTCTACTCGCTGCCCTTGATCCTGAAGGCCCCCCCTTGCTGCATTTATATGAATGGGCCAGTCCATCGGCAACCTACGGACACTTCATTGACCCAAAAGTCCACCTCAACCTAGAAGCAGCAGCGCGTTGCGGCCTGAAACTAGCCCGAAGGCCAACCGGCGGCGGCATTGTTTTCCATATCTGGGATTTAGCCTTTTCCTTCTTAATGCCTGCAAAGCATCCCCTGTGTTCTGAAAAAACTCTCGACAACTACCATTTTGTCAATCAGGCAGTCCTCGACGCTCTGGAAGACCTGCTTCCCAACCGCACCTCAGCCGCTTTATTATCCGAACACACCCCCACCCCTTCCTTTTGCATGGCACGAGCTACCATTTACGACGTTCTTTACGGCGGAAAAAAAATCGCCGGGGCCGCCCAAAGACGCACAAAAAACGGCTATCTCCATCAAGGCTCGATTTCACTTGTTTTTCCCGATCTTCAATTATTGAAAGAGCTATTGGTAATGAAAGATGAAATCATTGCAGCTATGATGGATAGCACGTGCGCCTTATCCATGCAAAACGGTGATTTTAAGGATCTTGCGCCTTTAAGAAAAGAGGTGCAAGAGCGCTTAAAACATCGTTTCAACAAACTTTTTTCCTAACGAGCGTAAGGGTTGTCAATCGTTTGACAATCCCTTACTCAAATTGCAAAACTCAGTTTCCCGGTGAAAGCGGAGCGCTCGGTTCCATCTAACAATATAAAGCCCACTGCTCTGGAGATACCAGGTACTGAGTGTCCATATTAACGCTATATGGTGGAGGAGGGGGTAGACCAAACTCCGAGACTGTATAACCGGGAGGCTCAGCATACGGAGAGGCAGTGTAGGCAGGAGGTGCAGCATTCGGAGAGGCAGTGTAGGCAGGAGGTGCAGCATTCGGAGAGGCAGTGTAGGCAGGAGGTTCTTCAGAAACAGCAGAAAGCGGAGCCGCTAGCAACCCTCTCAAAATTCTTCCCGCCAGCGAATCGTACTGATTGATCTCATTTACAGTGTACACTGGCCCAGCAATGGCTTGGCTTGTACGACGAATTTGATCATTATCACTCCAGTGGAGCCCGCAATTTAAAAGAGCAAACACAGCTGAAGCAATCGTTGTAATATAACCGACAGAAACCAAAATTCCCATACTAGCAAATCCACCGCCTACCAATAACCCGCCGCCAATCAAAACTCCAATAGCTGATAAAAAATAATTACGAGCTTTAGAATATTTCAAAGAATCTATTTGAGTTTGAGCTCGCACAAGCGTCCGCGCATCACTTCGAATATTGGATGGGAGGTGAATAATTTGCCTTCCCATCTCTTCGGTGTGATTCAACATTTGTTTTGCATGAGAGAACTTGCCATAGGTCAGGCCAACAAAGAATGCTCCTACAAATACCACAATAGTTCCAACTACTTTCGCCATTTGCGCGCGATCATTTTCTTGTTCTTGCTCGGAACGACGAGGCACCGCTACAGGCTGATTATAATGATGGTGATGAACTTCGCGGGGTCCTGAACTAAATATCATATAGTCCCAAAAAGAAAAACTCTGACGGTGAACATAAATAATCTGTGTAGAAGGACCTGACGGCGGGGTCAATACCTTCGGCATTTCTTCACTTCTTAGAAATGAAGACGCCTCAACCGCGCATTCAGCAACAAAACTTTGAAAACTTTTTTGAAAATGAGTGTTTACTGCCATAAACCGTCCATTGTGTTTTTGCGGATGAATTTTACCACGATTTACGATTTAACCCAATCATCAACCTTTTTTTATTAACCCGAGTCCCAAACAGGTGACAATCTGCTTGCTGCGGCTTAGCCAAATCAATCTTCCTCGTCGCCCTTGCCTTTGGGCAATGGCGCTCCTCGCTCAGAACGAGAGCTGCGTCCTCTTCGATTTGGCGTTGCCTCGCAGCGCATATTGTCACCTGTTTGGGACTCGGGTTAATAATCTTGCAAAATTTTAAGATCTTCCTATATAGTGTCTCGACATGAGCAAGCAAAAAACAGCCGTTTCCCCTATCCGCATCGAAAATTACCCAGAGTGGTACCAGGCCGTTCTGAAAGCAGCCGATCTATCGGAACACTCTTCTGTTCGCGGCTGCATGGTCATCAAGCCCTGGGGCTACAGCATTTGGGAAAACATTCAAAAATCCTTAGACTCTCGGTTTAAAGAAACAGGACACGAAAACGCCTATTTTCCACTGTTTATCCCACTTTCCTATTTTGAAAAAGAAGCCCAGCACATCGAAGGCTTTGCTAAAGAATGCGCCGTTGTTACACACCATCGCTTGGAAAAAAATAGCGAAGGCCGCCTAGTTCCGGCAGGAGAGCTGGATGAGCCGCTCATTGTCCGTCCCACATCGGAAATGATTATCGGCCACACATTTGCAAAATGGGTCGAGTCTTATCGAGACTTACCCCTGCTTATCAATCAGTGGGCCAATGTTGTTCGCTGGGAAATGCGGACACGGATGTTTTTGCGCACTGCTGAATTTCTTTGGCAAGAAGGCCACACCGTTCATGCAACGCGGCAAGAAGCAGAAGAAGAAACCCTTAAAATGCTACAAGTCTACTCCGAATTTGCCCATAGTCATTTAGCAATACCGGTCATTATGGGAGAAAAAACTCCGAGCGAGCGCTTCCCTGGAGCTATAGCGACATACACGATCGAAGCGATGATGCAAGATCGAAAAGCACTGCAATCAGGCACATCGCACTTTTTAGGTCAAAATTTTTCCAAATCGTGCGGTATTCAATTCCGCAACCAAGACGGTGTTCAAGAATTTGGTTGGACAACATCTTGGGGAGTCACCACCCGTTTAATCGGTGGTTTAGTAATGACTCATAGCGACGATGACGGCCTTGTATTACCCCCACGCATCGCCCCAGCCCATCTAGCCATCATTCCAATCATGCACAATGAAGCGACTAAGGCACAAGTTTATTCCTATTGCGAACAGCTAGAAAGATCGCTAAAAACAGCCCACTACCACGGCGCTCCTTTAAAAGTTATTTTTGACAAACGCGACCTAAGAGGCGGCGACAAGTCTTGGAATTGGATTAAAAAAGGCATTCCACTTCGCCTTGAGATTGGCATGCGCGAAATCGAATCTGGAACTTTCAATCTAGCAAGAAGAGATAAAGCCCACCGAGATACCACTCCTTTAGCGCCAAGCGAATTAGAACATCAGATCCCCCGCATCCTCGATGAGATTCAATCCAATTTACTCAAAAAAGCCACGCAATTTCGCAATCAGCACACGGTTAAAATCGATAACAAAAAAGATTTTTACGATTTTTTTAGCTCAAGCGATCCGAATGCGATTCACGGCGGCTTCGCGTTCTCGCATTGGGCAGAAGACATTGAAGTTGAAGAACAATTGAAAAACGATCTCGGCGTTACAGTGCGCTGCATTCCGTTGGATTCGCCTTTAGAAAATGGTGTTTGCCCAATTTCTGGCAAACCCTCGCGTCGCAGAGTCCTCTATGCTAAATCATATTAATTAGCATTGATCTAGCGCGATTTTACAAATTTTGCTACGATTCTTTTTTTTTGAAGGTCCTATGCTTGAATTCTTGAGAAAATACCAAAAATCCCTCTTCCTCATCATCACAATTGTCGTCATCTCGACATTTGTTTTCTTCGGAACCTCTACAATGAGCCCCGATGTAGACACAAGAGAAGATCGAGTCGTCGCAAAAGCCATTGACGGTTCAGCAATCCACCTGATCGAAATTCAGGATTTAGCTAGAATCATCGCAGTGGATCGAGAAGACATCGGCACTTCCGGGCGCAGCGCTTACCCCAATTTACTCAACGATGGGGTGATTCGCAGAGATTTGCTAAAAACCGGCGTTGCAGAAGTCATCGTAGAAAAACACTGGGATTTGCTACAGAACAATTTTGCCGAAAAATTAGAGAAAATCCGACGCTACCGCGGGTACGAACACCCAGACGCCTCCTTTCTTTCAGCTAAAGCAGTTTGGGAGCGTTTTGCTCCGGAGATCAACCGAGAGTGGTCCAAGCTTAGCGATCATAAAGAGCTCGATGCAGAAGCATTCGGCCATCTTAGCCGCCTTTATTTACTGCAAAATAAAATGCCCGCAGAATGGATGCGCCGCATCTTATCGATGCACCAACAGCAATATGCTTGGCTACGCCCCGATCCTCGGTTGCAAGAAGATGATTTATCTATGTTCGGCTTTCATACGCTCTCCGATTGGTTTGGTAAAGACTTTGTAGATCTCACTGCTCAATTCATTCACAACGCAGCAATTGAAGCTGAAAACAAAGGCTACACCGTCACAAAAGAAGAAGCTAAAGCCGATTTGCGCCGCAATTTTTTTGCCGCTATAGAAAAACTAAAACAAGCCAATTACCCTTTACAACTCACCTATCCAGAACAGCTTCGCATCCTAGGAATGAGTGAATCCCAAGCAGCCGCTGCATGGCGCAAGGTTCTACTCATGCGCCGTTATTTCAACGACATCGGAGAAGCTGCCTTTGTCGATCGCCTGCCTTATGCCGAATTTGCGGCAATAGCCTCCGAAAAAGCCAAAGTCGATGTGTATGAATGGCCGCAAGAACTACATTTCAGCAGCTCCCTAGACCTTTTTACATTCGAAACCTATCTAAAAGAAGTGTCAACAGCCGATTCACACAACCCATTGGCTTTGCCTGAAACATTTGCTTCCGTAGCCGACGTAGCCAAACGCGCGCCAGAACTTGTATGCACAGAATACACCGCAAATGTCGCAGTCGTAGACAAAAGAGAAACTTCCCTGAACGCGCCGCTCAAAGAAGTTTGGGAATACGAAACGCAAGATGACGTGTGGAAAACCCTTACACAAGAATATGCCTTCGTGCGCCATGGCGTTCACTCCCCGGAAGAAAGATTCCAAACGCTAGAAACACTAAACCCCGCTCAGCGCGGCCAAGTAGATCTTTACGCGCGGCGCAAACTACTCGATCGCCACCCTGAATGGATTCACGCAGCCCTAAACAAGGCCGAAGCGAAAGAATATAAATTGATCTTATCCGCAGGAAAAATTGAAATGCCGCATGTCGAAAATCCGGCGCGCTTAGGAGCTCTTTTCGAACAAATTCCAACACAACCTGAATCCGCATTGTCTGAATTACAGCAATTCCATTCAGGAGAAGCCGTTTTTTGTTTTTCTAATATCGCAAAACAATCTGATCAAAAAATCAAAACATTTGCCCAAGCCAAACAAGACGGCTCCCTCTCTTGGCTCGTAGACCGCGCTCTTCAATCTAACTTTGAACAATTGAAAAGCAAATTGCCCGAATCAAAATCTGGCGCAGACTGGTCGCAAGTCAAAGAAGAATTAGCTGAATTGATGCTATCTGATCTAAAAAAACAAATTTTAAAAACGGCTCCCAATAAAGAGGTTCCATTTCACGCATTGAGACTATTGGTTCCGACAGAACTTGCACTAAAAAATTTGCAAAGCGAAGAAGGAAAACCCCTAATATTGAATGAATCTGAATTAAATTCGCAATTTGCACTTAAATGTACTGAAAAAGAAGTTTCTAGAACAACCCGGGAGGATTGGATGTCGCAAGAATCTTTGATTGCCATGCCTAAAAACTGGTCTCCCATTCATGTAGCTTCTGATGGAGCTATTAGCTTTTTATATATAAAAGAAAAAATCGAGGCACAAGGACCTGTCCTAGAGCAGCTTTCTATCGGAAAAGAAATGCTCGTTTCCGATGTACAGCAAATCTTAGCTGAAGCCCTTTGCGAAAAAATGACTTTTACAATCCCCATTCAACCCGAACAAGAATAGGAAAACGTATGTTTGAAGAACTCCCTTCCCTTTGCCCTGTTCAATTTTTTGGTCTTAGCGCCGACTGCCCCTTTCTTGCCAAAGGAGCTCTTAAGCCTGAAAAACGATTTCTCCTTCCATCGACAGCTGAAATGCTCGATGAGGAATCCTTTGCGGAGGTTTATGCCGCCTGGAATTTTGACAAACTGCTCTTTTATGTTCAGGTCAATGTCCCATTCCAGCGCATTGGAGAAGCTGATTTACGCAAAGGAGATTCAGTTGAATTCTTTCTTGACACAAGAGACCTCAAATCAAAAGGCGTAGTTTCTCGCTTCTGCCATCATTTTGTGTTTTATCCAACTCAAGTACAAGGACTTTATGGACGGGAGATGACCCGGTTTCGCAATGAAGATACCCACAGGCTATGTCATCCCGAAGACCTTACTATCACGCCAGAAATTAGCCATAATGGCTATGCGCTCGACATTGAAATCCCGGCGTCTTGCCTCACCGGTTTTGATCCAATGAACTTCCCGAGATTGGGATTCACCTACCGCATCAATCGAGCAGACGCCCCTCCGCAGCATTTCGCAGTCTCTTCGGAAGAGTACACCATTGAACAGCATCCAGCTACCTGGGGAACTCTGAAATTAACGCAGCAGGATGAGTGATCATGCGCTTTGCCCCTTCTCACGAATGGATTTTAGTACAAGGCAATACAGGAACTGTAGGCATCTCGCACCACGCTCAACAAGAACTGGGCGAGATCGTCTACATTCAGATGCCTCAAATTGGTCAATACATTGAAGCTGGCCAAGAAGCGTGCGTTCTAGAATCTACCAAAGCCGCAGCAGACATCTACAGCCCAGTCTCAGGCACGGTTACAGAGGTCAATCTCGCGGTATCGACCGATCCTAGCCTCATCAATCGCACTCCTCAATCCACCGGCTGGCTTTATAAAATTCAGTTAACATTCCCCGAAGAACTCGATACTCTGCTTTCGTTAGAACAATACGCAGGATCTAATCTCGCCAATTAATAGATTTTTTTTGTTTATTTCAAAATACTTGAGTTTGCGTTTAGATTGTGTTAAGATCTAAGAATAGCTCGAAAACCAAGGGATCTGATGTCATTTTTTCCAAATATTGTGTATTTAAGTGCTCAAAACACCTTATTGAAGCAGGTCCGATAGAACGGCTGCAATGTCTTTTACGGCCCAACTATTTCCGCACAATCATTGCTACACAGACCAATCGAGTACACAACTTATTAATGACGGAACACAATGTCAGTTTAACTCAGCGTTATATTCAATTACAAAGCAGTCAGGACCAATCCTTATCTTCATCGCTCGCCGAGCTCGATCGACAAGCAAGTCGATTCCATTCAGACAACCGATACGTACACCCTGCCAATACCGCTCTTTTAGCTAAGTTTATAAACGCACGCCAGCCGGCAGCAATTTTTCACGCACATCCTCATTTTGTTCGTTTTCTTCATGAATCTAAAATTTTAAGCCAATTGAAAGTCACTCAAGATGTATTGCGTATAAACCAAGGGCACCCTCAAATATTAGTAGAAGGGCAATGGACTAACGCCGCAGAAGTGATGCGCCGTTTTCATTTTGAATATTCGGATGCGTTTGATGACGTTTTTGTTTTAGATGCAGAAAATGAAGTCTATACATATCTCGATAATGGATTAGGCCTCCAAAAATACCATCCACATTTAGATATTGGCCAGGTACCAATTAGCCGGTTGACAAACGACCAGCTTTCCCTAGTGCAACAAAAAGCTGCTGCGTTTCAGCGAATAGGAGATGTAGATAAGCCCTTTGTATTGCAAGTCATCACTTCGCGTACAGACCGAGGAAACTCAAATTTAAGTAAAACGCTTCGCAATCCACGCCACGCCTACATGCGTCTTATCGCAGGAGATAATCTGCCTAATCGAGGCATTTCCAAAGGCGATGTGTATGAATTTGGATTTGGATGGACCCGCCCTTCAAATCTTCCATTAGAAAGTATTCAAGGAAAATTTCGTTCCCCAGATCCTTGGGAATATATGCCAAGCACAGAGCGCTATGTCACAAATTTACCAATCACTGCGCAAGAAGCTGAAAATGTTGTATCTTATATTCGCAAAGCGCATAACAGCAACATAAACATCGGCCGTAAAATCGGCTTTCAAATTGCTCAGCAAAATTGCACGGTGTTCGTCAGGCGCGCCGTAGAAAAAGCTGGAATTGCCATCCCCACCGAAATAAAACTACATGATGTAATTTACGCAATTTCGCCTCATATTTTACGGAATTTAGGCTCGTTTATTAAAAAATTTTATTTTTCCACAAGAGATCGATTGCATCAGGCGATTGACGATTATTCGCCTGGGCCTATTGCTCGCAAAACGCTCGCCTTTTTACGACAAATCGAAATAACTGCACATAGAGCACTAGAAGCCTGTATCGCCTTTGGGCTCGCACCAATGCGCCTTGCTTTAGGCGGCGGTGCTGGACATGGTGGAGATAACCTCATTAGTGAAGAGCGTATTCAACCTCAAGGTAAAAGGCTTAAAAACCTTTTTAGCCTAAAAAGTTATCGATACAATTTACCATTTATTTTACAACAATGGCAGCTGCAGCAAGCTTCGACAGAAATATACCACAACCCATTGCAATTAACCATTGTGCCACAAGCAAACAACGAGGAAGCTTGTTGCTAAATGACTGTCAAATAATAAGAAAAAGAGTTTATTTTATTATGTGGCAGTCTCTAAACAGATCCCAATACAGTAGAACGAGCCGGCTTAACCGATGATTCCCAATTTTTAATGTAATCGAGAAATTGGGCTTTATTTGGATGCATTTTAAAATAAGTGAGATTTTCTGATTTAGAACTGAGATGTGCAAGTTTTGCTAAAAGATGCAAATGTCGTTTATCATCACACGCGAAGAGAAAAAATAGCGTATGCACTGGTTCATTGTCCAAAGCGCCGTATTCAATCGGTTCTTTAGGGAACACCACCGCCACAACATCATACGATTCTTGCAATAAAAAATCGCGAGTATGAGGAACGCCAACGCCATTGGAAAGCGCCGTCGGCATAAGTCTTTCTCGATCAAGCAGCAACTCAGTGACCATTTCAGCGTCTAACTGCAGATCCACTGCTATGCGCTTCATCGCATTGCAAATCACTTCTTCTTTTGTTTTTCCAGGAATATTGTCATACACCCCCCCTTTATGCAGGGCGCGAAATAAACCGAATTGATGCGTTCCCAACCTCTCGGATCCAGACTCAAAATCCTCAGCAAAAGACGCGTATTCTTCTTTGTTTTGCTTACAGCTTAACACCCAATTTTCCACTTCGCTTCGGCTAAATAATAACTGACTACTAAGGCGATAATAGGGAATTTTTCCGTCGGATACCCAACGGCGAACCGTAGCTTCCGAGACGTTGAGTAATTCTGCAACTTCTGTGAGTTTTAAATCCATGACCCGAAGGTAACAAATCCAAGAAAAAAGAGAAAGTTTTTTTACATAAATAGCGCTAAAGCCTGCAATGTAAGAGGAATTGGATCTACCGGTACTTTTACATATGCCATAGCAATCAAAAAAATAATCTTAAGAGAAAAAAGCAATGACGTCTTCAGCACTTCGAGCGCGAAGCAATTCTTTTCGCAAATCCGCATCGCGAATTGCAGTTGTCAACTGAGAAAGGATCTGTAAATACTCAGACTGACGATCGTCAGGCCCACCAATTAAAAACACCAAACGGACAGGAGCGCCGTCCAATGCATTCCATTCAATGCCCCGAGTCCGTTGAATTCCAATGGCAATAAAAAAATTCGTTAAACCAGACAACTTTGCATGAGGAATTGCAATACTCATTCCAATGCCCGTCGAAATAATTTGTTCTCGATGCCAGATCGCCTGCTGAAACATTTTGCGATTGGGCAATTTGCCTTCGCGCTCGACCAATGAAATGAGTTCATCGATTGCACCTTCCTGCGTTGTCGATTCCAAAAAAACGACAAGCCGAGAGTCTAAATAATCGGCAAATTCCATATCTACTCTTTTTAAAAAAGGCCTAAACAAGCCGTTAAGAGAATTACTTTGTTCCTGTGTGGCCAAAGCCGCCTGCTCCACGCATCGTGTTCGTTAACAACTCACCCAGAGTAAACTGAGCCTGTTCAACCGTTGCAATGACAAGCTGTGCAATCCGCATTTTAGGCTCTACCACAAACGGCTGTTTACCGTGATTGATTAAAATAACTTTAATTTCACCCCGATAATCAGCGTCTACTGTCCCGGGCGCATTTAACACAGTAACACCAAATTTCGCAGCGAGGCCGCTTCTCGGACGAACCTGGATCTCGACGCCTTGGGGCAAGGAAGCTCTGATCCCTGTCGGGATAATCGCAATGTCGCCCGGCTGTATAGTTATGGGCGCAGTTAAATGCGCTCGTACATCAGCCCCGGATGCGCCTTCTGTCGCATACACAGGGATGAGGTCTTCCTCTTCCACTTCAATTGAAATATTCAATGGGGTACCGTTTCCGCTGTTCTCAGAAGCTCTTTTAATCGCTCCGTCATTTCTTTCGCAAGTTCGCCGCGATCTTCCGCTGGTAACGAGCGTTCATTATTCATGAAAAAACGAAGCAATTGAGCCACAGTTTTTTTTAAGTCTGCTCGTTTTACGATCATATCGACCATTCCCTTTTCGAGCAAAAATTCTGCCTTTTGCGCTCTCGGAGGAAGTTTTTGACCAATTGTTTGTTCTACCACCCGAGGGCCAGCAAATGCAATTAAAGCATCAGGTTCAGCGATGATAATATCGCCAAGAGTGGCAAAAGAGGCGGTCACTCCGCCTGTCGTGGGATTGGTCAAAATCGAAATATAAGGAAGTTTAGCTTCGCTCAATTTCGCCAACGCAGCCGACGTTTTAGCCATTTGCATGAGAGATAAAATCGATTCTTGCATACGTGCGCCGCCAGATGCTGAAACTAAAATCAAGGGCAGTTCTCGCTCGAGCGCGAATTCGATCAAAAGGGTTAATTTTTCGCCCATAACCGAACCCATAGACCCCCCCATGAAAGCAAAATCCAAAACCCCTAATGCAGTATGACGGCCATCGATTCGACACAATCCAACACTCACCGCATCATCGCGGCCCGTCTTTTGCTGCGCCGTATTCAATCTCGCTTCATAAGCTTCCGTATCGACAAATTTCAAACTATCAACAGGCTTTATATAGGTAAACATTTCTTTAAATGTCCCCTCATCAGCAATCTGCTCAATACGTTGCTCCAAACCCAACCGGTAATGATAACTGCATTTAGGACAGCAGTTGAGATTTCGGCCCAGCTCTGAGGCATGGATCAGCTCCGAGCAGCCTGAGCATTTAATCCAGCCGCTAAAGCCGTCTTTTTTAGTAGACTCAACCTTGATTTTTGGCTTATTTCGCGAAAACAGACCCATAATATTTCAAATCATACCATCGAAAGATGGCTCCGCTCAAGTCAAATAATTGCTTTCGCAAATCGAGCTTCGATATTCGGCCAATGAAAAATTTGCCAAATCGCCTTTACGTAGTCCGCACGCATATTTTTATACTGCAAATAATACGCATGTTCCCAAACATCCACGCCTAACACAGGAATAAGTCCCTGAGTACTAAGAGGATCTTGATTTGAACAGGTCGCAATCTCTAGACGTTTCATCGCCTTGCTATATCCGAGCCAAGCCCAGCCAGATCCCTGCACGCCTACAGCTGCGCTCGAAAATTTTTCTTTGAATTGATCAAAAGAGCTAAAATCCCGTTCAAGCATCTCCATCAATTCTCCACTCGGGCCGCCTCCATGGCCGACAGGAGCTAAGATAGTCCAAAAAATCGAGTGGTTGATATGGCCGCCGCCGTTGAATTTAATCACCTGTTGCAGTGCAATCATGGCCGCAACATCATTTTTCGATTCTGCTTCGTGGTACTTTTCCAGGGCAGCGTTGAGATTTGCAACATATGTTTTATGGTGTTTTTCGTAATGCACCTGCATGATCTCCGCAGAGATCACAGGTTCTAGCGCATCGAACGCGTAGGGAAGTTCCGGTAGTTGGTAGCTAGTTTTGGCCATATTGGTCATGCTGAGGCTCCTTGCTTTAAAGCCGCAACATAATACCGATCCTCTAAAATTTGCGACAGTTATTTTTTATAGACAACAGGTCCTAGATCCAATTGCCAACGACTTCTCGCCCGAGTTACAATTTCACGAAATTCCGAATCTGAAATTACAGTGCACACTCTCCGATGCAAATCATGGCTTCTTAAAATCATTTGATCAACAACTTCATTTCTAACACTAGCTTCTACTTGCCACAATCTTTCAATCAGCCCTACTAATCGCCCTGCGGAGATCCTTACGTCCGGACGATAAAATCTTTTGGCGCACTGTATCATAGCCGAGACATCCTGCTCCCTTGTACGATCTAAAACATCGATGATCGCAGTTTTAAAATAGTATTCCGGCCCCAGATTCGCGATTTGCCGCGCACAATGGATTACTTCTGCCACTAGCTCATCCGGGATCACTGATAGCGCATTAAGCAAGCCCGCAACAGACCCCACATCCGAATGGATCAAAACCCGCGCGCCCTCAAGCACCTCTGCACGAAAATTTTGATTATTAACATTCGAAAGCGAACTCGCCGACATAAAACGCCTTTTTTTTTGAAAATCAATCCTAACAAAACAAATTAAAAAGCTCTACGAAAAAATAATTTTATGCAGAACTTATAATGATTATAAGGCATACTAGAACCACCACTGTGAAAATTCGATAAGAGACAAATCATGTCTACCCTCTCTTGCACAACTGTGTCTAAACACGACATCATGCTTCAAACACTTTCTCAGCAACTGACTCTATGGCGAGCAGCGCCGCACAACACCCAAGTAGAAGACCGAACATCTGTTGAGACCCGTGTGCTGCAATGTTACAACACCGCCGCCGAAAGTCTAAATTTATGCGGCAGCAAACTGACCTCTCTATTTCCCGACATCTTGCCCATGCTTTCTCATTTAAAAATCCTCAACCTATCGCAAAACGCATTAACTCAATTACCGGAAAGAGCATTTTTTGAATGTCCTCAGTTAGAAGAAATTTATTTAAACGACAATATAATAAAGCATATCCCTGCAGGAACATTTACCTTTTGCACCAATTTGCGCATTATAAATTTAGCAAACAATGTTCTATCTCAAATCTCACGCGATGCATTTCCTGCCATTTCGACTGTAAAGATTTATCTCTCTGGAAACTGTTTTTTACAACACCCAATGTTAAATGACATCGAATGTCCGGAAGATCACTCTGAGCAGGCTCTTTTTGAACACCTGCATCCAAAATATCAATTAACCTATCTCGCAGCACAAGCGTCTTCAATTTTATTTTCAAATGAGGACCGTTGTTTTTTACAAAGCTACGAAGGAGGATTAACCTTCCCCACTGCGATTTCCTTAATTCGAGGAAAAATTTATCAATTTCATCAACAAATAAGACTCAATCCTGAACAAAATCTAGAACTACAACAACTTCTATACCAATTGAATCTTTCCGTTAAATTTTGCCCGGAACTAACTCCCCAGCGTATTGCCGAAGCGACTCAACGCCTTAGCTCTGCAATTGCACAACTAGAACTGCAAGACAACCTTTTATTATACGGCGCATTTATGAATATTGACCACGCCACAACATGTAAATTACAAAGAATAGAAGAAGATAAATTTTGTTTATTTATCTACGACACGAGCTATGATAGTGATACGGCGCCCACCGAGATCTACACCAAAGCCAGATATTTTCCCAATCTTACTCGAGCCATCGTCACATCAACTGCATTTCTCAATGCATTTAGCCCATTGCGGTATCAATTACGCAACCAAACGCTGTTTGAGTATTTAGCAAGCCAGCTAGATTTAAGGCCCGAAATTTCAGACAACCCCAAGGACATTTACCCCACCCAGCAAATAGGCACGTGTGCAATTAGCTCTATTAGGGCCTATTGGCAATGCAATCTGAGTCGAGATTTATTCTCTCGCCTCAATCGTTTTTTAATAGAAGACGCTTTACAGTATCGCAGCCAACTAGAGATCATCTGGTTAGGAGACAATGTATTTAAAGCGGACACCCAACGAGTCTCCCATCTGTTATGGAATTTATTAGACAGAACGAAAGCTGCTACAGATATTCGTTAGCCATTCTCGGCCACGTTGCTGCAATCCATCGATGCACAGAGAAATAGGAGATCCTGCCCTCAGAACCTGGGTTTTAGAACAAATTCAACAACTTTTTGCAATAGAAGCCCCCCCTGGATGCTTCTACCTGCGGAACGGCTGCAATTAAGACAATCGATTTTTGGTCTTTGAGAATGAAGAGCTTACCTCAACTTTATGAGCACTTGCATTTGAGAGAGCTTTCAATTGAAGTTTTCGTAGGGGCTTTCGAACGGAACGAGTATATTTCCCGCTTACCTATATGCAAAAAGGCGTTCGGCCGTCACAGGACCGATGGCGCGGGCTTTATTTTTGGGAATCGATCCAAAAATCTCTTCAAAGGCATCCACTGTGGATGGGCTGGTGAAATAAATCTCATCGATTTCAGCAAGATCGGGCAAGGGAGCAATTTTTTGGGCCATGGTATCGTATAAATCAAACGACATATAGCATACTTTTCTTGTTTTAAGATCATCCATCACGACATTTCTAGAGCGACTAGAACGAGGCCAGAGCAAATAGCCGATATTTTGTTGTTGTAACAGGGAGACAATTCCTTCTTGAGTCGGCTTTTGGGATACAATTGATTCTACTGAATGACTTTGCAAAGCTTGCTGTGTTGCATGGCCGATGGCAAATACTATTTTACCAACAAGAGGAAATGTGCAAAGGGAAAACCAGTGCTTTACTGCGCTTGGGCTTGTGAAAAGAACGTGGGTAAATTGGTCCCATTGGCTCTCTATGTCAGGGGGCAGTTTTGCGATGGGAACGGTTTTGATGATGGGATAATGAATGAGATCGCCAGCATTTGAAAATCGCGAAGGATCGAGTCCAAGATATAGTGTTTTTTTGCGAGTGACCAATGCTAGTTGACCTTGGCCTTGTGAAGTTGGACCGGGCAAAAAAAGACGATTGAGGTGCGTCAATTGCAATCGAATGAGCGCAGCTTCAGCGATGACAACGCCGTCAGCTTCGCGGGTATGTAAAAGATGAAGGCGCTGATGAATCGTACCTCGGACGTCTTTAAATTGTAAGTCGTTTCGCAAGGAACGAACGGCTTCTTCGCGTCTTTCGCTCGAGGTAGCAATCCATGCGCCGCAGGGCAAGCTATTCAGCAGATCGG
>JAJXVT010000032.1 GCA_021781995.1 bacterium | reverse complement strand
TGATGCGTCCTGCAAACGTTCTTAGCGGAGGCATAGGTGGGAGCGGCGACGGCATGGGGCAACTCCATGACATCGGGAAGGGAGATTTATATTGAAAAAAGTTTCCCCCGGATGGCTGTGCTGTCAGCCAGGGAAGGGAAGAAAAATCAGAAGGATTTGAAAATGTCATCCGTGTTCCATAAATTATTGTTTAATGGTTTTACTCCGGCGGAATTTGCGATAGTTGCCACCGAATCATTTGTGTGGTTTGTTCTCTATGCAAGGTGCATTGGTCAGTTAAGAGTAACTGCTGGGCGCAAGATAAATGTCTTCGAGCACTGATCCAGGAATGTTTTTCAAATGCATCTGAGCCAATGGCAATATGCAAATTCAATCGCATTTCATGAATCCAATTTGGAAGGGGACGGTGCATTTGATGAATCGTTGCTTCTAGGGTATTTAATTCTTGTAGCAAGCTGTCTTGTAACAGCGCATTGTGCATAGGATCGTAGAATTTTACCCAAATACGCCAATGTTGTCTCATCAACGCATGATTAAAAAGCGATGGTAATGCTTCTCGTATGTTTTGCAACACGGCCAAATCGCTAATTTTAGCAACGCACGTATACGCTAGTCCATCAAAAATCATTCGGTGGATGTCGGGTATATTTTGAAAGAGCTTTAACAATTGATGGATTAGCATGTAGTTGCGCTGAGATAGACATTGCACGCAATGGGAAATCGCTTGTTTAACTATTTTATATTGATCTGCTTCGGGAAATGTATGCTGCGTTAAAAGAATAGAAGCTTCTTCGTACCGATATGTGTGAACATAGACGAAGAGTTTTTTGCTATATAATTCGGGGCGTATATTTATTTCTTTGCGCGATGCATTTACGACTGCATCAATAGCTTCTAATCGTGCAACGACTACCGCTTGGGGTGTCTTTAGAGATAAAATTGGATGTGCTTCTTCAAGTCGGGTTAATGCTAGATATTTTGCAATCATAGGAGCGTGCACATAGACGATAACGGCGCTTGCATTTTCTAAGTAGTGCATGGCGCGGATGCTGTCACCGCTTTTTAGTAGTTCTTGTGCCTGTTCGATGACGGCCTCTGCTGCGAGTGCTTGTGCATAAGAATTTAGATGCTTTAAAAATTGTTTGGCTTTTTGCTGATCTGCGGTGGCCAATGCAATTTGTAGCGCTTCAAAATAAAGCATGCTCTGAGTCGGTGCCAGCGCGGAAGTGTCTGTTAATTCCAACAGTTTGTCAATGCTTTGATAACGTAAAATATTTCCGATGTTATTCAATTCATAAGATATTTCAGGGAAGTTGATTTGATGATCTAAATAGATACAGTATTCATGGAAGATTGTATGGGTAGTAGAGTTTTCTGGAAAACATCGCATCAACGATTGTAAGTAATGCTTAGCGTCTTGGCGCTCATGATATGTTGCGGCAGTGTCAATCGCAAAATTGACTAGCTGAGGGGGGATAGGCGAGTGTGTAGGTAGCTTGTAAAGAGCTTGTTGAGCTTGATCTATCTGATCTGTCTGTATGGATGCAATAATCTGGCGATATTGTAAATCACTTGCTGCATCTGCATAATAACTACTGCTTTCAAGCGTGTTTAAGGTGTGAGCACATGCAGAATCGTCGAGCACAAATTGCCGATCTTCTACGGAGTGTGTAAGTGTAGGAATTTTCTGTAAAAATGGGATGCATGTCCTGTAGGCGGCGATCACTTTTTGATCGCTCATGAACGGTAGCCATTCTGCAGCAGATTGGAGTAAGTGATTGGCCATGTCGGTCTGCCTATGCGCACATAACAAGGAAACTCGATTTAGAAGCAGCGCGGTGCGTGTTTTAGGAAAATCCCAAAATATGGTGTGAGCAAGGCTGAGTGATGCTGCTGCTATGGAAATTGTCGGTATGGCGTTTGCAACGGATAGACGTCCTAGTGTTTGCCCTACTGCAAGACAGACTCGTTGAGATACGACTCGCGCAAGTGTATTTTTGGCGATAATTCCTATCGCTCCTCGATAGGCATAGCCGGTCATGGCAGCGCTCACTTTCCCTACGATACGACCTGTTGCTGTAAAGGCTGCTTGGCTTGTGATAGATAGTGGTTTGCCACTTAGATAGATCCCTGCTTGTGCTGTGGAAAATGCGATATCTGGTAGGGAGTATGCGCATGTGCTTACTATCTTTGCACCGCTAAATATTGCCAGGCTGAGGTGGCCAATAGTGCGAAGAGCGGGTAATGCTACATTTTCAATACGCCCGATATAAGCTGTGCGTTTCACTGGATCGGGCATCCATTCTACGATGATCGGCGGAACGATAAGGGGGGATGCAACTGTGCTGAGTAAGAGTGCAAATGAGCATTTTGTAATTGGTGATACGGGTTGCTGCAATAAAAGATCTCCATTTGCCATCGAGCGTGCAACTAAAGGCATTTTGATTGCTGGATGGGCAACTAATTGGAGTGCGCCATTGAAGGTCTGAACAGCCAAACGTCCTTTTGATCCGAATGATGCTTTATTTTGAACCAGGGGAATGACAAAATTGCTGAACGCTCTATGTGCTATTTCAACTGTCAAATCAATGACAGAATAACGCGCGCTCATCAGTTGTGTTGAGATAGGTGCTCGCCATTCTTCTGGCAAAAGATCGATATGTTCCTGGGCTTGTTGCCATCTGCCAGTTGCTATATCTATGAGCGCAAGACCTAATCTATGTTCGGGAGCATCGGGCTGTAGCATAGATGCGTTTGTGTAGTGTATGTAGGCGTTGAGACTTGTATCTTGGGCAATGACATGCAACCGGCTTAGCATGAGCTGCGCTTGCATTGCTTCCGTATACGGTTGTCCAGCTTCAGGCTCAATGACGGGGTGAGTGGCAGCTAAAGATAATTCAGGCCGTTGTGCTTGCCATGTTTGAAATGCCTGTAAAAATTGGGCTGCAGTAGCGTGGCTTGTAGCACTGCTTTTTTGAGACAAGATTAGACCCATTGCCATCTTTTCTACATCGCTCCATGGAGCATCGTTATGAATGCTTTGCATCCATGATACAGCAAATTTGGATGCTTCTTGCCAACGTTCATTTTGAATGACACTTTGCAAGTACGCATGAGATTGATAACGGTATGCTGCCGGATCGCTGGTATAGAGCGCATCGAGCATGGCGCGATTTTCTTTATTTGAGCGTGTATGACATTGTGCAATGGCATGCAGTAAATCGCCACTATCGAGGTCTTGTTGCCATATCTGTTCTAACTCTTCGAGATTTTGCAAGGCTACTTTGGCAAGAGATTGCATTTCGAGTGCTTCATGGCTTAATTGTTTTTGTTTTTGACGCACATTTCGCGCTGATTCATTGCTCCAAAAAACCCAGTTCCATGAGGTGAGCTTTTTATAGTATTTCTGACGTTGCTCTTTTGTCATTCTGTCGGCCATTTGCCCCATGAGATCAAACACTGCTTGGATTTTCTGCTCACGCTGAGCGATCAAATGCTGGATGCTTTTTTTCTGTATCTCCCAGGATGCATCGGTAGGGGACAAGTTTTTTCGCAAATGCTGAATTTCTGTCTCGAGTGCACTCCAGCTGGCAAGAGCTTTGCCGCATGCCGCATACAGCGAGATGTTTATTTCATCGTATTTCAGAACCTGAGGAACGTATTCGGGTATAGGTACTGGATATGGCTTCGTCGGGCGTACTGCGGAAAAATCATAAGGGGTGATATCTCCCCACCACAACTCTCTATGGGTATAAACGTCGGGAATGGAAAAATTATTTATCGACATGGCTATTATTTTTTTTTGCGCCAGTTTATTGAATGAGTGGCAATAAATCAACTGCTATCGTTTTTTTTTGTTAAAAATGTCAAAAGAAGTAGAAAGTGAAATCTTTAATAATCGAGATGATGTCTGTGAAAACTGATGTTTGAATTCGCAGCTTAAATCTGTTCTCTGGGCCTGTTTATTGGAACTGTTGATTGGTCTGCAGTGTTGGCTTTATATTTTTAACTTTTTTTGTAAAAAATAAAACATGCTGGCAATTGCTAGCATGTTGAGTCCTGTGGTAACGCCAATGAACAAAAGAATTTTGTTTGCTTTTTTGCTGAGCGCCATCAGTCGATTTCTGGCCATTTCTTCAAAGGGATTGTCGTTTTGAAACCATGTTCCGGCGTATAAATGCCTTGCATATACAGCTAATTCATCGCTGGGTGCGTTGAAATAATAAGCAGGAGCAACCATATCTTTTGTTTGATTTCCTGATAACTCTCTCACTGAATCAGCAAAGGCTGCAAAAGTGCGATTTGCTACTCTGTGTATTACGGAAGATTTGTCGTTGCCTGGATATAGCATTTCAATTGTATCCCAAATTGGTGGTAGACGAGTGATACAGCGCGCTAAAATTGGATGAAATGGCCTAGCTGCGATGAGACTATTGGTTGCGTGGATAGATGAAGAAACGGGCGTGTCGACTGGTAGTTCTAGTCCGCAGATCAATTCAAATTGATTGGTAAGATCGGAGAGTGATTTGAAACATCGCACATCGTGATCAATATAGACCCCGACTTCTTTGAACAAAATTTCGTAACGTAATAGGTCTGTTTTTTCAGCGTAATTGTTTGTTTTTGTATAACATTTTTCTAATTCTTTGGATTGTGAATGCTCAACGATTATTTGCTCTATGTTATTTGTTGGTAAAGGTCTTTTTCGGCCTGTCCAGAATTTGACTGTCCAGCCAGGATGCTTTTCTATCCAGGACAAGAGGTTGGGTATTGATGCTCTAGGAAATTCTTTTGGACCTAGCCAGATGAAATGCAATGTTTTTGGAATCTCTCTTTCTTTCTTTGCGACAACAGGAATTTGGACGTTACTCAGATTTTCAAATTGTTCTTTATAAAATGCCAGGTTTGTAAAATCTATTGGTGCTATGACGTATTTCCAACAATTGAGGTTGCATCCCGACATCTCCTCGAAAGATAAAGGTTTTTTTTGGTGAAGTTTTGATGCGAGGGTGGGAAAAAGCACTGATTACAAGTAAGCAAATCAAGCCAATCGCAAAGCGAAATTGAGCAAAGTTTTTCGTTCTATAGAGAAGCGTTGGCATTAAAACCCTATGGGTGCAAGGTTTTGTGCGTGGGTAGCTTTTCCATAAGAAGCTATCAGCTCTTCTGCACGCTTGAAATTGCTTTGTTTTAGCTCCTCATAAATTTTAAGCCCTTTTGCATTGAAATTTTGAGCAAAATAAAGAGTCCCAAGACGGTGAAGGATGTCTCGGTCGTGTGGTTTGAGCTGAAGTAAGATTTCTACTTCTTGTATTTCTTTATCAAATAGGTCTAAATTTCGATATCCTTCAGCCAATTGCTCGTGAATCCATGGATCATTGGGTGCATATTGACTGAGAATTTCAAATTCCTCAATGGCTAGAGATGAGGCAATTTTAAACTTCTCATCAAAAATCATTTCGTGTTTTGCGTATAGTCCGTCTGTTGTCTTGGGCGCTTTATACAACTGCGATAAATTAATATAAGTTCCTGCAAGCGAAGCATGCACTTCCAAATCTGTCGGGGTAATGCGTATTTGTTTTAAATGTTCATCAACGGCCGCGTGAAGCAATAGTTGCTGTAATCGAAAAACATCGCGTTTGTAAGATTCTTTGGCTAGTTTTGATATGGGTCTTAACAAATATAATCGACTGAACTCCCATTCCCGATCTTGTAAATAAGAAGATAATTTTAAAAGCGTTCCAGCAATAGATAAGTGATGTTGGGCTATGCCTTCTGGTAACCCAATCGTAGATTTGCAAGAATTTAAAAAGTTATTGAGGAGAGACTGAAGTTGTTCTGGTTTTTTTGCCTGCTGATAAAACAGCAGGATAAGATAGGAAAAAATGGTGAGAAATAAGGCTCCAAGGCCTGCTGCTAATAAAACCGACTGGTTGAAAATGGATAAGCATCCGATGAGTGTAGTCATTTCTATTGCAATTGTGCTAAGAAACACAATATGAAATAAGATAAAGGAGCGCGAAATTTCTTGAAAAGAACTTAAAACAGATCGATAGTGCTGCGGAAGATTTTGCTGAAAAAAATCAGCATCAAAATGAAGGTCTTGGTTATTGTGAGTTTGTGAAGACATAGGTACAGCACTCCGCTTGTCACTATATCGTGTATAGCTTTTGGCCTTTAAAATCAAGATTCTTCTCTCGTCATCTGTGGTCATTTCAGCCCCGATAAAATCATGTAGTCGATCACTTTTTGACTGACGCCGTAAGTTTGTAATTGTCGGATTTGGGGTTGTGTTAAGTTATAGGCAGATTGAATCTCTTTCATGTATGCGATGATCGTTTCAGCTGAAATTTTTTGTTTGGATAAATGCGCTACATCATGAAGGGTTAAGGGCTCTTTGCGCTCTATCCTATCAATGGTTTTAGGACTAGTTTTTTCAATTGCTCGAAGATCTTGAATTTCAATGGTATAGCTTAAACATAAACCGGCTGCGATGTAGACAGCAGCAAACGCAATGCCAGACATGAGATAGACCTCCTTATCTGAGCAATACTGGGTATGGCTTTTCTTGGCTATAAACAATTGGCGCTATGCCAATGGTTTTTTATCTCTCTATACCTGTTAGTTCTTCTTTAAAACGATATCCGACGCCTCGCACTGTCTCGATCCAGTCAAATGTTGGGCCTAATTTTTTGCGCAATGAAGCGATGTGTACATCGATGTTGCGATCAACAATAAACGCATCGTCATTGTTGATGTCATCTAATAACTGGTTGCGGGTTAAAACCTTGCCTCTATTAGTTACCAGACGTCGAAGAATGCCAAATTCAGATAAGGTTAAGGGGATGGGCTTGTCGCCTTTTCGGAGAATGTAGCGATCTATTTCTAAAATAAAGTCGCCGTATTTAACGAGTTTTGTAGCCTTTTCGGGCTCTTTGCCTCGTCGCATAACTGCTTTAACTCGAGAAAATAAAATTTTGGGCGAAAATGGTTTAGGGACATAATCGTCAGCTCCTAGTTCTAGCCCAAGCACGATATCCAGCTCTTCGCTTTTGGCTGATAGGATAATGACGGGAATATTTTTTAAATCAGCACTGTTTTTCATTTTGCGGCATATATCAAGGCCATTTTCCCCAGGAAGCATGACGTCGAGAATGACAAGATCTGGCCTTTCTCTTTCGACTGCTCGGTAACCGTTAATGCCGTCGACTTCGACTTGTAAACGGTAGCCGGATAATTCTGCTTGGAGTTTGATTAACGCTGCTATATCTTCTTCATCTTCAATGAGCAAAATGCGTTTCTTCTGAGTCATTTCTGTTCCTGCCTTCGCACAGTTGTCGCGATGGTAACAAAATTTGTGAGCAAGATTCAAGAGAAAAAACGGTAGCTACTGAAGAGGGAAAAAATTTTTTCGCTCCGACGGCAAATTTGGCAGGATCGTCAGAGGCAAAAAACTGGTATTGAGGCGATTTGTTGTTGGTGTTTAAGAGGTTATGTTCTTGTAGAAATTGTTGCACTGTACGTGCGCATGCTTTTGCCGGTTCAATGAGAGCGACTCCGGGCAGGGTACGTTGGATGCTGCATCGAAGCAATGGGTAATGTGTGCAAGCTAAAAGGGCTGCATCGATTTGCTTAGCTCGAAGATGACCGAGATAATGCTCTGCTAATAAAAGGGTGGACTCGTGATCTTGTAGACCTTCTTCAACAAGTGGAACGAAGAGGGGGCAGGCCACAGGATATAGTTCAATATTTGGCCGTTGACTTTTGAGTAATTTATCAAAGATTTTGGATGCGATAGTGCTTGCTGTTGCTAAAATTGCGACTCGGTTTGTTTGTGTTTCTGCCAAAAGCGATGTGCATCCAGGTGTGGTTACTCCGAGGATAGGAATTGGGAGTGAGGCTTGTACAATGTTGAGAGCGTGAGCGCTGGCTGTATGACACGCAATCACGATTAATTTGACATTTTGGCTGAATAAAAAATTAGCATTTTCTATGGAAAATTGTTGAATCGCATCAGGTGATTTTGTTCCGTACGGAACTCTAGCTGTGTCCCCAAGGTAGATCAAATTTTCATGAGGCATCAGCGCTGCGATTTCTTTCATCACGGTAAGCCCGCCGACTCCTGAATCAAATAGGCCAATTGGCAATTCACTCATCGTCTGGAATCTTTAGCTCTTGTCCTACTAAAATACGGTCATGTTCTAATTGGTTGATTTGCTTAATTTTAGAGACTTCTATCTTGTGGTGTTTAGCAATTTTTTCGAGCGTGTCGCCTGCGCGTACTTTGTAAGTTTTAAAAATTTCAGATTTATTGAGCGATTTTGCTAAAAATTCGATGTTGCCTTTGAGTTTATTGAGTTCTGTAAAACGCCGTTGATTAACGATGAGTTGCTGTTCTAACTCTTCAATTCGCGCTTTGCATTGCGTAAGCGCAAGTGTTGTCTCATTGGCATGAAAAGCTAAATGCTGCACTTCATTCACTGCATGTTCGTGGCTTTTCTCTTGTGAATGCCACTTGTGCTCAAAAGATCGGATGTCCGCGGCTAGTTGTTCGAGTCGCGCTTGTTGTTTCTCTAAATCTTGTGATTTGAGGGTTGCTAATGTGTTTTCATTGTATTTAATTCTTCCATCTAAAATTTGTAGTTCAGTTTGGAAACAGTTAATGTCATGTCGCAAATCGTCTAGATTTGTTTGCATTTCATGTAATGTTAACTCCAATTGAATGCGTTCATCGTGGGAAGATGTTTTAAGAGGTGAACAGGCTGCAGCAACATACAATAAAATCAATGAGCTAATAGCCAAATCACTTTTCATCGTTTCTCATAAATTTTAAATTCTGCGCGTCGATTTGTTTGCCAATCAGCAGCGGTGTGTCCACCGGCGATGGGATCTTCTTTGCCGCGAGAAATGGTATAAAGGCGGTTGAGATCAACGCCCTGCTTTACTAGCAAGCCTCGAATATAATTCGCTCGCCGCATTCCCAAAGAAATGTTATAGCTTGCCGATGCGCGTTCATCGCAATGGCCGAAAATAGCGAGATAAACACTTGGGTTTTGTTTGAGATACGCAGCTAACTTTTGTACTGCCTGCAATTCATCTTTGTTGCGCAATACGTGTTCATCGGTGTCAAAATGCACAGTTTGGAACAGAGCTTTGAGTTCGGCTGAAGGGTTATAATATTGGTCGAGAGCAGGAACTCCTTTTTGTCCTGGAATGCCGCGTGGTTGGGGTAATGCCATGTCATTGCTTGCGACAGTGTTTTTTAAATCACCTTCGCTTAAGGGAATAAATTCTGCATCATAAGGACCGATGAATTCGTCATCATCTGCCAGCATTCGCGATTCATAGTCTTTGCCGAGTGCTGCATCGACTCCCCTCTGTATATAGCGACCCGCTGTTTTCATATTTTCCCAAGTTGCGCCACTTGAGTTTTGACATCCGGAGGTTAACAATACAAGTGCAGCGACGGCGGTAAGTCGGAAAAAAGATTTCATGATGTCCTCTACATGCTTCTCAGTTTAATTTAAGCCATTGGAGAATTATTATCGAGTTTCAAATGAAGGAAAACGCTTCTGTCCTTTTCCTTTGCTGATTTGCATCGGTTCTTTGCGATGAAGGTCTATTAGAAAAATTTCCCCTTCTTCTTCAGAATCGGTATTGTAGGCAAGGTGTACACTGTCGGGTGACCAACATGGGTTTTCTTTATTTCCCGAGCCGTTAGTTAGTTGTTGTTCGCTTTGTGTTTGTACATCGTAAATCCAGATTTGCCTTATGCCTTCGACTTTTGCACTGTAGGCAATTTTTTTGCCGTCCGGAGACCATGAAGGGCAAGTGTTCTCTCTATTTTTTACTGTGATTAAAAACGGTTTTGGACGTTTGTTAGCTTCATGGCTGGTAATATCCATTAAGTAAATGCGAGGCGCTCCGTCTTTGTCAGATACAAAGGCGATTTTTTTACTATCAGGGCTAAAAGTTGGGGAAGCTTGCGACGCTCGGGGGGCGCTAAAAAGCTGTCGGGATTTACCTAATGGTTTGCCATCTGAAGTAAAGGTTTGTACAAATAAGTCGGGGCGCCCTGCCGCATCTGCGATAAAGGCCATCTGAGATCCTTTGAGGTTTAGCTTTGGAAGGGCTTGGTTCCCACGTAGCTCTACAATCGGGGTTCCTAGTGCATCTCCTAAGTAAGCGCGATAAATTTTGGATTGACCTGATTCGTATGAAATATAATAAAATGGAGGGTTGTCCATGCCCGCTGTGTGCGGATAAAAAGATGGGGTGATGCAGTATGCCCCCTCTCGTGTGGCTCTTTGTGCGTTCATGCCATCTGAGTCGCTTATCCAAATTTCTGAAGCGTATTGGCCGTTTGTTTGTTGTTGGCGCAGTGAATATATTAGCCTTAGTGAAGCAATGCCGTCCTGGCCAAACAAATCGCGATGGATGGTATCGGATAGTTGATGGATTTTTTTGCGGTCGCGTTCCAGCGCCTCGCTTAACACAATTTCCGGATATCGTTTAACTGAACTTTTTTCAATATTATATGCAGTAATTTGCAGGCGATTGTCTGCCATATGCATGATCAAAACGTATGGGATTTTCTCTTTGAGCCATAGGGTTGTAGTCAATTCTCGAGCATCGGACGTGGATATCGCTTCTTCATACTCTTCTTTGATTGAAAGAACGGAAGCGTATCCGCCGAGTAACAAATCATTTTCTAATACAGTTCTAAGCTCTTCGCAATAGTGCCAATCTAGAGGAGGAGATTGGGCGTGAATACGGGAAATGTAAATTGGTTTTACATTGGATGCCGTTTTTAGGCGGATTTCAAGTTCTTCACAGTGAACGAGAGTGCAAACGCAGGATATCAGTAATAATTTAAGTTTCATTTCGGAACACAATTGTCAGTAATACCGCTTCATTTAAACACGGAAAGGTAAGGCTGGGCAATTGGTTTTTCAGAAAATCGGTATTTTTTTGACTTTTTGACTCGAGGATTTTTAACGATTCGAATTTGCCGCCTTTTGCGAGTGTCAGTTCCATTTTAACTTCTCCAAATTCGGGTAATTGCAAAGTTTCTTGCAGAAAGACGCTGACTTTTTCGATGTCTTTAGGTTCGGATGCAATTTCAGGGGCAAATTCGAAGTGGAAGGAGGGGATTGTGATCGGTGTTTTATCGGAAGTTTCTGCTGAAACAGCTGTGAATGTATCGAGGTCTTGTTCTATTTGCTTTAAAAACTTTGGATCAATTGTTGAAGTCGTCTTGGGTTTTTGTGTGGATGCAATTGGAGCTTTGGGTCGGAGTTTTGTTGTAGTCGGGGTGTTTTTTTTTGTGTTGGATTTAGCCCCTTGAGGGGGGTGCTTTTTAGGTAAAGAAGCGGCTGAGGAAATAGGTCGAGTCAAAGTGTGCGTTGCATCATTTTGCTCGCTCTTTTCTCTTGAAGCGCTCTGGGTGTAAAGAATGGTTTTTACTGCAATTTTAGACGCTGGTGTAAAGCGCCTATTTGCCCAATAATCGATATTCAAACCGAGCAAAAATAAAAAATGCAGGGCTAATACGCTATAGGCGATTTGATTTTTGCGGGTTAAGGAGGCAAACCACCTCATTCCGGCTTTAAAATGATTTCCATTTGGGTAAAGCCGCATTGTTCCAATGTATTTTTAACAGTTTGATAGGTGCCGAAGGATCCGTTTTTATCATGAATGACTTGCGGCACTTTATGAGGGTACATTTTTTTTTGAGACAGAAGAATTTTTTCTAGTTCTGAAACATTCATGCGTTGCCCCCCCATCCAAATGGAATTATCACTTCGTACAACAATCGATAGAGGGGATTGTTCCGGTGGTAATGTCTCTTGTTTTTCAGGTTTTCCTGTCGCTAGATCAACGATATCAACATCTAAAATAGGGGCTATGATCATAAAGGCTATTAGCACGACAAAAACAACGTCGATGAGAGGAGTGAGGTTAATGGAAGGTTCTTCGATGGATGATTCTTGTGATTCCCAGGATCTCTGCCGCATTGGCTACCTTTGTCGGTGTTGTAATTCAATGGAAGTAAGAAGCATGTGGGCAAATTCTTCCATAGAGCGTCGCTGTTCTCGCCCGGCGTTTTTTAAACAATTGTGGCCGATTAGGGCCGGAATCGCAATGACCAGGCCCGCAACGGTTGTAGCCAAAGCCATAGAAAGTCCCGAGAGAATAGCGGCATTATTGGCATGAAATCCGGATTGCAGCTGTGCAAAGGTGAGTAAAATACCCCAAACGGTGCCCAGAAGACCGAGAAAAGGAGCTAAGGTCACAATAGTAGATAAAATGAAGAGATTTTTTTCTAATTGCTTGGATGCGGAAGAGATGGCAAGGGTTGTTTGAGCTTCGATCATTTCGATATCTGCCGAAGATAAAGCGTTATGTTCGGAGCTGTGAATAGAGAGGTTGCAATCAAGGATTTGCAGGGTTTGTTGCTTGGTTGCTCGGTAAATGTCGAACAGCGGATGCGGCGCATCGCTTAATTTTCCCCACATAGGGCGGGTGCATTGGATGTTGAGGGGGTCGTGTTTATGCTCGGAAAAATGAGCATTGAATTGCGAAGATAATTTTTTAACGGCCCATAATTCCCAACTTTTATAAACAATGACAATCCAGCAAATAGCGGACGTTATAAATAGGCTCCAAAAAATGACTTTGCCAAACCAATCAGATTGAGCATAAGCTGTGATAAAAGGGTTTAAGGCGAGTAGTATCATGCTATCTTTGTACCTCAATGATATCTATCAAGGCAATGGTAAAACTGCGTTACTCGGTGTATTGTGCTACCCATCCATCGGGTCTTGTGAAAAATCGAATGGCAGTGAAGCGCGGTTCTGTTCCCATGTCAAACCAATGAGGAGCTTCTGCAGGTACGCTGATTAAATCTCCTTGCTCACATTGCACACGATAAATTTCGTCTTGTACATGTAAATAAAAAAGGCCTGAACCCTCTACAAAAAAACGAATTTCCGGCTCATTATGGGTATGCTCTCTTAAGAATTTAGCTCTGAGGGTGTCTTTTTGAGGGTTGTCGGGAAGCATTCGTAAAACGTCGACGGATTGAAATCCTTCTTCTTGCTGCAATCGAAAAATATCGTCTTTATAAGCTAAAAGAACATCAGATTCAGTGGCGCTAGATTCGAATTTTACATCTGTTGACCATTGTTCAAAACGAACTCCGATTTCTTCCAGCATATAGGTAATTTCTGTTGAATTGGCAACGAGTTGAAGTAGTTGTCCGTCTTCGTTAAAGATACACAGTTCTGATGCGAAAAGTGTATTGATTAGCCCGAAAATGGGTAGGAAAATTTTATGCATATGCACCTTTTGGAAAGATTGTGTGTACAACAATTGTAAAAGGCGGAGAGAATCTTGTCTATGCTGCTTTTCGATTCTCATATTCATCTTTCTTCTCAGGAGTTATTTGGTTCATCCGTTGCGTTAATAAAGCGATCTGCTGCTGTAAATGTGAAGCGAATGGTGAATATTTGTACAGATCCTCCCACGTTGCAGTCGGGGATAGCATTGGCTAAAAATCACATAGAGGTGGTCAATGCAGGGGCGGTGACGCCGCACGATGTTGAAGCTTCAGGTGATTCGTGGTTTCCTTTGTTTGAACAGGCTGCACGCGAGGGAGTTTTTGTTGCTATTGGGGAAACCGGGTTGGAATATTTTTATAAAGATCTCGATCGAAAAGTGCAGCAAAAATGGCTTGTGCGCCATTTACATTTAGCTGCTGAATTACAACTGCCTGTAATTTTTCATTGCCGCGAGGCTTTTGCAGATTTGTTTGCAATAGTTGATGAAGAATATCCAAAAAATGCGCCTGCGCTGGTTCATTGCTTTACAGGCTCTGTTGAGGAAGCTCAATCGATATGGGATCGGGGATGGCTCCTATCTTTTAGCGGTATTGTCACTTATAAGCGCAGCGAAAATTTAAGACAAATAGCAAAAATTGCTCCTTTGAATCGTTTTTTAATTGAAACTGACGCTCCTTATTTGGCGCCTCAAAGTAAACGGGGGCATGTTAATGAACCTGCTTTTATCTTAGAAACCGCCTCATGCATCGCTGCTGTTCGCGGCGTTCCAGTGGAAGAGGTTGCTGAAGCAACGTATTCTAACGCGATGCGCTTTTTTCATTTGTCTTGAAAGTCTTAATCATGAATGGTGTAAAGCATTCGCTTGATTCCATCTTCAATAAACATCCAAACTAAAGCGTATATCCACAGATAGAAAATGTTAATCCAAGCAATCGCTGTGACAAAAATACCGAACCCTACGATGCATGAGGCTACGCACTGTGTGGCAATGATAGCCCCGAGAAGAATTGGCGAGGGATAAGGTCGGACGAAAAAAGCATTTTTCGTCCTCGCTACAAAAAGGGTAAGATGGCCGGCGATAGATAATTTTAAGAAAATAAATGATTGCAATTCTTCAGGACTAAATAAAAAGTAAGTTTTAGCAAGGATAATTAAGAGAAACGTTTCGATAACACCGGTTATGCCAAGCGCTGTGGATATGGTGAGCACGCGTCGCATGTTCCATTTCACAGGGGATTGATTGACTAAAGTATTGTCATAGATGATTGTCATGATTGGGAGGTCGTTTAGCAAAGCTAGCAAAATAATCATTAGAGCAGTGACTGGATAAAAATTATAAACAACAATGCAGAGCACCATAAACAGCATAATGCGTATTGTTTCGGCTATGCGATAAATGGCGTAGCTATTCATGCGTTCAAAAATACAGCGAGCTTCTTCAATGGCGTGAATAATCACTGACAATCCGGGCGCAGTTAAAACTAACGAAGCAGCAGAACGGGCAGCGTCGCTAGCGCCGCTGACTGCAATTCCGACATCTGCTTGTTTGAGCGCAGGGGCGTCATTGACGCCATCGCCTGTCATTCCTACAATGTGTGACTGTTTTTGCAAGTCTTTAATAATGCTATATTTATGTTCTGGAAATACCTCGGCAAAGCCGTTGTATTCGGATATTTTTTCTGGTTGAATTTCTTTAGCCAGGCAGATGCGGTTTCCGATGTGAAGCTGCTGGGCGATTTCTTGAGCGATTACGACATTATCGCCCGTGATCATTTTGATTTGAAGGCCATGTCCTTGGGCTCTTTCAATGGTTTCCTTTGCATCGTCGCGCAAGGGATCAGATAGCGCTAGTAATCCTAAAAATTGCCAAGACTGTGAATCTGCGCTGCTCGCGACTCCTAAAGTGCGGAATCCTTTTGCAGCAAGGGCTTGGATTTGTGCTTGAACTTCGCCTTCAAATAATGAATCGGGGCTGCACAAGGACAAAATAATTTGTGGAGCTCCTTTGGTCACGTAAAAGGTATTGCCTTCAGGTGCAACGATTGTAGCTTGAGTTCTTTTAGAGAGAGGATCGAAGGGTGTAAAGTGGATTTGCTGGAACGTTTTTAATTCTTGAGTGTATCCATTGAGAATTGCCAGATCAATGGGGTCTTGGTTTTCTGCTTTAGAGGCCAGACAGCCGCAGGTGAGCAAGGTGCCGACATCGCCATCGCGAAATAAACAAGGTTCTTGTAATTTGAGTTTGTTCTGCGTTAATGTTCCTGTTTTGTCGCAGCATAAAATATCAATACCGGCAATTTCTTCAATAGATTCAAGTTTTGTAACAAATGCTTTTTTTCTAGATAGTTTGAGCGCGCCGAGCGCCATAGTGACGGAGAGAACGGCCGGCATTGCTACTGGTATTGAGGCTACAATTAACACTAAAACAAATTGAACGAGTTCAATAAATTGTGCGTGTCTAATTAGTTGAACAGCTGTAATTATGAGTGCGAGTATTAAGCTGATATAAATTAAATAATGTCCGATTTGGAGGACTGCTTGTTGAAAATGCGATGGTGTTTCGGCGGCCTCTACTAATTGTGCTGTTTTTCCAAAAAATGTACGCGTTCCGATAGCAATTACTATTGCTTGCATCTCTCCTTGTTTGACGGTAGAACCTGAATATGCAATGTCGCCAACTTTTTTACCAACTGGTAATGATTCTCCAGTTAATGTAGACTGGTCCACCGAGAGGTAATCGCCTTCAGTGAGTTTAATATCGGCAGGAATAATATTGCCCAGCCGTATCCGAATTAGGTCGCCTGGCACTAATTCTGCGGATGGCAACTCGAGCCATTGGCCATTTCGTTTTACTAGACTTTTTAAAGATAGTTTCTGTTTTAAAGCTGCAATTGCGTTGCCAGCTTGGCGTTCTTCCCAAAAACCAACGGCTCCATTTACAAGTAAAAGTGCAAGGATGATGGCGAGGTTAGACCAGTGATGTAAAATGGCTGATAAAATAGCTGCAAATTCGATCATCCAAGGAATGGGGCCCCAGAAATAATGCAAAAAATGCAATATCCAGTATTGTTTTTTTTCTTCAATTTGATTGAAGCCGAATTGTTGCTGCCGCAATTGAGCTTCTGTCGTATTGAGACCGTTTAAGGAGCATTGCAATGCGCTGCAGATTTGTTCTGAGCTCATGACTTTGGCTGCTTCGATATTTAAAAATTCTATAACCATGGTTTTGCTCATTTTTTTTCTTCTATATAGAGTCAAAATCTATCTTGTCAAATTGCTTTTTATCCGCTATACACCAAGAGAATTTCAATCAACGATGGCTCAGATATTTTATGGAGATTAGACAAGTCTCAAATGCTTTTATTTGGCGCCGTGTTCATTCATTGATGGGTTTTTGGCTCGTTATTTATCTGACACTGCACTTATTAACCAATTCTCAAGCTGCTCTATGGCTGGGCGATGCGGGAGCTAATTTCATACGCATGGCTAATAGTTTAGAGCAGATTCCTTATTTACCGGTGATGGAGACGTTATTGATTGGTATCCCATTAGCAGTGCATATGATTTGGGGAATTCATCGCGCATTGACCGCTCGCAATAATTCAGGCCGCTCCGATGGGTCCAAACCGTCTTTGCCATATGGGCGCAATCGCGCGTTTCACTGGCAGAGATTATCGTCGTGGATTTTATTTTTTGGCATTGTAGGCCATGTAGTGCAAATGCGTTTTATAGAACATCCCGAAACCATCGTTTTAAATGATCGAGAATGGTTTGTAACCAAAGTGAGCCGAGATGATGGCTTGGATCGGTTGGCGCATCGATTAGAAGTTCGATTGTACGATGGTAATATGGCGGATGAAATGAGAGGGATTTTGACTGCAAAGTCTCTTGGGCCAAATCAACTTTTTGCAGTGGCAAATACTTCGGGTACGGCATTATTGCTGATGGTTCGGGAGACGTTTAAGTCGCCTTGGATGATGGGTTTATATACAATTTTTGTATTGGCAGCAGCATTTCATGCTTTCAATGGATTGTGGACTTTTCTGATTACATGGGGCGTCATTTTATCTTTTCGTTCGCAAAAAGCAATGATTCCAATCAGTGTGGTTGGAATGAGTATTTTGCTTATTTTTGGATTGGCTGCAATTTGGGGCAGCTATTGGATGAATCAGTATGGGTAAAAAAGAAGTTGTGGTAGTCGGCGGCGGTTTAGCGGGATTGTCGGCTGCGATGAAATTGGCAGAGCAGGGATGTTTTGTTAAGTTAGTCTCCTTAACTAAAGTGCGTCGTTCTCATTCGGTGTGTGCTCAAGGCGGTATTAACGTCGCGGTCAATTTAAAGGGTGAGGATGATTCTCCTTTGATCCATGCTTACGATACGATTAAAGGTGGAGATTTTTTAGGGAATCAGCCTCCGATTTTAGAAATGTGCATGGCTGGTCCGGCCATTTTGCGGATGCTGGAACGAATTGGTTGCCCATTCAATAGAACTCTTGAGGGCGACGTCGATTTTCGACGTTTCGGAGGCACCCTGTATCACCGAACTGCATTTTGCGGAGCTTCTACGGGTCAGCAGTTATTGTATTCTTTGGATGAACAGGTGCGGCGATATGAAACTATGGGATTGGTGGAAAAATTTGAAAATCATGAGTTTTTGCGTCTGATCCAAGATGAAGAAGGGCGCGCTCGAGGCATTGTAATGCAGGATTTGTATAACCTCGATCTTCATGTTCTTAAAGCCGATGCTGTGCTTGTCGCTACAGGGGGGCTCGGGGTAATTTATAAAAAATCGACAATGTCCACTTTTTGCACGGGCGCTGCCAATGGTCGGCTATATATGCAAGGAATGAAATATGCCAACGGTGAATTCATTCAAATTCATCCAACTGCCATTCCAGGTATTGATAAGATGCGGTTAATTTCTGAATCTTCGCGCGGAGAAGGCGGTAGGATTTGGGTATACGGCGATTCTTCAAAAGAGATTTTATTCCCCGATGGGGTTAAACGCCGCTGCGGGAAAACCGGTGAACCGTGGTATTTTTTAGAGGAAATGTATCCTGCTTTTGGCAATTTAGTTCCTCGCGATATCGGATCAAGAGAGGTTTTGAAGGTATGTGAAGCCGGACTTGGCGTCGAAGGCAAGATGCAGGTATATCTCGATGTTTCTCATTTACCTCCAGAAAAACAACAAAAAATCGACTCTGTTTTGGAAATTTATCGCAAATTTACCGGTGAAGATCCACGTAAAAGACCAATGAAAATCTTTCCGGCGGTTCACTATTCGATGGGCGGAGCCTGGGTAGATTGGCCGGCAGCAGACGATCCGGATCGAATGAGCCGGTTTCGTCAGATGACGAATTTAGTAGGCTGTTTTAACGCAGGAGAATCTGATTATTTATATCACGGAGCAAACCGCCTTGGCGCTAATTCATTGCTTTCTTGCATTTTCGGCGGACTGGTTGCGGGGGTTGAAGTGCCTCGTTATATCAGCTCTTTGGAAAAACACTGCGAGCAAATTTCTTCCGCTGTTTATGACCATGCGCTGAATATCGAGAAAAATAGACGATCTGAGTTGTTTGCTCGAAGCGGGCCTGAAAATGTTCATAAATTGCACGACGAGTTATCTGATTGGATGGTGCAGTATGTAACTGTGAAGCGAGATAATCCAGACTTAGAGCGAACCATTGCCAAAATTAAAGAACTGAAAGATCGTTATCAACGAATTGAAATTGATGATAAAGGAACGCGGCTCAATCAAACCTATGTCTTTGCAAATCAATTCGGTCCAATGCTGGAATTGGCTCTTGTAATCGCAAAAGGGGCCTTGCTGCGCAATGAATTTAGGGGCGCCCACTTCAAGCCGGCATTTCCTGAGCGCGATGACGATCATTGGTTAAAGACGACAATTGCTACCTACTCTAAAGAAGAACCTATCATTTCATACGAATCTGTTGACACGCGCCACCTAGACCCTATAAAGAGAGATTATACGCAGGCTAAAAAGGTAAAACCAACGTTGAAAAACATCCCTGCTAATATTCAGCTGCCACTATGAATGATACGTTTACTTTGCGCATTTTACGATCGGAA
>JAJXVT010000031.1 GCA_021781995.1 bacterium | reverse complement strand
CGAATAAAGTCAATTGAGGCCCGCATTGAGGACAGCACGTGGTCTGAGAATAAAAACGGCGATCGCTACAATCGGCATATTCAATTTGGCATGATGGACACATCTTAAAATCTACCATCGCTGTATTGGCTCGATCAAATGGCATGCGCAAAAATAAAGAAAACCGGGGTCCGCAGCTCATGCAATGTAAAAATGGATAGCGATAGCGCCGATTTTGAGGATCGAAAAGCTCGCTCAAACATTCTTTGCACATCGCCGTATCGGGCAGTAAAGCAAGCTCTGTTGAATCTTTGCACTCACTATCTACAATCGCAAAATCGCTATAAGAAGTTAGAGGAACCTGATCAATGCTCATCTCAGAAATGACTGCGCCAATAGGCGCTCGATCTACTAGATCGCATTGAAAAGCGCTTAAATTCTCTAAAGCGCCTTGCACATCGATGTGCAAGCCGCTCGAGGTATTTTTAATATGCCCCGAAAGTTTATAGTGCTTTGCCAATCGATAGACAAACGGGCGGAAACCCACTCCTTGAACGCACCCCGAAATTTGGATAACAAGTCGTTGACTAAGTGCAGACATCAATTGCTTTTAAAACGACAAATAAAGAATTAGAGTCGTCGATATCTTGAGACTCTTCTGCTTCAATTTTTGCTCCTTCTGCAATCGTCCCCTGTGCCGCAATGTCAAAATGCTCTTTAAAATGCTCTTTGGACATGTGCGAAAGCGCTCCTAGCTTCACCTGTACGCGGGTAATTTTCTTTGCTTTTTGCTCTTGAGCCAGCGCAAAAATTTTGCGCATTAAATCATCCATTAAACTTTTTTCATGCATTAGACCCCCTCTTCTTGTAATAAGCGCTGAACCACTTCCTCTACAGCGCTTTTCGCCTCTACAGAAAGCTCGCTACCCAACTGAAAACGATCGACATAAATTGCATAAATTACAAGGCGATCGGGCAACTCTCGACAATTTTTCGCCAGAGCTATCGCTTGAGCTAAGCCAAACCCATGTGTCGAGACAAAAGACTCCTGTTCTAGCTCATCGAGCGATTCTATCCGTTTAAAAGAACCAATGAGTCCTTCTCCTTGACATGCATCCACAAGGTAGACGGTCTGGTAGCGCGAAAAATACTCCATCAATTCAGCGATATCAGACCTCGCTTGATGCAATGCCACACGAGAAGAGACCCGACCCTCTAAAGCCTCAATCACAGCCCAGCCAATACCGTCATCAGAGCGAAATGGATTTCCAATACCAATGATTGCAATATCAGCCATTTTGCCGCGTCAGTTTTAAAAAGTGTGCGCTACATGAAATACAGGGGTCGTAATTGCGAATCGCTTGCTCGCACCGATGTTGCAATTGCTGATCTGGCATAGAGAGATTGCGGCTGACAAATTCAAAAAGATCCTCTTCAATGATCTTTTGATTTTGCGATGTGGGAGGAGTGATTTTAGCTTCTTCAATCAAGCCCTCTTCATTGAGGCGATATCGATGATATAACAATCCTCGCGGAGCTTCAGTTGCTGCATAACCTATAGCTTTGCGTTTTACCAATGCAACTGAAGATGGCAGGTAATCCGCATCATATGCATCGATGATACGAAGCGCCTCATCGCACGCATATAAAATTTCTAAAGCGCGCACAATAATACTGCGAAATGGATTGGTGCATTGTTTTTCAAATCCAATTTCAGTAATTGCATCTTGGACTAAAGGCGGCAACTTTTCTCGATTGAGGTTATAACGGGCAATCGGTCCTACGAGATAAGACCCCTTTGTTTTTAACCTAGAATGCAACGCTGTGCTATGAGGCACATGAATCTCTTCAAAATAATTCTCATACTCTTGCGCGGATATTTTTAAATGCGATGTAGCCGCAATCTGCCCACGCGCTATTGGATACTCATCTGGATGAAATAGACTGACGCATTCATAATGTTTATCCATTTGAGGGAATTGAAACTGATTGACCCACAATAGAGTTTCTTTAGCCTCCGAGCGCGCCTGCAGTAACGGCTCAACCAACTTGAGCAGCTGCGCTTTTTTAGGCAATTGATAAAAGCCGCCCACTTTCACATTGATCGGATGGATTTCCCGCCCGCCAATCAGAGCGATGATATCATTGCCAGCCTTTTTGATCCGCAACCCCCGCTGCATTGCATCTTTATAATCTTGCGACATTTGAATCGCATCCGGATAGCCTAGAAAATCGGGAGCATGCAGCAAATAGACATGCAACGTATGGCTTTCAATCCATTCCCCGCAATAAAGCAAACGCCTCAGCTGATGCAAATACTCAGGAACCTCTACTCCCAACGCATTTTCCATCGCGTAAACAGAGCTCATCTGATAAGCCACCGGGCAAATCCCGCAAATACGCGCCGTAATATCGGGCGCATCGGACAAATCCCGACCCCGAAGCAGCGCTTCAAAAAAACGAGGCGGCTCAAAAATCTTCAACTTCACATCTTCGACAGTATCGCCATGCGTTTTGATAAATAAAGCGCCCTCTCCCTCTACACGCGCCAAATAATCAACATGAATCGTCTTAGACTTGGTCCCCACATGCACTTTGACTTCTTTGTCATTGCTCATACTGCTCACTTGCCTCTTGAAACTCTTTTGCTGCGCAATTGAAATTTCGCAGCAGACCTTGAATAGAGCGCCCCTTCACAGGAAGCTCTCTTTCCCACCATCTCGTTAAAGCTAAAGGGTTTGCAGTTTCCTTAGGCCCATAACAGCCATAACAGCCTCTCGTATAAGAAGGACATAGCGCCCCGCATCCCGCATGAGTGACCGGCCCTAAGCATGGCGTTCCGTGCGCTACAGTGACACAAACATAACCTTTCATTTTGCATTCAGTACATACACTGTGATTGGCAATATTAGGCGCCTTTCCCGAAAGAAAGCTAAAAATCACCTCGAGGAGCTGATATTTATTGATCGGACAGCCCTGCAATTCAAAATCGACTTTCACATGATTTGAAATCGGCGTAGACTTGGCAAGCGTCTGAATATATTCCGGATGGGCATAGACAATTTGCTTATATTCCTCGACGTTGCCGAAATTGCGCAGCGCCTGAATTCCGCCGGTTGTAGCACATGCTCCAATCGTTACCAATACTTTAGACTGTTGTCTAACCTCACAAATTCGAATGCGATCTTGTTCTGTAGTAATAGATCCTTCAACCAAAGATAAATCGTATGGACCATCTTCAACAACTTTAGAAAGCTCGCGAAAATTGGCAAATTGCACAATATCCGCTACAGCCAATAGCTCCGCTTCGCAATCGAGCAAAGACAGCTGACACCCATCGCAAGAAGCAAACTTCCAAACCGCTAATTTCGGTTTAACCAAAGCGAGCCTATTCTCTTTGAGCAAGAACTAATTCTCCTGAATTAAAACCCTCAAACTGTCTAGCTGTATTCATCCATCCCGCCGAAAGTTCCAAATCCCCTAAGCGCGCAAATACATTGGCATTCAGCACTGCAGTTTGTAAGGTCGGATACTCTTGATACAGCTGCTGCGAATGTTCAGCGACCATCGCATATTTTCCTACCTCATAAGCTGCTTGATAAAACAAAAATCCACAATCCCCTAATTGAGTTAGATCGCGATCTG
This sequence comes from bacterium, assembly GCA_021781995.1. Lineage (GTDB taxonomy): Bacteria > Chlamydiota > Chlamydiia > Chlamydiales > SM23-39 > CAITMJ01. The sequence goes on along the minus strand of JAJXVT010000031.1, from coordinate 15,967 downwards.
ACAATAAACGGTATACTTCTTCAAATTGCCCCTCCTGAGTGAGTAGCACAGCCAAACCGGCAACTGCGTGATTTTCAATATAAGGATCTTTTGAGCGTATCAGTTTACCAAATACTTTTCTCGCTTCTTGTACATTGCCCTCAGACGCTAAGCGAATTGCTTCATTTAACTGCGCAAACGCATTGAGAGTGCGTTTCCTGTAAGGATGTACTCGACAAGCCTGAAAGTTTTGCATTCCATAGGACACAAAAAGAAGTGTAAAAACATAACTCTGATGGAGTAAAAAATAAATTGCCCCTATAACTGCTACAACATTGCCAACATGAAGCGCTGCCAAATCCCCTTTTCCGCCCCAGTATTTCACCATAGCAGAACGGAGCATTTTACCTCCGTCGAGCGGCTGCAAAGGAGCTAAGTTAACGATGAGCCAATAAGTGTTCAATTTCATCGTAAAATAACAAATATAGTTTGGCCAATATGCCTGCGCGAACACCTGATTTTTCAAACAGTAATAAGACAGAGCAATCAAAAGAGCTGTAAACAGAGGCCCGCACAAAGTAATGATGAATTGCTTACCCTCCGAAAGACCCTCACCTGGATAAGATGCATAACCTCCAAATGCCTCTAGCGTAATTTCCGACGACCGGCCGAATTTGCGCGCAGCTAGAGCGTGGCCATATTCATGAAACAACAAAGAAAAGCCCAAAATGACTGCTAGAGAAAACATCTGAGGCAGATTGCCGAATCCAAAGCAAAAAAACAATAAAAAAAGCCAAAAAGCAGGCTGAATTGTAACAGGTATATCTAAAAAGCGAAATTGCATGTGCTTATAACTCCCCGATCTGCAACCAAGGCCGCAACTGCTTTAGCGAAAAGATAGAACCATCTTTGCATAAAAAGTATGGGCCATATTGGCAATGTCCGCAAAAGCCTACCGCACATTTCATATTCCGTTCCATAGAAAGAAAAATCCCATCCTCTAAAACACCTAATTTCAACAGCTCAAACGCAGCCTTTTTCATCATCATTTCCGGGCCGCATACAAATGCGCGCGTATTTTTAGAATCTGTCACATAAGATGCAATAGAGTCCGTAATCAGACCCACCTTCCCCTTCCATGCACCATCCGGCCGATCGACACTCACCACTACCTCAATACCCTTGTCTTGCCATATTTTCAAGTCATCGCGATAAAACAACTCATCCAGAGTTTTCACACCAAAAAGCAGTACAATTCGATCGTACTCCCCTCGGCAAACTGAAAGCGCCTGCAGCGCAGGTTTTAGCGGCGAAAGCCCCAGCCCCCCTGCTACAATCACCATCGAGCCGCCTTTTACCTCTAAAGGCCACGACGTTCCAAACGGCCCCCTCACCCCGACTACATCACCCACTTTCCAATTTCTCATAGCGCAAGTAACCGGTCCGACAGCTCGAATCGTGTGAAAAAAAACATCCCCGCCTCCGCAAATTGACATAGGCACCTCGCCAAAGCCAAAGTGGTACAACATATTAAATTGCCCCGGCAAAAAAAAGACCCTTTCCCCATCGAGCTGCGCAAGCCCCACCGTGAACACATCGCAAGTTTCCTTAACCATCGACACCACGCGAAAAGCCCTTGGAGCCATCATGGTGGACTCTCCTTTTGCAGCTCATGCAGTTCTTCAGTTACATCGATCCCTACTGGACACCACGTAATACAGCGGCCGCACCCGACACATCCGCTCACACCAAACTGATCCCACCAAGTTCCAAACTTATGCGTGAGCCATTGCCGATAGCGCGATTGCGCTGACCCGCGCACAGGGCCGCCGTGCATCATAGAATGAGACAAATTAAAACAAGAGTCCCAAGTTTGCACCCGCTCCACCTGCGCCCCATCGAGACTGAGTACATCAGCACTATCGCTGCAAAAGCAAGTAGGACAAACAGAAGTGCAATTTGCACAATTGATGCACCGCCTAGCAACTTCATCCCATCGCTTGCAGCTATAACTTTTTGTCAGCATACCATGTACGCCCTTAGCGTCCACATGCCGCACCATCTGTTCCCTATTGCGCTCAATTAGCGCATTGGCCATTTCACAATGCCCCTCTTGCGCATCTTGCAACTGCAAAGGATCGCACATTGCGCGGCCCCGCTCAGAACCGATCTCCAATAAAAAATAGTGATCATCTCCGATCACCTCTGTCAAACTCAAGTCAAAACCCATTTCCACCTTAGGTCCTGCATCCATAGAAGGACAAAAGCAAGTGCTAACCGAGCGCGTGCAATTAACCGCTAAAATAAAAGTAGATTTACGCCGCTGCACATACTGCTGATACACAGCTAACTTATGATTGAAGGCCAAATCTTGAATCAGCATCGCTTTAATTTCGCATGCTCGAACCCCGATGAACGCCATTTTTTCCACCGGCAGAGCTCCCTCTTGGAACACCACAAGACCATTGTCCTGACGCTTAGCCGTAAACAAAGTTTCTTTAGGCGGAAAAAGAAATTGTTTCCACGTATGAGCGCCTAAATTATAGCCAAAATACGCTCCGTCAGTACGGCGTTTCAATCGATAGTAGCCAGGTCCCTGTTCATCCATCCATCCAATCGGCAAATCTTGAGCCGACTGAAGATCTCCATAGACGATCGCTTCATTGCGCACCATAGGCCCGAGCAACCGATAGCCCCCGCCTTGCAACAATGCGAGCAGTTCATGAAATTGATTCAAAGAACACAGTTTCCGCTCCATGACCTTCCTTGGCATACTTTCTCGACTTTGTACATTTTTAGGGCTGCCTGCCTCATCTATTCGCCTTAGGACGTTCGACCTATCGTCGAACTAGCGATTTATTTAAACAGGAAGGGGTGAAGCAACCTCTTCCTGTTTAAATAAATCGCTCCGAGGGCAAATATCTTGAGGCCTTCAGTCCTAAAAATGTACAGAGTCGAGATACTTTGTCATCTATCTGAGGTTCGGGTTAATATAATGAATTCCTTGTTAAAAGGATTCAAAATTTTTTATGCCCTTCCCCTAAAGCGTCGCCGCATAGCTTGCTTTAAAATATCGTCTAAGTTAACTTCGTCCGCTGAATTGCTTCAGGGCTAACGCATTAAAATTCGAAGTTAACAAACCAAATTCTAAATGAATCTGAAGTATTTTAGCGCAACTAAAATTTTAATGCGTCAGCCCTGATATTACCTTGACTTTCGACTCTAAATACAGCATTCTATCTTCCAAAATTTTCAAAGGAACTCTACTTATGTCAGTGTCGCCCATTTCACATGCACAAAACTTCTTTAAAGATGATAGCTTTGATCAAATGTTAGCTAGTTTCACAGCAACACTTGAGAGCCGCACAGCCGCTAGTGCATGCAGCAGACTTCCGAAAGCTTCAATCCTCGAGACTGGTCGCCTACAAAAAATGCGGAGCAGTATTTCCGAGCCGCCGCGTTCATTAGCCCAGGCCTTTTTATTGAGGACAGCCGCCGCCTCGACTCGACTGATCGATTTTTCCTCCCGACTACCGGCAGCAGCACCTCAACGATCATCAGACTCCAGGTCTCCAGACCGAACCCTTTTGCCAGGATATCAACCAGATTTCCCTATATTTCAATTACATATTAGCCAAGAGGATCGTGGCACAAATCTTGGTGGAAATAGAGAATCTTTCCCCTCTGCGAAAATACATTATTTAAGCGATGGGATTCCCTCTCAAGATTGCTTTACTTACGTCGCATGTAAAAGTGGTACTCGCGGGCTACACCCATCAGTGAGAAAACCTGTAGCAACACAACTTGCAGAGCAAAATTATTTTCCCACTACTGATCCTCAAAAAGGTGACATCGTAGTATATTTTACCGCGGATCTAACTGAGGCAACTCACATTGGCATTATTTCGAGAAGAGAAGAAGATGGCAGCCTGTGGGTGGAATCGAAATGGGGCATAGGCGGTCCAATTGTTGAACATAAACAAACAGTGCTTTGCAGCGCGTGGGAAGCAGACAAAGCCCAGTATTATCATACCCCCTATAAGAGCATGCCTTCAGCCCCTTTGGGGCGTTGCGACTATTTGCAACATCGGGAACTAGTGTTAAAAAGACAATATGAGGAATCTGTCCTTTTTCATGCCCACATGGGAATTCTCGACGTTAAGATGCCCGAAGGAAGATCTTCATCTTTGAGCGCCTTGTATGAACGCCCGTTAAAACAATGGGTTCCATATGTTCGAGACACTATTCATTACATAAGCAGCGAAGCTAAGCATTTAGGACAATGCGACTCTTCAACCGAAAAAAGAATTCATGCATTTTCCAGAGAAAAAATTTTACCTCGCCTCGAAGTATTGGAAAGATCAATTGAAAAGCGTCTAACAACAGTTGCAGAGGAATTCTCCACCGAACGCAAGATATTTCAAATATTTTCCGACTTTCTAGATGGCGCAAACGAAATTATGTCGCATTGCAGAGGCGATTAAGAATCGTAAGGAAATAAAGAACTATAACCGGTACATAGGAACCCCTTTTTTCCTTGACATTCTTCTTGTTTTGTACAATATTACGGATATAGATGAAAAAATCCGTCATTTTGTACCATGAAGAAAAAATCAAAGCTTGAATCTGCCATTGCCGCCTTTAGAGAAGCAGGTGGGATTCTTACCATGTCTGAGGCTATGCAAGTTGGCATCCATCGCCGAGAGCTCTATACCCTTCGAGACAGAGGGGACTTAGAAGTCGTTAGTAGAGGCTTATATCGATTAATTGATATGACTGACCCTTCACTGCCAGACTTTATCCCTGTGGCAAAAAAGATTCCGCGTGGAGTTATTTGCCTTATTTCTGCTCTCGCCTTTCATGAAATAACAACGCAAATCCCTCATTTTGTTTATGTTGCATTGCCAAGCCAAGCACACAAGCCTGCAATTTCTCATCCACCTATGCGTTATTTTTGGTACAGCCAAAAACTAATAAGCACGGGAGTTCAGAAACATTACATAGACGGGTGTGTTGTTATGATCTTTGATGTTGAGAAAACACTCGTTGATTGCGTTAAATTTCGCAATAAAATCGGAATGGATGTCGTCCTTGAAGCTCTAAAAATATATTGGCATAGTAGAAAAACAAACCTTGAAAAACTTTTTGAATATGCTAAGTTATTCCGTGTTGAAAAGATTTTAAAACCGATTATAGAGACAATCATCAGTGGGTAATACCATCGAAAAATCAAAAAAGAATCTTGGTGAATCAATACGCCAGCGATTAAAGAATCTGTCGGATCAAAGGAATCGTCCCTTTGATGAAATACTTCGCTATTATGCAATAGAAAGATTTCTGTACCGTTTAAGCATTAGTCCTCATGCCAAGAAATTTTTTCTTAAGGGCGGTTTAATGCTAAAAGTTTGGGATTCATTGGATCATAGAGCCACGATGGATATAGATCTACTCGCAAGAACTTCCAACCAAATTGACAACTTACATCGGATCATTACAGAAATTTCGAAAATTGCCTGTGAGGAGGATGGAATCGCTTTCGACACGCAAAAACTCATTCTTCGCAACACACAGACAGGTGGGGATTACAACGGTGTGAGCAGTAGTTTTTCAGCAAAGTTATTCACGACAAAAATGCCTGTTCTGATTGACATCGGCTTTAATGATATCATCGTTCCTAAGCCTCAACCAATCCAATACCCCACCCTTTTAGGCATGCCAGAACCAACTTTATTAGGTTATACTTTGGAAACTGTTATAGCTGAAAAACTCGAATCAGTCGTAAAACTTGCGCTTGTTAATACCAGAATGAAAGATTTTTATGATTTATGGACCATCTTAAAGAGCCACAAGATGCAATCAGAAAAACTAAGCATTGCTATTCAAAAAATATTTGCAAATCGTAACACCCCTTTTAAGCGTCCCGTAGCATTTACGTCAATATTTTATGAAAACAAAGAAACTCAACAACGCTGGAATAATTTCCTGTCTGCCATGGGAAAGCCTCAAATTAAATTTGAAGATGTCATCTTGGAATTATCAAGATCCATTGAGGTTTATCTTGATTTTCCAACCTAGTACAGAGTTTTATCAAAATGTTTACACAGATATGGCCATCTTTTCCAGAAAGATAAAATCAAAAAAAACTGCCTACGCATTCAACTATATCTTGTTACTGAATCTGACAGAGAAGGCCTAGTATTATCATCCCCCCATAAAAGCATACCTTTAGCTCCTCTGAAGCAAGGTCACTCTCGATATAACAACCAGTTTAGCTTTAATAAAATGCAATTTTCTTCCTGATTTATTGTTCTAGGGACTGAACTTTTTTCTGCATTTAATAAATGGCGCAATTCCTCAAGATTTACAAATGGCGATGCCTTTTTGTAGTGCGACCACGTCATAAATCCGCAGTATTCAAAAAATTGTTCCTGCAATATTGAGTATTCTTCGCAAGAATGGATTGTTTTGCTATAAGCTAGCGCTCCATGAGGTTGCAGCGAGGGGAACTGCCAAGTAGAAGATAACGGGCCGACATCAATCAGTTCTACGGTTGCCTGCAAAAGATCTCCATTTGCAAAGGATGCACTTCGTCCATAAGCAAAATCAGGGTGAATGAAAATAGTGCGTTTTTCTCCTTTTTTCATTCCAAGCATTCCGTGAGCAAGTCCGAGAATCATATTGTGAAATGCAAATTCCGAATGCTCTTCGAAAAAATAAGTTCCGGCAAGAGTTTGATTGACCGAATTTTTGATTAGGTATCGTATTTTTGCTGTAGTGTGAAAAGCAGAGATCTCCTCTTTCCCCTCACCGAGCGTTTCTATCCGATAGCAAAGCTTTTGAGCGATTAAACTATGGATGTTTTTTTGAGTCATGAGATCTTGAAAAAACAAAAGGATACTGGCTTTTGCTTTTTCTTTTTTTAATATTTCTAAAAATTTGATATCAGAAAAATTGCAGTTTTCTTTTTCCATTCCAAGGAGAAACTCTTTCGAAAATTCTTCTGGAAAACTGTAAATGATGGAACTTGCAATCAAAGACGGAAGTAGTTTTTTTCATCTTCAGTGAAAAAAGCTGCTAGATCTTTCGAAGTAATCGCAACTTGTTGAGGAAGTGTTATTCCTAATTTTTTTAGAACTTTGCGCAAAAAGCTTTTTTTGGAAAGGAGGCGATCTATTTTGATTTGCGCTTTTTGATAGTCTTGAAATAGTTGAAGCGTTTCTGCGGAATTTTTATGGAAACTAAAAGGAATTTTAAGACGATCATCGCCGTCTGTGTGTTGATAAAAAGTAAGTTGTTTTACCTCTTGCGGTAGAATGGCATATTTTTCGAGAGTTTCTTTTTCTGTCGTAGGCGCTTTGGATTGTTGATAAGGAAAAATAATCGATTCTTTTGCAGACAAGGTCTGTAAAAGTTTTTTTCCTTTTTCATAAGAAATGGAGTTTTCTACTCCATATCCCAGGACAATTCCCTGGAGAGCTGGACTATTTTTAAGTGCATCAAAAAAATATGGGTTTTCGAGGTATTTTCCCGTTGTAAAGTCTACCCCGAATTTATGTTTAAATAAGATGATATTTTTCTCTATTGCTTGATTGAGCGCTTCTTGATTGAGGATGGCGATTTGGCCATTTTCAGGGTATGCAAGAAATCTATACGGTGGGTTTTTATCTTTTTGCGTAAGCTGTTCTATCACATCTATAGCTAATAGCGTCGAAATAGTATGTTGATGATCTCGATTACCAACAATGGTGTTTTCTAGAGGTACAAAGCCGTCTAAACAAAGAGGTTTTGTTCCATAAAGTGTATATCCAGCCGGTGTAGTTTCTAAAAGATCTTGAAAAAATGAATGAAGAACTTCTTCATCTGAGTATATCGCTCGTGATTTCAAAGTCAGTTCTGATTGCGTTGGGCCGCTATTGTCTTTGGCAAAGGTGTCTCCATGCCACATCTCGATGCTAGAATCACTCCCAATATGTTTTAATGTCGTTTCGTGAATATTTTGCGCAAATATTTTAGTACAAAAAGTGCAAATGATAAATCCGAGTTGCAAATAGGCGGCAATAGACCCGACGAAGCCATCCCAGATCGAATTCCTACAAAATCTATTTTAGCTCGCAATTAATTGTTTCAATCGATTCATAAGATAGTTCATTAGTCAAAACATGAGCAATTCATAGGGCATAAGAGAACTCCGCAACCACCACAGCGGTTGCACCACAAATCATGTATATAGCAGGGGCCCCTCCAGTTGACCATTTTCATCACAAAAGGGCCTTTTTCTGCATCGAATAATAGATTATTTCCTACCATGGGTTTATTTCCCGCTTACTATGAAAACAAAGGTCAGAGAATGATCGCCAAAAGGAAGAAGTTTTGCGGAGGCTTTGAATCAATTTGCGTTTGGGTGCCTTTGGATCGGAAGTACTATATACCCTAAAGACATAGACCAATCACCCACGGCTCAATGGAATCCAAGCGACTAAACTTGAAGCCCCATCGTCATTTATTGTCCGGCTTGAGCAGCCACTCTATCTTGCCATTGTTTGAATTCAATGCAAGAACGCTCATAATCACACCATGCATCATTCATTGAGATAACCATTCTGCGAGGGCCATCAAGCAGAAGAGTTCCTCCAATCAACGCACCCCAACCGCAGGAAACCGTGACACAGAAAATACCTGATATTGTCTCTCCAACTCCGAGCATGAATTCACGAATTTTTGCCGCTTGTTCCGGAGTATTGCCCCATTCAGAATGGTAATCAGGAAATTGCGCTAACCGAATCTTAGGGAGTACAGAAAGGGCCATTTTGTGCGTGGGGCGATATTCCTCCGTGCAGCTAGATTCTTTAGACATCACGCCCATTGCATACCCATATGTGCGATACCAAACAAATAAATCCTTCATAACTTGAAGGTTGTGTCTAGATTCACCCGCCTTTTGCGCTAACTGCTGCGCCGTCTTAAAACAATAATAAGCCCTTCTTGTAGCTCCCATGGATTGAAAAATAAATGCCTCGTGAAATTTAAGCGCATACTCTTTACGTATTTCTTCCGCGATAGGTGTAGCAAACAAACCACGCAATGCAACGACAAAACAAAAAATAATAAACTTAAACATATGGAAGTTCCTAATGACGAATAAAGGCTCGGATAAATATTGCAAAAACTCCAGAAAGCAAGAAGAACGACACGATCAAAAGACCGATAAAAACAACCAACTCACGATCAATTTTCGATGCTTTCCATTTATGAAAAGTGTAAATGGACTTCGGAACGAGCAATAACAAAACAACAAGAAACAATCCAATAAATATCACTGTTTCCACCAGATTCAATACCCAACAGCTCATTTACCCCCCCCCCAATCAATTGAAGGGGAGGAGCTTAACACAGCCAATATTTTCCAACAATCAACTTCTTTTTTTCTTCGACTTTGGCCTCGGCTTTGTTTTGCTGAGATATAGGTCGCTCAACCATTCCGGATCAACTCCAGATTCTCGACTCCCCTCATCATCAGTAATTGCAATACAACCCATTTTCGATCGTCGATTTAATGATTATATTGAGCGGCAAACCTCAAAACGTTACTTTAATTGAAAATAAATACATTTATTTAATTTAAATTATTTTATTTTATTGATCGAAAATAAACAAATCGTCATGATGCTTCCATTTTTCAATTCGGATGCTTATGTCGCTGCAACTTCCAGTAACTTGGAACCATTGGACCAACAAAGTTGGCAATTTGTTAGTAAATCCAGTTAACGTTGTAATGGAATCAACAAAAAAAATGTTACAAAAACTTTTCAATCATTCACTAGAGGTCCTGTTGAAACTGTTTGCGATGCAATACAGGTCAGCACAGACAGAGTGTGCCTAACTGTAGATCGAGCTGCTGCGAGGAGCTCCACTACTTTTGAACGGGTCGTCGGACAAGGCATGATCACTTTAGATGGCACAGCGCGGCACGCAATGTCGATCGTGGAACGGTTTGCCATTTATTCAGGTCGAACGGTTCAGGCCACCCTTGTGGCCGGCGGAAGTTTTGTTGCATTAAAATTTGGCGTACTGGATACGGCCTGTTCAGAGAATGACGCTTTGCGCTCAATTACGCGTATCGGCATCGCTTCTATCGCTTTGGGAGGATTTCTTTATTATGTAACGCGCAACACAGCCACTTCCGAGGCGCGTTCTATAAACACTTTTATAAATCGACAAGAAGCTTTAATCGATCTACCTGCCGCTCCTGACGAATCACATTCGGAATTAATACGCGCCGCCTATTCAAGCGATTGGCGCAAAATTCAGCAGCTGCAAAGGCAGGGAGTGGCTCTGGATGCGGTAGATGATGAAGGGCGAAGCGCTTTACATTGGGCAGCAATTGGGAAAAGTCAGATTAGCATCAGCGCGCTATGGTATTACGGGTGCAATCTAGAGCATATGGATGCCCATCAATGCTCTCCCTTGCAATATTTAGAAAGTTCCTCTGGGCTATATCAATATTATATACGCCTTTTAGGCGTTCCCAATCGCTTTGCTTTTGACCAACCCTGCTATCTATTTTACCCTCCAGAAGGGCTTGTATTTAAAGGAGGAGGTCCTAAGGGCATCGCTTATCTTGGCGTGCAAGCTTCATTAGAAAATCATAATTTGCTGCGGGATCTTAAAAGAGTGGCAGGCACCTCAGCCGGCGCCATAAATGCAATGCTTTTAGCGTTAGGTTACAGTTCTTCGGAAGTGCGTCACGAACTGACAGCCGTGGATTTGAAAGACTTTCTTGACCATCCGCTAGAAAATGAACAACGGTTACTTTCTCGAATTGGGGAAATTTTTCAACGAGGAGGGGATACCACGTTTAATCAGGGTATTTCTACCCTGAAAGATGCCATAGCATGGTGGTACTCTCCAGCCAAGAAAGAACGCGTCAATGAATTTGTGCGCCAGTTATCAGAAAATGACGGCCTGTGTTCAGGCACTCGTTTTCTAGATTGGATGGAGAGGTTAATTTTTGCAAAAACGAAAATTCCGAATTGTACATTTGGTGAATTTAGACATTTGATTGAATCGGGACAATACCCACATTTCCGCCATCTGCACGTCTTTGCAACGAATATGCTGACCTCTCAACCGGTGTGTTTTAACTCTGAAGATCCTACATGGGATCGAGTGCCGCTGGTCGATGGAATTCGCTCTTCAATGGCCATTCCTTTTGTGTTTACACTCTATCAACTGCGTCAAAAAACAGAGGACAATCTCTCTTTAGAGCCAGCGCCCCAATTTGGTACTTTCGGTGATGGCGGCATTATCAACAACGCTCCTATCGACCGATTTGATCAAATGCGCTATCTCGCGACTAATCCACCCAGAACGTCCGGTCTTGCAAACCCTCAAACTTTAGCATTTATTTTAGAAGATACAGGGTCCCTGGAAAATCCATCGGCGAGAACCATGGGCATCCGGCAATCTGTACAACAGGCTGTTTCCATCGCAGCTTCTGTGCAAGAGATTTTGATTGATGCAAATCCACAGCATCAGCACCGGATCGTGCGGATTGATAATATGGGAGTAGGTTTAGTCACCGGTTTTTTTGCATCCCCAGCAGACAAAAGCCGTTTAATCGACTCAGGGTATCACAGCACCGAATCCTTTATTCGAGAGCAAACACAATTTGCTAACGCTCATCCTGAGTGGGATCCAAATAAACTCTGCCAAGGAATTGTTCCTCCGGAAGGAGGAATATTACCCGCGAATCTATTTGAGTCTGCCTCCGTTGCATTGCAAAGGATGGCAGCTTCGGCCCCAATTCCAGCAGATATCGACGATCCAAATGTAGAGATTGACGATGAGAAGGTTATAGAATTACCAGAGCCTAGAAATGATGAACAAATGATGACCATAGAGAGACAAGCTGTTCGCACAACTCGCATTATACAACAACATGAAGATTCAACTCTCCGTTCCACTATGAGTGTTACAATAGAACAATCGCGCATTACAGTTCAAAATCGCAAAAGACAACAAGAGGTATTATGACAACTTTAACAGTCCCCACGCAATCAGGCTCAGCTTCAGAAGTGAGATCACCCTGGACATCCACAAGTTTCGCGCTGCAAGAACCACTCTACATACGACGCAGACTTCGAGACCCTCTCGGCATCCCACTGCCCTCTCTTAAAGATTCTCGAGCGTATAACAACTTACCCTCTATAATCTCCAGTCGTGCAATAATTTTATTATTATTGGGGTCAATCACAGGGGGAGGGGCTGTTCTTGCTTTCTTGGCTACTTCTGCCAAAATAAAAATGATTGCAACGGCGGCAGCAGTTGTTTCTGCAAGCGCTTTTTTAATCATTCATAATTGTAAATAAGGTGATCCATCATGTCCGTTCCTTCAGTACCAGGTTTCCCAAGACAATGCCCAGCATCGCCAATGGTTCCTGAAATCTCAATACCAAACACACTGCAACGACACAACGATCAATTAAATCAGCTTGCAAGCGATTTGAATGGTCTTGATTATTCGCAAATAATCATGAATGATATCGTTACGCCTATAAATCCTTATACACTATATGATCGGGTTGTGATACAAGTGCAACATCAAGTTCCATATCCTAATTCTGATACGGCGCGATTATGCGATCTCATTTTTTTTCAAAAAACAGAAGAACAAGTGAAATTTGAGCAATGGGCTCTTGCAGAAATCCCAGCAAGTGATCCAAAGACTGCTTGGCCGGCAGGAGCGATTATACGAGATCCTTATCATGCTTTTATGTGGTGGCAACATATCCTAAGTCAAGAAAACTGCTTAATCAAAGCGGTTCAAAGAATCCAGCGTTTTGCATTATCACAATTGAACTACCATTCCTGCGTTATCTATGATCATGCGCAACTGCATAAAATTGCTCCTAAAGCCTTAACGACTACAGGAGAAAAATATCATATTATCGCTTTATTTCACAAACATGCGGATTTACCGGCTCTCGCACCGCATTCCATAGGTTACGTAGATTGCCAAGGAACTCGTTTTTGCAGCAGCTTGATTTCCAAGTCTAACGGTTTATTGAACGAAGTACCTGTTACTGTGTATTCTCCGGGCGATTCTATTGGAGTATAATAATTTTTTAATTCTCAGAGCTCCGGAATTCTTTCCAATCATGTCTGGCTAATGGTTTGCCGTCCACATTGTATACAGAAACTAAAAAATTCACTAAAGGTATGGCTTCAACTATACCTTTTACTATATTGGCTGAACCAAAAAAGATATGAAGACATGCGTCATCAAATGATTTTTGACAAGCGGCATCATTTGTGAATAACTGTCCTATTCCAAAGAATATACTCTTAACAACACCTGTAATAAATTCTGCTAATCCATACACAGCTCTTCCAGCTCCCGTCATGGTAGACAAAAGAGGGTAGGGCGTAAATTTATCAAATGATTTATCTATTACGTCTAATTTTTGATTATCCACAAAAACTCCACTGTTTAATTACAAAACAACAATTATGCACTGTTTTTTAATAAAAATCAACAGACAGCATAATAAAATAATTCGAAAGGGCTGAAAAGCCAAAAATATTTTTTAATGGTCAGTGCCCTGCTCTTATTGCCGGAAATATTGCGCAAATAGCCGCCGGTGCGCTACGATGCTCGCAGTTTATGACAATGACGCCATCCACGCTCACATTAGCAACCGGCGAAATATTTGCAGGACATTCGCCTGATTGGCAACTAGAGCCTTATTTCGGAGAAGTGGTTTTTACAACCGGCATGACCGGGTATGTCGAATCGCTAACCGATCCTTCTTTTGCCGGCCAAATTCTAGTCTTTACATATCCCATCATCGGTAATTACGGTGTTCCAGACAAAAGCAAATGGGAGTCCGACCGCATCCAGGTTGCCGGCGTTGTCATCGGAAATCTTTGCTCCTCCCCTAGCCATCTAGATTCACAACAATCTCTCTTGCAATGGTTGCAATATCACCGCACTCCGCTCATCACAGACGTTGATACGCGCGAACTCACAAAACGCCTGCGCAGAACAGGCCCTGCGCCTGGGGCCATTGTCATAGGGCGACAACCCTCAAAGTTTTTCGATCCGAATCAACTCGATCTCGTCGAAACTGCGACTTGCCAAAACATCCAAACATATGGCGAAGGCTCTAAACGCATCATCGCCGTCGACTGCGGCATGAAAGAAAGCATTTTGCGTCAATTGCTTCCATTTCCCATTGAGATCGTCCGAGTGCCTTATGATTATGATTATGCCAATGAACCATTCGATGGTTTATTTATCTCTAACGGCCCGGGCGATCCAGCCAAGTGCACGAAGACAATTGAGATTTTGCAAAGGGCGCTTTTAAAGCAAAAGCCCACTTTCGGAATTTGTCTCGGCGCGCAAATTTTAGCGCTCGCCATCGGGGGGAAAACGCACAAACTCCAATTTGGCCACCGGGGACAAAACCACCCTTGCCGTAATGAAGAAACTCAACAATGCATTCTCACATCGCAAAATCACGGCTATGCCATCGATAAAAATAGTCTGCCCAAAGACTGGAAAATCACTTTTACTAGTTTAAACGATCAATCCATCGAGGGAATCGCGCATAAAACGCTGCCCTTTTCTGCAGTGCAATTTCATCCTGAGGCATGTCCGGGGCCAACAGATGCTGCTTATCTTATCGAGGTTTTTGCAAAACAAGTGCTGGGGGAATCGTGATTCAACGCGTTCTTATTTTAGGATCCGGCGGCCTTAAGATCGGGCAAGCAGGCGAATTCGATTATTCGGGATCACAGGCGATTAAAGCGTTCAAAGAAGAGGGAATTTACACTGTTTTAATTAACCCCAATATCGCCACCGTACAAACCGACCCAGGCATGGCTGATCAGGTCTATTTAGAGCCTTTGAATGTCGAATCAGTCGAAAAGGTAATTCAAAAGGAAAGACCAGACTCTTTAGTGTTGAGTTTCGGTGGACAAACTGCGCTCAATTTAGGGCTAGCTCTTAAGAATCGAGGCATCTTACAGCGCTATCAAATCCAAGTACTAGGCACTCCCGTTGAGGCAATTGAATGGACAGAAGATCGAGAGTTATTTAAACAGCATCTTAAGCAAATCGGCATTGCAACTCCTAAAAGCTATGCAGCTCAATCTATACAAGAAGCGCTTGAGGCGGCGGAACAAATCGGCTATCCAATCATGCTGCGAGCAGGTTTTGCACTGGGAGGACTAGGTTCAGGCCGTGTGGATAATGCCGAGCAGCTCAAAACAAAAGCTTCGCAAGCGCTCAGCGGCGCGCCGCAAATTTTAATCGAAGAATATTTAAAGGGCTGGAAAGAACTCGAATATGAGATCGTGCGCGACTGCAAAGATCAAGCGCTGACGATTTGCAATATGGAAAATTTCGATCCGATGGGCGTCCACACCGGAGAAAGCATCGTCGTGGCTCCATCGCAAACGCTCAACAATGAAGAGTATCACCTTTTGCGCTCCATTGCTATCCGCGCAGCGCGCCATTTCCAAATCGTCGGCGAATGCAATGTGCAATTTGCTCTCGACCCTAAATCGGGAGACTATCGCGTGATTGAAATGAATGCGCGTTTGTCCCGCTCAAGTGCTCTTGCTTCGAAAGCAACGGGCTATCCTCTGGCATTTGTCGCAGCAAAATTAGCTCTTGGTTATTCGCTCGATCAGCTGACTAATTGCATCACAAAAAAAACAACGTTCTTTTTTGAACCGGCACTCGATTATATCGTCGTAAAAATCCCACGTTGGGACACACAAAAATTCAAAACCGCAGAACGAACTATCGGCACAGAAATGAAAAGTGTCGGCGAAGTCATGGCGATCGGAAGGACTTTTCCAGAAGCGCTGCAAAAAGCCGTGCGCATGCTCCATCTAAACAGCTCAGGACTTGGAGACTTCCCCGAAGCAATTCTCTCATTTGAAAACGAAATCAAAACACCTACGGACCGACGCCTCTTCG